>NZ_JALFLA010000012.1 GCF_022775115.1 Agathobaculum sp.
TTGTCCATGATAGGCTTAGCACGTTTTTTATATCTGGAATTGCACTTCAAATCCGCGACATAATCGCGGATTTTTTCTTTGCCTTCATCGTTAAAAGCGCGGTAGTCCTCAATAATCTGCACCTCATCGGCGGCATATGGATTGGGCGCAGAGGCCTGCTGAACAGGAATGTTTTTTATGATCTCTTGCAAACCGAGCTCCATCAATGAAATGACTGCTTGCGTTTGATTTTTGATGCGATGCGTATAGCGAAAATCTTCAATTTGTTGCAGTAATTCAGGATCAACAGTGATTGTAAAACGGGGTTTATCTGTGGGCATATGAATCACCTCCTATGCGTCAATAATACATCGGTGATGAACTGATGTCAAGAAAAAAACGCTTGACAGTTCCGAAATGGTGAACTATAATGCAGGCATAGGGTTCGCCAGTTCACCACTATTTGGAGGGATATGTTATGACAGAAATGGCAAGAAAAACAATTAGCCTGCCGCCGGAAATCGAGCGAGCTGTATATGAACTCCGGAAAACGGATGAGTTTTGTAAGTGCTCCTACTCAGAGATTCTCCGCATTATGATTAAGCGGGGGCTGCAGGCGCAGGGCGCGGCATTGGTTGCGCCGCCGGCGGAGCCGGGAAAGGCGGTGTAAGACAATGACATACCAAAGGATCAGGCGATACTTGCGGGAGCACAGAATAACGCAGGCGGAGCTTGCACAAAGAATGGGCATTTCGGCAGCAACCGTAAATTCGGTGTTTTCCGGTAAGCACCGAATGGGAGTGATGATGTACTTTCGTATTTGCGCGGCGCTGGGTGAGTCACCGTTGCGCTTCGCGCCGCCGGCAGAGCCGGAAAGGATGGTGTGAGGAGATGGGAAACAAAAAAATTCCCGCCGGGGGCGGGGATTATGCGCGGGAATATGCCACGCTGGAGGCCGCGGAAATCCGCTTAGGCGGCGAATCGGCGGATAAAGCTGTAAATATGCCATTTAGCGAAGCGGAACGCGACGGCCTGCTGCTGCGGGCAGTGACGGACAAGGGCGCGTGTGAGCTGGCGGAGGATTTGGGCGAGAAATTAACCGACCTCTCGTTTCGCATGGAGGGCGACGAGCGGACAGCGGTCGAGGCATACGCGGCGGCGCTGCTGCACCTTGTCAGCCGAGTGAGATCAGATGCTTGAGAAGCATTTCGACCAGCACGGGCGCTGAGGAATCAAATATCTTGCCGAATTTCTGCTTGAGTGTGTTCCAGCGGGAGGCATCGCGGATTGCGCCAAGGTAATCATAGCCCGTAGCTGTGATGCGCATGACGATCATGCGGCGAGTATGGCCATTTAGGTTTCCGGCTTCGGTCAGCTGTTTATCTGCGAGATAGCGGACGGCAAGATTGATATCGCCAAGGGTATATGCATGCTGCTCCATGCAGGCGGAGCAATACTGCATGAGTTTAAAGCTTTCAGGGTGGCCGTCTGATTTGACGGGCTGGTTTTGCTCAATATAGATGAGAAGATCACGCACACACTCTTGATTGAGCATCATAACAACACATCCTTTCTGCTCTTATTGTAGCAGGAAGAAAACGGCAAGACAAGAGAGGGACGAATGAACATGACAGCAGAAGAAAAAGCGGATAGGCAGAGCCGGGAAAGAATGAACATTTTTCAGGGTACATACCGGCCGCCGAGGGCGCGAATCAAGCGGAAGAAGCGGGAGCCGATAGACAGCGCAGCGCGCGCCACCCTGTCACGCAGACTTAAGAGAGAAAAAGAAGTGCGCCGTTTATTCAAACGACGCATAGAGGAACTTGTGCAGCAGGGAGCGGATATCCCGAATGCACTTTTCAAATTTTAAACGTTTCTTTGCGGGCAAGCCGTGCTTTACCGCAGCCTCAAAGATATTAAGATCGTATTGCAGAGCTATTTTTGAGGCGGTCAACTCGTCGGGCGTGATATCAGAGCGGAGAGCATTGAATTTTTCAAGAGCGGAAACAGCATTTCCCGCAGCGCTTGCATCGGGCGCGTCTTCGATCAGGTTTTCAAGGGACACCGAAAGCTGATCCAATTCACTCCTTGTGATTGGGCAAGGCAGTTTCAAACTTAGCACTTCCTTTCCTGCTATCCAGTATAGCAGGGAGGGGTCGGAAAGACAAGAAAGAAGTACACAGGATGTTGAAGCAGATTAAATTTGCGCGGATGGCGTAGGACAGGCAGGGGAGACCATAGAGTATAGCGTAAGGAGGCGGTAGCATTGGCAGTGGTGGCTACATATCACTATCCACACGGCACGGTACAAATCTGCGACGACGCATACCGCGGCGTTACGCAGGCTGAGCTGAAGAGGCGCGAGGATCGCATGTGGCAGACAGCATACGAAATTGCGATAAACGCAGAAAAGAGAAGGAGGAAAAGCAAAGGTGAAAAAGCTGATTGAAGCGGCGGTCTGCGCATGGGCGGCGGCTGGATTGCTGTCCGTATATGCGTGGCGCGAGGGATGGTGCGGCTGGATGACAGCCGCAACCATCCTGCTTGCGAGCGTGATCGTTACCGTTACCGGTCTGTACGAGCTGACGCTGATCGAGCGGCACGAGCGGCGCGAAGCCGAGGCTGCGCGCCGCAGCGCGTACCGGGAGGCATTTTTCCGCGCGATGGAGGAGGACAGGCCGTGAGGGGACGCATGACAAGCCGCGCGCGGGCGCAGCGGCTGCGCGCAATACAAGCACAAAACGTCAAGCTGGCGGAGCAGACGGTCTATGCAAGGAAAAAAATGGCCGAAGGGCGGCGCGCGGCGATGCTGGACAAGCTGGTGGAGCGGTACATAGCGAGGTACGGACATGGGGTTTGAGGGCATGGAGGTGCGCCCCTACAACCATCTGGGCGATACGCGGACGGTGCGCATCGACCGCGTGCGCGTTGAGGTGACACAGACGCTGTTTGGCGAGGTCGAGTATCATGTGGTCGGCGCGCTGGGACGCTGCGGCGAGGGCTGGCCGCTCTGCCGCGCATTCGGTGCATTCCCAAGCGCTTGGGCATACAAACAAAAATTTGAGGCCGCGATCCGCGCGGCAAGACAGGAGGCGGAGCAGCCATGACAAGTGAGATCATCTACCGCCACCCCAAGGGGCGGTTTGCGGTACGGCGGGTGACGTTTCCGCCGGGGCCGCTTGGCAGCGCCGCACGCAGCTATTGCGAGACGATTTGGACGCCGGAGCGGGCAATGCGCAATAAAAAAGTGCCCGAGGACGAGAGACAGCGCATCCGGCGCATGTACGAGACGGGGCAGTCGATTGGGCAGATCGCGCAAGCGCTGGGACGCGCAGACGAGACCGTGCGGCGATACCTGATGGCAGACGGGCTGCGCGAACCCAAGCTGCGGCGGGCGTGGACAGATGAGGAGCGCCGAACGGCGCGGGCGCTGCTGGCGCAGGGTGTTAAGCGTAAGGAGATCGCCCGGAAACTTGGGAGAACGGTCAGCGCGATATACAACGAGATTACACGGGAGGAGCAAAGATAATGGGAGCAATGGACAAGCTGCGGCAGGCGGTGGACGCGCAGCCGCAGGGAAGCGGCGCGCGGCAGATCGGTGAGGTAGTGCTGATGATTGCGGAAGCGGACAGCCACGCGGCCGAGGTGATCGCGGCAGACCTTGACAACAAGGATATGGCGCTGGACAAATGCTTTGACGCACTGCGCGCGCACGCGCAAAAGCAGCAGCAGAATGGGTTTTGGGGATGCATGTGCAACCGATTTGACCCGGACAACGAGGTTATCAAGGTAGTCTGCGGGTTTTACCATGTATCGCCGGAGTGCGGTACGGCCACGCCGCCCGCGCCGGTGCAGCCGGCGAGTACGGCGGTTGACCTGCTCGACCTGCTGTGAGAGGAGGAGGCAGGATGGATCTATTGGAGCTATGCCCGGAGCTGGATTACACGGCGCTTTGCGACCGCATTGCGGAGATCGTGACGCACGAGGAGTTCTTGTTCTTCCGCCGGACAGATGGAGACGAGCTAAACTGGGTCCTTGGCGCGGTGGACGGATATGAGATGCATTGCACGGCGTGCGGCAAAGACTTTTTCGAGGCGCGAAACCGAAAAAAACCAGCCAAGCAGTATGAGCACTGCCCCAGATGCGGGGCGCGGATATCGCCCAGCCGCTGGCGTGACCGCGCGCGGCTGGAGAGTATCCAGTTTGCATTTCACATCTTGCAGCGCGGGATGGGACGGGATGTGTGGTTTCGCTCGTATCAGGTGGAGACGCAGAGAGACTTTGAGACTGGCTACAAATACAATGCATTTGAGTATGCCCGCGTGCTGTATCAAGATGGCGGTGCGATACGCTGGACGAGACGCCGCAGCTGGTACTTCGGCGTGACCAACTGGGAGCGCAAGGGCAGTGTCAATCTTAAGCGCTGGCACGGCAATATGGGGCATACGAGGGAGGACTATTTTCATCTGCCGGATGCGGACGAGCTGCGCGGCAGCTGCTTGCAGTACGCTATGGTGCAGGAGGCGTTTGACACGCTGGCAGACCCGGTCGCGTACCTGGAGCAGTATGTCAAATATCCCGCGCTTGAGTGGCTGTGGAAACTGGATCTGGGGCATTGGCTTCGGCAGCGGGAGCAGGGGCACGGCAAGGAGTTTTTGCGGATCGTCAACCTGCGGGCGCGCGAGCCGGGCAATCTGCTGCGCCTGACTCGGCAGGAGCTGCGGCTGATACGGGAGTTCCCGGCCTACCGCGTGGAATGCGCCGCTATGTATCTGCGGCTGCGCAGGGCCGGGGCGGCGCAGGCAGACCGTGCGAGCCTTGTATTTGCGGAGGAGATCAGCAGCGCATATCGGGATTTTTTTGCGCTGGCTGAGCGCGCGGGTACGACGCCGCGCGTGCTGCGCAAGTATTACAACAAGCAATCCGGACGGAGTGGGCGCACGATCGGGCAAGTGATGGACGAGCACCGGGACTATCTGGATCAGCTGGATCGGATGCAGGCGGATGGCGACCGCCTGCCGCGCGACCTGCACGCGGCGCACGCGCGGCTGAGCGCGCGTGAGCGCAAGTTGAAAAACAGAGATCTAAACGGGGCATTCCGCGCACGGCGGCGGTTGCTGCGCTGGTTGTGCTGGCGGCACGGCGGGATGTTCATCCGCCCGGTAGACTCCCCTGAAGAGATCATCCGCGAGGGCGAGCAGCAGGACAACTGCGTGGCCGGGTATGCAAGGGCGCACGCCGAGGGGCGGAGCATCATTCTGCTGCTGCGGCGGGCAGACAAGCCGTGTGAGAGCTGGCATACGGTAGAGCTTGACCCCATGACGCTGACCTGCCGCCAGTGCTACGGATACAGCAATGCGGAGCGGACAGCCGAGGCGGCGGCGTTTATGGAGGCGTACCTCGATCATATCAAGGCCATCAGCAGGACAAGGAGGACGGCATAAATGGAGGCAAATGTAGTGGTGACGCGCTCGATCGAGATCGTGACAGCGGAGATACATACCATCCGCGACAATGTGGCGCGGGTGATGATGGACGGTGTGATCCAGATCGGCAGGCGGCTGGAGGAGGCAAAGCAGCTGGTGCCCGCCGGGGGATGGCTGGACTATCTGGACAGAGAGCTGGGTTACAAGCCATCGACCGCGCAGAACTATATGCGTATTGCGCGCGAACTGGGAGACGGGCAGGTGAGCCTGTCCGGCAAGACGGCGCAGGACTATTTCGGCGCACTTGGCTACGCGCAGCTGCTGCCGCTGCTCGGCCTGCCCGAGGAGGAGCGCGAGGCGCTGGCCGAGGAACACGATCTGGCGGGCATGAGCAGCCGGGAGATACAGGCGCTCGTCAAGGAGCGGGACGAGGCGCGCCGCGCGGCAGAGGACGCGCGGGAGCAGGCCGGAAAGGTGGCGGACGAGGCACAGGGGATGCGCGCGTCGCTCGAAAAGGCCAAGGACGAACTCAAGGCGGCGCAAACACAGGCAGACGAGCGCAGCAAGGATGCGCAGGCCAACGCGGAGACAGCCGCGGCGCTGCAACGCAGGGTGGATGAGCTGGAGGCGCGGGCAGACGAGCCGCGCGCGCTGACCGAGGAGGAGCTTGCGGCGCTGCGCGCGGAGATCGCGGCCGAGCAGGCCGAGGCGGTGCAGGCGGCGGAAGCGCGGGCAGCGGCGGCGATGGACAAGCTCGAAAAGGCCAAAAACCCCGCCGCGCATAAGGTAAATTTTCTGTTCGGTGAGCTGGCCGCCACCTATGACCGCCTGCGGGCGGCGCTGGACGAGCTGGGGCAGACGGATACGGACACCGCCGCGCGGATGCGGGCGGCGATCAACGAGCGGATGGAGGGGTGGACGGTATGATGGATTATGAGTTGATGCACATCGCGCGGCATTATGGCGAGGAAAAGCAGACGTGCAAGCTGATAGAGGAGCTGGACAAGGACGGTCGGCTGCCCGCGACGTTCATGGTGGTGGCGCCGGGAAGCTGGAATATGGACGTATGGGACGATATCAACCGCATGAAAACGCTAAACACGACGCAGAGCCGCAGGCGCGAGCAGCTGCATGTATGCCCGCTGCAGATCGACATCGTGGACAGGATCATTAACCGATACAGTAATCCGGGCGATTTGGTGTTTGACCCGTTCGGCGGGCTGGGTACGGTTCCGCTGCAGGCCATGAAAGAAGGACGCAGAGGGTATATGTGCGAGCTGAACCCGGATTACTTCCGCGATGCGGTTGGGTACCTGCAAGCCGAGGAGGAGCGGCGGGATGCACCGACGCTGTTTGACCTGCTGGGAGAGGGATAATGAAGGAGCATGGATTTGACAGCATGAATTGTAGCGGATGGCTTCCCGCCCTTTTCTCATTGCCTGTTCAATCT
This sequence comes from Agathobaculum sp., assembly GCF_022775115.1. GTDB lineage: Bacteria > Bacillota > Clostridia > Oscillospirales > Butyricicoccaceae > Agathobaculum. Next base: position 6,856 of record NZ_JALFLA010000012.1, read on the forward strand.
CCTGGGTGACACGAGCGCACAAGGTGGCTCTACCTGCGAAAATCGAATGCTGCGAACAAGAGAGGCGGCTGACGGATTCCAATACGGGCGGGTCAGCCCAAGGTACAAACTGTCAGGCCATTTACTCTCCCATTCTAACAGCTTCGGCTTTGAGATGGAAAAAGACACGGCTGGCTGCCGTGCCTATCACCTAAACTATAATTGTAGGAGGAGTTTAAACATTGAAAGAGAGAATTATTCTGTGTGACGCCGACGACGTCATTGAGAACTTCATGGACTGTTGGGTTGCCGCGCTGAATGAGGAGTACGGGACGCACATTAGTTCGCAAGATGTAACTGATTGGGACGTCAGTTTGTTCTTTCCGGAGCTTACACGCGAGCAAGTATTCGCACCTATCTACAATGCGGGGATATGTTCAAAACTGGATAAGGTAGACGGATGCTACGAGGTATTAAAGGAGATTGATAGCCGTCACACGTTGCGTATTGTGACCGCAACGCACTATGCAAACTGTGAGCCGAAGATTTCACGCATCTTGGGTCTGTATCCGTTTCTTTCTTGGGAAAAGTTTATAGTCACGTCGCACAAGCAGTTGATAACGGGACATACCCTAATTGATGATGCGCCTCATAATTTAGTTGGCGGGTTATACAAGGGTATTCTTTTCAGTAGACCACATAATAAATCATTTGATGCGGAATCAGCTGGACTTACACGGGTCTTTAGTTGGGATGACATAGGGCGCATACTGCTTACGTAAGACAACCGTCCACGTAGTGTGCCTACATCCTCAAGCCTACTCTAACAAAATTCTACGAGCTGCGTTAGTGGCAATTCAGTTTCATGCTGTTTTGTGCCTTGTAGCGCAGCGGAAAGGAATGGTCATAAATATGAGCAAAGAATACCCATGTGTCTATTATCGTGGTAACGGACTATGCAGATATGGCGGCGATGAAAGCGAAGCAAACGTCTGCGTAATGGGGCCATGCCCCTATGAAACACCATCCAACGCCGACCGCATCCGAGCCATGAGCGACGAAGAACTGGTGGACACTTTGTACGGATTGCAAAAGGAGATTGCACGACATGTTGTAATTCGGCTCGGATATCCGGGAAAAATTCTGGCGTTTGAGGAAAGTTCGCCGCAACTTCTTGAGTGGCTCAAACAGCCTGCGGACACTCTGTCTGGACGGGATTGCATTGCCGGACGATGTGGAGATTATCAGCCCGGAGGAGTACGATAATGAGTACGATTAGCGGACAAATACTGACCGGTGACGCGCTTGCAATGCTGCAATCCCTGCCGAATGCAGCGGCGCATACTTGTATAACCTCGCCGCCGTATTTTGGGCTGCGGGATTATGGCATGGACGGACAGATCGGCCTCGAGGATACCGTGGAGTCATACCTAGAGCGGCTTGTCGCCGTGTTCCGCGAGCTGCGGCGTGTCCTGCGCCCGGATGGTACGCTTTGGCTCAACATCGGGGACAGTTATGCCACGAGGAGCGGGAACCAGCCGCCGACAAATACTCGCAACAAATCAGGACACACGGCAAAAACTGTGCCGGTCGGATTTAAGCGCAAGGATTTGATGGGTATCCCATGGCGGCTTGCCTTTGCTCTGCAGGCCGATGGCTGGTATCTGCGGCAGGATATCATATGGCATAAACCAAACTG
>NZ_JALFLA010000021.1 GCF_022775115.1 Agathobaculum sp.
CACGTTGAACAAACGGGGTGAAAATCCACCAAGGTGCAACCGGACTACACCTGCTGACTTCAGTTTAGCAAATCCTGCGGTTAACGCACAGACTGTATTTTCATTCCCAGCTGTGATGGCCTTTCATGAGGCGTTGATAAAGCTATCGCCGAGCACGTTCTCAAATTCACTGAGGGGCATTCGCGTTGTATATACCTTGCCACCGGAAATATGGATCTCCGTTTTTCTCCCGATCACGAGGACGTAAAGAATCGCGCTGAGCGCAAGCGTGATTCTGGTTCGATTGGAGACGATCGTGATGCTTCGTGTTTCGTGCAAATCGGACGCTCCTTTTTTACTTCATACTAGGACTGGTTTAAAAATAGACGATACGCCCGGAGGGGCGCCTTTTTTCGCCTTGCCTGACGAAAAAACCTTTCAGCTTTGCGCATATCGCCCTATATCAAATAAGGTTAAGTTTATTTTATCACAATCCCATTATAATGCAAGAGAGGAGGCGGCCTGTTTTTCAAATGTATGGCATGTACCGGCAACACGCCCATGGGGCATATGCAACAAGAAGCAGGGTCGCAGCAGGCAGGGTAGGGAGGATGCTGCCACGGCTCGAGACAAGGCTTACAGGCTGAGCAAGACGCTCTGTCCAATTGTGTGCCGCGTAAAAATGCGAAAAAGGGACAAAAACCACCATGAAAATGCGGAAATATTTGACAAGAAGCGCCGTGTACGATAATATAAAGACAGATACCGCTGCATACTGTCGGTCAGTTCACGCCCTGCGAGGGGAAGCCATACTTTATTAGAAGATTGGCAAGAACAGTATGATGGGATAGGGGCATGCATATGTTTCAAAACAAGATAGTCGTGGTCACAGGCGGTGCGCAGGGCATCGGCCGGTGTATCTGCGGGGAATTTGAGAAAGCGGGCGCCAAGGTCTGCCTCATTGACCGGGAGGACAATCCCTGCTTTGTGGGGGATATTGCGGATGAAGCCACGCTGCGCCGTTTTGCAGCAAAGGTCGTAGCCGAGCATGGCCGCGTGGACTGTCTGATCAACAATGCAAAGCCGCCGTTTGAGGGGATAGACACCTGCACCTATGAGCGGTTCAACTACGCTCTGCGCGTGGGTGTATCCGCGCCGTTTTTGCTGACGCAGCTGTTTCTGCCCTATTTTGCAGCGGGCGCGAGCATCGTCAATATCTCCTCCAGCCGGGATCGCATGAGCCAGCCCTTCAGCGAAAGCTACACCGCCGCCAAGGGCGGTATCGCCGCGCTCACCCATGCGCTGGCAGTCAGCCTTGCCGGCCGGGTGCGGGTCAACTCGATCTCGCCAGGCTGGATCGACACGGACTGCACCGCCTACCAAGGGGCTGACGCGGCGCAGCACCCCGCTGGGCGGGTGGGTGCGCCGCTGGATATCGCCAACATGGTGCTTTTTCTCTGCTCGGACAAGGCCGGCTTTATCACCGGCGAGAATATTTGCATCGACGGCGGTATGACGCGGCAGATGATCTATCACGGTGACGGCGGCTGGCATTACGAGCCGGAGAAGAGGATGTGACAGCCTGATGCGCACGTCCTTTGCCAACTATTCCTGCGAAACGCTTGGGCGCATGCTGCACGCAAAAGAAAGAATGGACCTGACGCCGGTTTGAACAAGGGGATGTCAGCAATGGCGGATACGCTTTTTCTCAGCATGATGTTTAACGTCGGCTTTCTGGTGATGATCGCCAGCCTGATGAGCCGGACGGCGCTGGTGAAAAACCTGCTGCTCGGGCGGAGCAGCGGCATGGGTGGCCAATTGCTGCTGGCGCTGTTTTTCGGCATGATTAGCGTGCTGTCTACTTATATTGGCATCGGCGTTAACGGGGCGATCGTCAACACCCGCGCCATCGGTGTGCTGGCCGCCGGGCTGATGGGAGGGCCGGTGGCAGGTATGGGCGCGGCCTGTATCGGCGGCTTGCACCGCTGGCTGTTTGATATCGGCGGTTTTACCTCGGTGGCCTGCGCCTGCTCGACCATCCTGGGCGAGGGCGTGCTGGGCTGTGTGTTCCACCGCCGGTTTCAGTCAGGCCGTCTCAAAGGCTGGCAGCTGGTGCTGCTGGGCGCGGTGGCTGAGATAGGGCAGATGGCATTCATTCTGCTGCTCGCGCGCCCCTTCTGGCAGGCGGTCGCGCTGGTGCGGGTGATCGCACTGCCTATGATCGTTATGAACTCCTGCGGTATTGTGGCCTTTATCGGTGCGTTCCAGCATATTTTTATTGAGGAGAACAGTCTGGTGGACAGCCGCATCCGTCAGGCGATGCATATCGCCGAGCAATGTCTGCCCTATCTGCGCAAGGGACTTTACAGCAAGGCCGATCTCGATCGCGCGGTCGAGATCATCCGTTCTGGCGCGCACTGCGACGGGGTCGCGGTGTGCGACCGGCAGCAGATGCTCAGCAGCAGCGGCTTTGGCTTTGGTGAGCACACCGCGCCGCCTTCGCTGCTGCGCGAGGTGATGGACGGCGGAGAGACCCGCGTGGCCATCCAGACCGAGGACTGTCCCGAACTGGCGGCGCTGTTGGAGCGCCATATCGTGATCGCTGCGCCGCTCACCCGGCAGGGCAGCGCAATCGGCTGTCTGGTGCTGCTCGAACCGCACAGGTGGCTGCCGCTTGAAGCTGAGCGTGGTTTTATCGAGGGGCTTGCCATGCTTTTTTCCACCCAGCTTGAGCTGTCTCAGGTTGAGTATCAGAAAAGTCTGCTGCAAAAGGCTGAATTTCAGCGGCTGCAATCGCAGGTCAACCCTCATTTTCTGTTCAACAGCCTGAATACCATTTCGTATTTTTGCAGGGAGAACCCCGAGCGTGCACGTGAGCTGCTGTTGCTTTTGGGGCAATATTACCGTTATTCGACCGATGAGAACGATGGCTTTGTGCCTCTCGGGCGCGAGCTTAAGCAGGTGGAGACCTATCTCAAGCTGGAAAAGGCTCGCTTTGAAGACCGGATTTCGGTCTCCTTCCGCGGGATCGAGACGGTCGATCTGGAGCGAAGGGTACCCAGCCTGATCCTTCAGCCTATTGTGGAAAACGCCATCAAGCACGGTGCGGACGAGCGTGGCTTGCGGTGGGTGTCGGTCACATTCAGTCCGGAGGGGCAAGGCATAGTCGTTCGGGTGGAGGATAGGGGGCAGGGCTTTCCTCAGGAGGTGCTTACCGCCTTGGATGAGGGAAGCCTGCCGGGCAACAAGGTCGGCCTGCAAAATGTACATCGCCGTCTTAAAAGCATTTATGGCGAGGAAAACGGCTTGAAGATCACATCGGGGGCGGCAGGGTCGACCGTGACTATCTGCTTTCCGGACGGAACAGGAAAGGGGCTGTTGGCATGAAATACCTTTTAACGGATGACGAGCGCCCCGCGCGCAGCGAGCTGTGGCAGATTTTGGCTGAGCTGCGCCCGGAAGCGGAGTTCCGCGAGGCATCAAGCGGCGAGGAGGCTATTGAAATGATGGGCAGCGATGTGTTTGATGCGCTGTTTCTCGACATGGATCTGGGTGACATGCTGGGCACCACAGTGGCCGCCGCTGCGCGCAAGCTGCAGCCGGGCATCCCGATCGTTTTTGCCACGGCTTATTCGGACTACGCGGTCAAGGCGTTTGAAATGGGCGCGATGGATTACATCCTAAAGCCGTTCGACCCCGCGCGCATTGCCAAGACTGTACAGCGTCTGGGCGGCAGCCGGGAGCGGTCGGTCTCGCCGGGTCTTAACAAGCTGCCGGTGAGCCGGGATAAGAAGATACTTCTGCTCCCTGTGGAAGAGGTGATTTATATCGAGACGCGCGAGCGGGGCAGTCAGGTGCATGCGGACAGCGGCGTTTATGAGGATTCCGCGCCCATCGGCAGCTTCGAGCGTCGGCTGGCGGGACGCTCCTTTTTCCGCATTCACAAAAGTTATCTAGTCAATCTGGATCGGGTCAAAGCGGTGTTTCCGTGGCACGGCGGCTATGGGATGACGATGGAGGGCGGCGAGGAGGTTGTGCTGCCGATTGGGCGCAGCCAGTTCCGGGTGCTCAAGCCGCTGTTCCATTTATAAACACGGGGTGCTCTGTGCGGCGCATTTGAAAAACTGCACAAAGCACCCGGGGTCACTTACCCATCTCTTTCAGCATTTCATACATGGTTTTCGACCGGTTGAACATGGAAATTGACCTTTCGCCCAAAAGGGATATACATATCCCCGCTGATTATGGTAAAATCATACCAAACAAAGAGCCGGGGCGCTGGAGAGAGGTCCCGTCCTTTCACAAGATTTCCATGACAAGGAGGAGAAAAAAGGTATGGTAAGTTTCTTTGTATGTCTGGCGATTTTGATCGGAGGATATTTTACTTACGGCAAATTCGTCGAAAACGTCTTCCATCCTGACGATCGCCCCACGCCGGCTATCACCATGGAGGATGGCGCGGACTATGTGCCGATGAAGCCTTGGCGTGTATTCTTGGTTCAGCTGCTGAATATCGCCGGTCTCGGCCCGATCTTCGGCGCGATCATGGGCGCGATGTGGGGGCCCTCGGTTTTCCTGTGGATCACGCTGGGCACCATTTTTGCCGGTGCGGTTCATGACTATCTCTCCGGCATGATCTCGCTGCGGCATAATGGCACCAGCATCTCCGAGGTCGTCGGCAAGTATCTTGGCGGCGGCATGAAGCAGGTAATGCGCGTCTTCTCGGTCGTGCTGCTGGTACTGGTAGGCGTCACCTTCTCGACCGGCCCTGCCAACCTGCTGGCGATGCTTACGCCGAACGTACTGGACGCCAAGTTCTGGCTGGCAGTCGTTATCATCTACTACTTCGTTGCAACCTTTGTCCCGATCGACAAGGTCATCGGCAAGATCTATCCCATTTTCGGCATCTGCCTGATCGTTATGGCGCTGGGTGTGGCTGGCGGCCTGTTCATCAAGGGCTATGCCATCCCTGAGATCACCCTGCAGAATCTGCATCCGAAAAGCACGCCTATCTGGCCTGTTATGTTCATCTCGGTAGCTTGCGGCGCTATCTCGGGCTTCCACGCCACCCAGTCTCCCATGATGGCGCGCTGCCTGACCAGCGAGAAGAAGGGTCGCACCATCTTCTACGGCGCTATGGTGGCAGAGGGCATCATCGCCCTGATTTGGGCGGCTGCCGGCGTTGCGTTCTATCATGGTACCGGCGGTCTGGCGAACGCGCTTGCCGAGATGGGCGGTCAGTCCGGTGTTGTATATGATATCTGCTTCGGCCTGATGGGTCCTGTCGGCGCCGTTATCGCAATGATCGGCGTTATCGCCTGCCCGATCTCCTCGGCGGATACCGCGTACCGTTCTGCTCGTTTGACGCTGGCCGACTCCTTTAAACTCGACCAGAAGCCGATGAAGAACCGCATCATCCTCACCGTTCCGCTGCTGGCGGTTGGCGCGTTCCTGACCCAGATCGACGTGCAGATCATCTGGCGCTACTTCTCTTGGTCGAACCAGACGCTGGCGATGATTGCGCTGTGGGCTTGCGCTACATACTTGTTCCAGAACAAGCTCAACTACTTTATCGCAGCTGTTCCGGCTACCTTTATGTCGGCGGTCACCTCTACCTACATCCTGATGGCGGATGAAGGTCTGAAGCTTCCGACCACCATCGCGTATCCGGTTGGTCTGGTCTTTGCCGCGATCTGCTTGGGTATCTTTGTGGTCAAGGGTCCGGCTCGCGTGAAAAAGGGCGAGCTGGCATCTTAAAGGATGGCGAGTATAATGAGCGCTGTCGATATCATCATCATGGTTGCGGTCTTTGCTGTGATCGGAGTTGTGTACTACCTGATCCAAGACGCGCATAAAAAGGGCGTACCGATGTGCGGCAAGTCCTGCGGCGGCTGTCCGCATCCGTGCCACAGCGATGGCACGCCGAAAAATGCCAAGGAGAATACGCTTGCCGCCAAGGATGAGACGCAGGATGATCCGTCCTGAGTCTATCATGCGGTAAAATCCCGCTCCGCAGTGCAGACTGCGCCACGCTGCGTAAAGCATTTGAAGTCCCTGCTGATACGGCCCGCCGTGTCAGCAGGGATTTTTTATTGACAATACGCGACCCAAAAAAGACCTGCAAATTCGTTTGATTCACAGCTTGATGCATAAATATATTTGTGCTATAATAGTAAAAAATAGACACTCCATCAATTATATAGCAATTATACCGTCAGCGGCATATAGATGAATGGGTTGGGCAAAGCAAGTGACCGCTGCGGTACAAGCGATTACGTCGGTTTAAGCATTCCCAATAAGTAAAAATGGGGTGCTGAAAATAGTAGGATGGGAGAAAGTGCATATGAAATCTATCAAAACAAAGCTGATCACAATGGTGCTGTCGATCCTTGGTATCACGTTGGTCTTGACCATCTTGACCGGTATCTTTACCGCCTATGTGGCAATCAAGGGCAATGTGCGGGGCTACATGGCTTCGATGGGAGACGTTGTCGATTTGGCCATGGGCTCGCAGATCAATTCTCTGAAGGCATTGGCAGACGGACTGTCCGATGCGTGCTACGGCTTTACAGATGGAGAGGAGCACGATATGCTCGGCCGGCTGTGGGGCGCAAAGGCCACGGGCTATCTGTCGCTTTCCCTTGTCCGCGCGGATGGTATGGTTTTCAGCACGGATGACACCTTTGACGGGAGCAATATCGCAGATAAGGATTATTTCCAAAAAGCGCTCGCAGGCGAGACGACCGTCTCCACGACGGAATACGATAACACAGGCAGACTGGTCGTCAGTGCGGCTTCCAAGCTGCTGTGGACAGAGGACTGGGACGGCGTGCTGCTGCTGCGCATGGACGGGCAGGTATTCAGCGAGATCATTCGGGATATCGCCATCAGTGAAACCGGCAATGTGTTCATACTCGACCAGAATGGCACGATGATCGCCAACAAGCGTCCTGAACTGGTAGAGGAGCGGCAAAACTTCATCGAAAAGGCCAAGACCGATAAAACATATGCGACCTCGGCTGAGGTTTACGCGCGCATGATACGGGGCGAAAAGGACGTTGCGGAGTACAGCTACGAAACCGGCACGCGGATATGCGCCTTTGGCCCGGTACAGGGCTCGGATGGCTGGTCGTACGGCGTGATAGCGCCGCTGCGCGAGATGACAGCCACCAGCTCGATCAATATCGCGCTGTGTACGATTGGCGTTATCATGTTGGTGATCGGCACGTTGGTCACGATCACCTTTTCCAACCGCTTGGTTCGTCCGCTGCGGGCGATCACCGATCGTATTGCGCTGCTGGCTTCGGGCGATCTTAGCTCGCCGGTCGAGACCGTCGAGACGCAGGATGAGGTCGGCATATTGGCGGCCAGCACCGCGGATATGGTCAGCGCGCTCAAGGAATACATACACGATATCGAATATGTACTGAGCGAGATATCAGGCGGCAATCTCTGCGTCAGCACAACGGCTGATTTCAAGGGAGAATTTTTGGAGCTGAAGGCCTCGGTCGATCAGATTCATCAGGCGCTGAACAAGGCGATGCTGCGGATATCCAGCGCAGCCGAGCAGGTATCCATGGGTGCGGGACAGGTGTCTGACGGCGCACAGGCGCTGGCGCAGGGTGCCACCGAGCAGGCTAGCTCGGTAGAGCAGCTGGCGGCGAGCATCGGCAGCGTTTCCACGCATGTCCAGGATACATCCAACTATGTGCAGGATGTGTCCGTGCAGACAGAGAAGACCGGAGAGGTGCTCATGATCTGCAACCAGCATATGCAGGATATGTCTGCCGCGATGGCCGAGATCAATCAGTCGTCCATTGACATTGGAAAGATCATCAAAACCATCGAGGATATCGCATTCCAGACGAATATTCTGGCGCTCAATGCCGCCGTTGAAGCCGCCCGCGCGGGCGCTGCCGGCAAGGGGTTTGCCGTTGTGGCCGACGAGGTACGCAATCTGGCCAGCAGATCGGCGGAGGCGTCCAAGAATACCTCGGCGTTGATTGGCCAGTCTGTTGCGACGGTTGAAAAGGGTATGAAGATCGCAAGCGAGACGGCAGAGTCCCTCTCGTCTGTCGTGGAAGGCGCAGGGGTCATTACAGAGGCGGTCAGCAAGATCGCGGAAGCAGCAAAGGAGCAATCGGTCGCCCTGTCCGATATCCGTGAGGGGATCGAGCAGATATCCTCTGTCGTACAGACGACCTCGGCTACCTCCGAGGAGAGCGCGGCGGCGAGTGAGGAGCTGTCGAGTCAGGCAGAGCTGCTGCGCGGCATCGTCGCCCGTTTCCAGCTCAACCACGATGATGCTGCCCAGTAAACCGAGCGGATACCCGCATCATATCAATAGAGTAAAAGCCCGTCGCAGAATTTTCATTCTGCGACGGGCTTGTTTTATTCAGTCCTCCGGCTTGCTGTGAAAAAGTGCCTTTCGGTCAAAGACCGAAGGGGCGGTGTTGATACCGCCAAAGCGCTTGCCGCGGCCGCGGTCGTAGATGGACACGGTGGTGTCGAGCGGCGCATAGGGTGCAAAGGCCAGCTCGTCCTCCATTTCATCGTCTGGCGGAGCGGCTGGATGCTTTTTTGCTGCTATGCGGCGGTTTTGCTCCAATCCCTCAGTTGAACGCATATGCGATCCCTCCCTTTCTCAGCCGAGCACCAGATGGGCGTAAGGCTCAAAGTCCGCGCGGGTGAAGACCTTGCCGGTCTTGACAAACTCATAGCGGATGGCCTGCAAATAGTGTTTCATATGTACGTTGCCATCGCTGTCGGGGTCGGCGGCGGCAAGAAAGGCGGCGTTTAAGATACAGTTTTTGATGTTGCCGCCAACAAACTCAAAGCGCTCGGCCAAAAAGCGGATGTCCACATCCTCGGCTAGCGGCGTGGTTTTGGGGATGGTTGTTTTCCAAAGCATTTCGCGTGTGTCGGCATCCGGGAACTGAAATTCGACGATGAATTTCATGCGGCGGAAGAATGCCGGATCGATGTTGTGCTTATAGTTGGTGGCCAGCACGGAAACGCCGTCATAGGCCTCGACCTCCTGTAGCAGCAGCGCGGTTTTGTTGTTGTTAGAGGACTGGTTGGAGCCGCCGTCGTCCGACCGCTTGGCAAACAGCGTGTCACATTCGTCAAAAAACAGCACCACATTGCATTTTTTCGCCTCACGGAAGATCATGGAGATCGACTTTTCGGTCTCGCCGACATATTTGTCAACGACTTTGGACAAATCCACGCGGTACAGCTCCAGATTGAGCGCGTTGGCGATGACCTGCGCGCACATCGACTTGCCGGTGCCGGGCGCGCCGAACAGCAGCACGGACAGGCCGCGGCCATACTGGTACTTTTTCATGTAGTTCCAGTCCTCATACACCTGCTTGCGGTAGGTCATCTGCTCAACCGCGTGCTGCAATGCCTCACGCTGGTCGCGGTTCATGACGATATCGTCCCAAGTGAAGTTTGCGGGGATGCGGGTGGCTTTTTGCGTCAGCTCGTGGCTCATCTGCGCGTTGCAGGCCTTGAACAGCTGATCGCGGGGGATCAGGAGTGCCTGCGCCATTGATGCAAAGCTGCGCGCTTGATGCAGGGCGTTTTTGATTTTGCCGCCGGTGAACAGGAATTTGGTGGCCATTTCGGTCAAGTCGACCTCGTCGTCGAGCGCATAGCCTTCCGCATAGTGCTGCCAGAGCACGATGCGTTCGCGGTTGTCCGGCGTAGGCAGCTCAAGCTGGGTGAAATCCAGCGAGGTCATCTCGCGCATAGGCAGCTTGTCCTTGCTGTGGGTGAAAACGGTCACGCCATGGTCGGAAAGGCGCTCGAAAAACAGGTCCATGTAGCTGAAAAAGCGCTCCTTTTCCTCCTCGCGGTAGGAGAGGTTGGTCAGGCAGCAGCACGCGCCGGATAGCAGGCATTCACGCGCGACTGCCCACAGCGCCTGCTGGACGAACTGGAAATCGTAGCCAAACAGCTTGGCGCCGTCAACCGTGATGCAGCGCAGGTTTTTCTGCGCACAGAAGTGCCGAATCGTAAAGCGCCGCCCGGAACCCTCGTCGCCATAGAGAGAGAACAGGCGCACGCCGTCATCAAAGGAGATGGTGAGCGCGTCAAGGATGTGCTGGTTGGCGAGGAGGGGGTCAAGCGTCTGTCCGTCAGTCAGCACGGAGAAAAAGCGTTTGTATTTCTGGTCGATGCGCAGCGGGTCAGCGCCAAACAGAAAGTCGATCAGCCGTTTGTCCGGCGAGACGATGGTGGAGAACGGAAGCGAAGCGTTGATGCGCAGGTCAAACACGGGCGCGAGCTGCTCAAGCGCGCGGGACATCTCAGCATAGGCTGCGGTGATGGAGAACTGCTCGCCGAAGTACACCCGCGCGGCCGATTCAATGCTGGGAGCAACAAGACTGCTGTTCTGACCAATCACCTGAAAGATTGCGGCGTAGTTGGTTTGCGTGGAGGAGAGTACAGCGCAGGCAAAGCAGAAGAGCGAAAAATCGCTCAGTCCGAGCGTCTCGGCGAGCGTGTGCAGCGGAAGCGGCGCTGCGGTGCATGCGGCGCGCCGGCGGATGACCGAGAGCATATCGGCGACAGAGGGCGCTTGCGCATCCTCTGCGGGCAGGGGCGCGCTGATATCATCGGCAAAGGCAGCGAGCAGCGCGTCAAGCGCGCCGTCCGTCTCGGTTTCTGCCGCAGGGACGGCGGAGGTATGCTCGCCGCTATGCCCGGCTGAGGACAGAAAATCGTCCACATGCTTTTGGCAAAGGTTGCGGGCGATTTCAAGATCGGGGTACAGCGTGTTCTTCAGGCTGCCATTGTCCGCGGTGAACACATGGGTCAGGCCGGTGAGATAGGCGCTCAGTTGTCGGTCGACACAGGCAAACAGGTGCTCTGTGTACTGTGCGTAGCTATTAAAGGGGAGGGCGGCCGTATCAGGTGAAAAGAGATCGCTGAAATTCATAAAATGCACCTCGATGGCTGATGGAATAGGCAAATGTCCGCAGTGGACGGGATTTTGTGGTGTATCGTACTCCCATTATAGCAAAGAGCCGGCAGAAAAGACAACAAAAATCCGAAAACACGGCAAATGCAAAACACCCCGGAGATACCAGGGTGTTTGCTGTTTGTATGTGGCTGGTGCGATTCGTTCCGCCCGAGCGGGCCGCCCTGCCGCGCGGGATGGTTATGTCAAAGCTGCGCAAAATAGCATTGGATGTGCTGCTGGAGCTTTTCCGTGGCATAGGAGTGATACCGGTCCTTTTTCAGGATCATGGCAATATCCCACGGAAAGCTGGGGTAATCCGCACCGAGGTCAGGTTGTCCAGTTCATAGTGCTGTATCAGGTGTTGGATCATGGGATAGGGGAGCACGCCGACGCATGAGCTGAGCGAGATGGTCTCAACAATAAAAAACGGCATCAGGCATTTGTAGGCGATGTGCGGCGTAAAGCCGCAATTTTCGCATAGCTGGATAAAGGTATCCAACAGCGTTGTGCCGGAGTTGTAAGAGATAATGTCCATATCGCGCAGGTCGTTTATGTGGACCGCGGATTTGAACGCCAGCGGATGATCCTGCCGCACGAGCAGGCGCACCTCGTCCTGAAGCAGGGGGATCACGTCAAATTCCTGCTGGTTGGGCACGGGAAGCATGACCAGACCGATGTCCACATCTCCGTTGAGCACCCACTGCGCCGCCGGCTTGGAGCCGGCCTCGGCCAGCTCAATATCGATCCCCGGATTTTCCGTTCTGAATTTTGTAAGAATGGCGGGAAAGTACATATCCAGCAGCACACCGGGGCTGGAGATGCGCACGCTGCCGCTTTTCAGGTTTTTGGTGTCGCTGATCCGGCTGTTCAAATCCTGAAACTGGCTGATCAGCGAGGTGCCGTAGTGATACAGCTGCTGGCCTGCGTCTGTCAGGCGAAAGGATTTGCTGGTGCGCTCAATGAGCTTGACTTCAAGGCTCGCCTCGAGCTTTTTGATGCAGCGCGTCAGGCTGGGTTGGGTGAGAAAGAGCTGCTTTGCCGCCCGGGAAAAGTTTTTTTGCTCTGCCAATACGATAAAATACTCTAACTGTCGGATATCCATATCTTTCCCTTCCTTTCCCGCTGCTTGACCATTCTGTTTGTAAAATCTATATTTCAATATTATAATCAACGATTCGGGGTTTGTCCAGAGCGCGGGAGTGAGAGCGGCTTTTTGCAGGCAGATCAATAGGGGCAAATGGTAAACGGGAATTGGATAAATAGCACAAATAATAATGATTAATATTATATAAATTAATGTCATGTTTGTAAAATACAACAAAAATAATGGCGTTGAAAGCAGACAAACAAGGGCATAAATACAGAATGACAAAAAAATAACTATATAAAATCGGAATGGTATTTGTTCACGCTTTGTATAAATTATCTGATTTAAGGCGTAAAATTCCGAGGAGATTAGTACAAGATTTCCAATACAATATAGATATAAATGAAATGGTTTTATGGGTTTTTGACGATTTCCCTATACCTTTTGTCTCATTTTGGCGGCGTAATGGGGGCAGGGGAGAGGGGGGCCGCAGCTAAGGAAAGCGGAAACTATTCACAGAATGAAACCCATGTATTACTTTATGTAAGTGGTCAACCTGCCTGTCGTCATGCTATATTTCAAATAGACCTACATCCCCTTCATCCGGATGAATAAAGAAAACAGGTACAGTAATTTGATCTATTGATGCGAAAGGAGCACGACTGAATGCCACAGGTAATGACGGCGCGGGAAGCGGTCAAAACATTTATCAAAGATGGCGCGACCATCGGTGTGGGCGGTTTTGTTGGCGCGGCCCATGCGGAAGAGATCAGCATGGCAATCGGCGATGAGTTTCTCGCCACAGGCAAACCCCGGGATCTCACGCTGATTTACGCGGCCGGCCAGGGAAACGGCGCCGATCTCGGCCTCAACCATTTGGGGGAGGAAGGCTTGGTGCGCCGGGTGATCGGCGGGCACTGGGGTCTGGTGCCCCGGCTGCAAAAGCTGGCCATGGAGAACAAGATATCAGCCTATAATTTGCCGCAGGGCGTTATCTCGCACCTTTTCCGTGATATTGCGGCTGGCAAACCTGGTGTAATTACGCACGTCGGCCTGCAAACCTTTGTCGATCCCCGTCAGCAGGGCGGGAAGCTCAATGGCAAGGCGTGTGAGGACGAGGATATTGTCAAGCTGCTGCATATCGAGGGCGAAGAAAAGCTGTTCTATAAGGCCATCAAGATTGATATCGCGATCATCCGCGCGACCTACGCCGATGAGATGGGTAACTGCACCATGGAGCATGAGGGCGTGACCGGCGAGGCGTTGTCGATCGCGCAGGCCGCTAAAAACTGCGGCGGCAAGGTGATCGTACAGGTCAAGCAGATCGTAAACCACGGCTCATTGGATGCCCGTTTGGTCAAGATCCCGGGTATTTATGTGGATGCTTTGGTGCTGGCCGAGGAGGAGAACCACAAGCAGACCTTCGGTACTTACTACAATCCCTCCTATTCGGGCGAGACTCGCGTACCTGCCAGCTCGGTCAAGGCCATGCCGCTGGACGAGCGCAAGATCATCGCGCGCAGAGCCGCGATGGAGCTGGTGCCCAACGCCATTGTCAACCTCGGCATCGGTATGCCGGAGGGCGTGGCCAGCGTCGCCGCGGAGGAAAACCTCAAGGGTATGGTGCTTACCACCGAGTCAGGCACGATCGGCGGCATCCCGGCCGGCGGCGGTGACTTCGGCGTGACTATGAATCCGGATACCGTGCTCGACCAGCCGTATCAGTTTGACTTCTACGACGGCGGCGGTCTCGATGTGGCGTTTCTCGGTCTGGCGCAGATGGATCAGGAGGGTAACATCAACGTGTCCAAGTTCGGGCCCAAGATTGCGGGCGCGGGCGGCTTTATCAACATCTCACAGAATGCGCGCAAGGTCGTTTGCTGCGGTACGTTTACTGCCGGTGGCCTTAAAGTAAGCATCAAAGACGGCGGACTTTCCGTTGAGCAAGAGGGGCGCAGCAAAAAGCTTATCGCCCATGTCGAGCAGATCACCTTCTCCGGCGCCTATGCCCAGTCCAAGCAGCAGCCGGTGCTGTATATCACCGAGCGCGCGGTCTTTGCGCTGACGCCTGAGGGCGTCGAGATGAAGGAGATCGCCCCCGGTATTGATCTGCAGAAGGATATTCTTGAGCAGATGGAGTTTACGCCGATCATGAAGAACGTGCAGCTGATGGATCACCATATCTTCCTGCCGGAGCCGATGGGGCTGACGCTGTAAACCACAATCCCTGCGTATGAGAGTATGCAATAATTTTGAAAATGAGGAGGAAAAACCTATGAGCTTGTCCCTGCCCGGTATCATTGTGGGTCTTGTGCTGCTGATGCTACTGGCCTATCGCGGGTGTTCCATCATTTGGGTTGCCCCCGTTTGTGCCGCTGTGGTGGCCGTCATGAGTGGCTATCCCGTGCTTGACGCATATATCGGAGACTATATGTCCGGTATGGCGAACTATGTATTGCAGTGGTTCCCCGCCTTTTTCCTTGGTGCGGTGTACGGTAAGGTCATGGATATGACCGGCTCCGCGCGCAGTCTGGCCGACGCGCTCGTCAAGCTGATCGGATCGCGTTTCGCTGTTGCGGCGGTCGTCATCCCCTGCCTGCTGATGACCTACGGCGGTATTTCGCTGTTCGTGGTGGTGTTCGTTATCTATCCGATGGGCTATGCGGTATATCGCGCGGCCGACCTGCCCCGCACGTTGCTGCCCGGTGCGATTGCAACCGGCACTTTCGGCATCACCATGACCGCCGTGCCCGGTACGCCGCAGATTCAGAACCTGATCTCCGCGAACTACTACGGCACCAACACCATGGCGGCTGTCGGCCTGTCCATTGTGGCATGTATCGTGATGTTTGTTCCTGCCTATGTTTATTTGGAGTGGCGCGTCCATCAGTGCCGTAAGAAGGGACTGCACTTTGTACCCGATCCCAAGCATGTGGAGGTCGACCACAGCGAGAAGAGCCTGCCCTCTTGGCACTGACTGACCGGTATCGTGCCGCTTGTTGTGGTCGTGCTGATGCTCAACCTGTTCCCGAGCCTGCTGAAGCAAGCCACCGGTATCGAACTGGCTTCCAACTACGCTATCGTCGTTGCGCTGGTCTGCGGTATTCTGATATGCTGCCTGATGAATCTGGGGCAGGCCAAGACGCTGATGCACGCCATCAACACCGGTGCGCAAGGCTCAATGGGCGCGATTATGAACACCGCTTGTGCAGTAGGCTTCGGCTCGGTCGTCAAGGCGGTGCCCGGCTTTGCTACGCTGACCAATATCGCGCTGAACATGCCCGGCTCGATCCTGTTCTCTGAGGCTGTGGCAGTCAACCTGCTGGCCGGTGCGACTGGTTCGGCTTCGGGTGGTATGTCCATTGCGCTGGAGGCGCTCGGTCCCAAGTATATGGCAATGGCAACGCAGATGGGCATGGATCCCGGCCTGCTCCACCGCATCGCGTCCATCTCCTCCGGCGGTCTGGATACCCTGCCTCACAACGGCGTGGTGCTCACACTGCTGGCGGTATCCAACTGTACACACAAGGAATCCTATATTGATATATGCATCACAACCTGTATCATTCCTCTGGTCTCCTCGCTGCTGCTCGCTCTGATATGGGGCGTGTTTATCTAAGGCGACACCACACAATTGCGTCTTCGGCGCCGCTTTGCGAATAATGCGGCGTTACCTTAATATAAAGAGCAGCGGTTCGACCATTACCATCATACATCGTCATCCCCGATGAAAGGAGATAGCTACTATGACAATTCACGAAATGAAGATCGGCGACAGCGCCAGCATGAGCAAAACAGTTACTGAGACCGATGTATATCTCTTTGCCGGCATCACCGGCGAGCTGAACCCGGCGCACGTCAACGAGCAGGCCTCCAGCAAGACGGCCTTCGGCGGGCGCATCGCGCATGGCGTGCTCAGCGCGGGCTTTATCTCGGCCGTGCTGGCGATGAAGCTGCCCGGCCCCGGCACGATTTATCTGGGACAGGAGCTGCGCTTTACCAAGCCGGTTCGTTTCGGTGATACCGTCACCGCGACCTGCACCGTGACCGAGCTGGTTCCTGAGAAAAACATCGCAAAGCTGGAAAGCATCTGCACCAACCAGCATGATGAGGTCGTCATCAAGGGTGTGGCTACCGTCATGCCGCCTAAGGCATAACAGAGGGGAAACGCTGCGAACGCTTGCAGGAGCCGCGCGCGGAAAAGCGTTCGCAGCATAGCTCTCCGCGCCGCCGGTATACAGTGGGTCGCTGTGCGTCACCGCGGTGAACAAAAGTGCCGACGCGCCAATCTGTGAGACAGCCGCCTGTGGTATCACCGGCGGCCTGTTTCGGATCACGCCCCGGCTCACCGAGACACGCAGGGCCAGCACGTAAATCAAATAACCGAGGGAGACGCTTTCTCTGGAAGGCCGTCTCCCTTTCGTTTTGCAAGCGGCGCGGTACCCGGATAATAACGGGCGCGCGGCGGTGGAAAATAAGGTGTCGAACTTCAAAAGTTTTTGGTGATTTATGGACGAATCTATGATATGATGGAGTCAAATAGAATTGGACAGTATTGGATAAAGTCGCGGCAGGGGATATCGCGCCGACACCGGAGGGCGCGCTGCTGTATATCATACAGATAAAACGAGAAAATGGGGTGCTTGCTTTGCGTAATAAACAGCTTTTTCCGTTTGAGCGGAATCGGTACTATGTTGGCAAACTGCTGACCTCGGCGGATTTCCAAGCCGAGCAGACCTATTTTGGCAATAAACGGCGGTTTCTCAACGAAATGCTGTTTGGCGCGGGCGTTGTGTGCGGGTTGGGCGTATATGCGCTGGATGACGTGTCGCTGATGGTCGAATCGGGTGTCGCGCTGGATTATCTGGGGCGGGAGCTGGTGCTGGATACGTCGGTCGTGCGCAAGCTCAACGCGATCGAGGGCTTTGAGACGCTGGAGAGCGACCGCGCCTGCCTGTGCCTGCGTTACACGGAAACGCCCGGGCAGCCGGTCTACACGGTCAACCGCCGTGAGCAGGAGGAGTATGAGATGAACCGCCTGTGCGAAGGTGCGTCGCTGCTGCTCATTGATGCGGACAAGGCGGCGGCCATAGGCAGGCCGGAAAATGAATTCTTCAGTCGTGCGCTGCTTTACAGCAACGAGGATTATGTGGTCGAGCTGAGTATCCCGGCGTTCATTCCCTGTGGAAGCCGTGTGCGGCTGACCGTGTGTGTGACCAAGCTGTCAAACAGCGCGGCGGCGTTTTCGATGGAATGCGTGCTGCAATCGCCCGCGCTGGCGTTCGAGGATGGCACACATGAGACAACGCTCGTGATCGAGGAGACGCTGCCGGCGCAGGGTGAGCAGATCGTCCGGCCGCTCTGGCTGGCCGCGCAGCACCGACCGTCGCCCGAGTCGGTGGTCATTGCTGAGCCGGGGCGGACAGTGTTTCGCGTCGGCCAAGACAAGACACCGCTGCAGGAAAAGATCGCCGTGCGCGCCGTGATCGAGCAGGCGGATGCGGATGAGATCATCGAGCGTGAGCTGGGCAGAGTCAGTTTGGAAAGCCGCGCACTGGTGGCCGCGCCGGAGTACATATGTCTGGCCGAGCTGTCTCTACAGCGCACACAGAACAGCTGCATGATCGAAGCTGTGCGGGAGAAAGGGATCAAGCAATTTGTCCATACCGGGGCGGACGAGGCACAGCGCCGTGCGCTGCGCGCGTGCTACGGCTATGTGGGCGGTGCGTCGGCTGCTGCTGTGCCCACCGCTGAGGTGCGGGACACCGCCGCCATGGGTGCGCTCATCCCGCGCGAGCCGCTGTTTACGACCGGCCTGTGCGAGATACCGCTGGGCGGGGATGTCCGCCCGGGGCGGGTGTTCTATTCGGACGAGATCGTGCACGGTCTGGGCAAGGGGGACGTGTTCGTCAGCCTTGGATTTGAATATCTGGCGGACGATCCCAAGACGAACCAGCTGTCGCGCAGCACGATTTACGGCAATGTTGCGCTGTTTGCGGACGAGCAGCTGCCCGTGCCGGGCGCCGAGCTGGCGGTGAAAGTGATGAACGACCGGGGCAGCTTTATTGCTGCGGCAAAAATACTGGAGGAAACGGTCAATGTGCTGCTGGTGCTGCGCTGGACGGCATATAAGATCCCGGCGGCGGGCGACCATTTGGAGCGGGATATCCGGGGCAGACGCATTTCCGCCATGCCGCCGACCATCGTAATGGGCACACGGGAGAGCCATTATTTCAACGTCAAGTTCCACAATATGGAGCCGTGCACACTGACCTACGCGCTGACGGAAAAAGGCGCGGGCGAGATCACGAGAGACGGCGTGTATACCGCGCCGGCGCGCGAAGGCGTATATGAGATACAGATATCTTGCGCGGACGATCCGCTCATCAGCACCTACGCATACGCGGTAGTCAAAAAGAAGGACGGCACCGAAACGGAGGAAGAATAACGCGCGGCTGGGGCGCGGGCAAAGGGGGTGGGTAGATTGGTTTATCACACGGACAATATGCTGCTGACGCCCATCCATGAGGTGCTGCGCGGCGAGAAGAACGATGTGTTCGTCTGCCGGGATATGGCCTCGCCTGTTGAGGCGCGCTATGTGCTTTGGGTGGTGCACGACCGCGCCGCCATCAAAAAGCTGCTGCATATTTTCGAAAACGAGCCACGCGAGCTTTTGGAGGGTGAAACGCCCTTTCTGCGGCAGTTTGCGGACGGGGAAAGCATGGTCTTTCTGTTTGCCTATCGCCCGCCGCGTGAGCTGCTGCGCTTTGCCTTCGGGCAGATGGACAGTGTGCAGGCGCGCGAGCGGGTCAGCATTGATCTGGTCATGGCTTGCCTTGCAAGCCCGATGCCGTTTCCTATCCTCTGCCAGATGCTCGAGCAGGGATGCGTCAATATTGCAGCGGACGGGTCGCTCTATTTTACATATGCGGTCGATCTGGCCGCGCTGAATGAGGCGGACGACGAGGCGGTCTGCACCGACCTGTGCGTTGGTCTGGTGCTGCGGCTGCTGGAGGAAAACAAAAGGCTGAAAAGTATGCGGCTGCTGCATATGAAGCTGGAAAAATCGGCCTATCACGATCTGACCGAACTGTACCGGGATATCCGGCTGACCGTCGTGCCGGACAAGCGCGCCTCGCTGCTTACCCGTCTGCGGGGCGTCTGGCGGCGCAACAGGGATAAGTGGTTTCGCTGGCTGCTGGCGGTCTCGGTGCTGATCGTGGTATTCACGTTGTTTGTGCTGCTGTCGCAGCTGATTTTTGGCGAAGTGCCGCTTTTTCGCCTGTTTGAGCATTCGATGGATGTGGTCGGAACGGAAGTGCTGGCCAGAAAATGATAAAACGCCGCTTCCGGCGGTCTGGAGGGAGAACATGCGATGAGGAAGAAGGGACTGGCGATTGCCGTGCTTGTGCTGTTGTGCGGCAGTCTGTGCGCTCTGCTGCTGCCGGTCGACCTGCTGCCGATTGCGAAAGCCTCGCCCGGCATGGCGCTCAGCACCGGCGGAACGGCTTATCTGGCATATAATGATGAAAAATACTCCACTATTATAGGTGTGGACGCGGACGGCCGGGTGCTGACCTGCTACCGGGAGAAAAATCGCGTGAACGGGGAGCGCACGGCGGTTGGCGCGCTGGCTGAGTGGGACGGCTGCGTGTATTTCATCCGCGCGCGCGGCAATGTGGGTCTGGCGGACTTCAGCGGCTGGGAGGTGGCCTCGCTCGACCCGGCAAGCGGGGAGGCGGCCTTGCTGCTGCGAGACAATACCGCCGGGCTGCGGGTGAGCAGCCTGTCAGTGAGTGACGGCATGGTCTACCTCGGCTGCATCAGACAGAGCCGTAAAGCCGGCGCGCCGGTCGATGTACTCGAGCTTTACCGCCTTAATCCGGCGGATGAGAACGCAGCGCTGCTTTTGGTGCTGTCAGCCGATGTACCGGCAGGCAAAATGGCGGTGAGCGCCGTGCACAGCGGCGGCGGCACGCTGTGCGCGCTGCTGTCGGACGGCAGTCTGGTGCGCAGCAGCGGGCAGGGAACGCAGCTGGTCGCGCTGCCGGAGGAGGCCATGCCGCTGGGTGAGCTATCTGCCGCAAGCGGCTATCTTTGGGTGCGCGGCGCGCAGCAAGGACAGTTTTTGACCGGTACCTCCGCGCGGCTTCACAGCAGGACGCTGTCGGAGAATGTGCTGTCGGGCGTGGCAACGCCAAGTCAATTGGTCATGCGCGTCATGGCTGGGGAAAACGGCGCGGTCGCGCTGACGCGGTCGGCGGGCGAGAGCGTGACGATGTGTACGCGGCTGCATGTGCCGCTCACCATGCGGCTACGGCTGCGCTGGCCGGTCATGGCGGCAACGTTTGCCGTGCTGCTTGCGCTGCTGCTCACGCGGGAACTGCTGCACCGTTTGCTGCGCAGCCATCGGCTGCATATCCGCATGACAACCGGCGCGGTTGGCCTGTGCGCTGTGTTTTGCGTGGCTGTGGGGCTGGTCGCGGCGGGCTTTATGGCGCGCGCGCAGAGCGGGCAAACGGCCTTTGAGGCCGCATGGTATGCGCAGAACGCCGCCATGCGGCTGCAAAACGGCGTGGTGGTCGACCAGTCAGGGCAGCTGACGGCGGGCGGGCAGGCACTCGGTGAGCTGCTGGCCATGCAGACGGATGACGCGGGCGCAGCGGTCAGCTATGCCGTCTACACGGATGGCGGCGATGGCCCGCGGCCGGTGTTTGTCTCGCGCGATCAAATAGCGGTCGAGCCGCAGGTGACCGCCTGTGTGAACGAGGCGTGGAGCCGCGGCTATGCGTCGGCGGGGCGGATGTTGCTGGAGGGCAGGCGCACCAGCGTGTGCGCTGTGCCGGTGCGGCAGGTGGGCGAGGTAACGGCGGTCACCGTCTATCTGGTCACAAGCGGCGATGGCAGCGGCGCATTTGCCGACTTTTTGTGGCAGCTGGCAGGTGTCTGTACGCTGCTGCTGGCGCTGTGCGCTCTTTTGCTGGCGCTGCTGATGAAAAAGCAGCTCAGTCCGCTTGCGCCGCTGGCCGCACAGATGGACAGGCTGGCGCTGGGCGATACCAATCTGGAGACCATCTCCTGCACGGACGATGAGCTGGGCAGGCTCTGGCGCTCGCTCAAGGAGCTGTCGGTCGGCGTGGCCATACGGGACTATGAAACCGGCATGACGCTGGAGGCTTGCAGGCGGTTTGTGCCGCATGGCCTTGAGCGCCTGCTCGACCGCGGTTCGATCACCGAGGTTGCCTTTGGCGATCTGACCGTGACCGATGGCGCAATCGGTCTGATTACAGTTGCAAACGGTGCGCGGATGCGCGCGGCGCTGGACGACCGGGGCTTTATGGATTACGTCAACCGGTGTTTTCTGACCATCAGCCGAAGCATCCGCCCGCAGGGCGGCGTGCTGCTGACCAGTGGCTTTGACCTTGGCGCGATCCGTGTCCTGTTCACGGAGCAGGCGGACAAGGGCGTGCGCGCCCTTCTGTCGCTGCTGGGAGAGGTATATAACGGCGGAGCAAAAGCGCCGGACTGCTTTGCGCTGCTGCACAAAACAAGGTTCCTCTATGGCGTGGCGGGTGCGGAGGACGAGGCCTTCCCGTATCTGGCCTCTTCGGAGATCAGCTTTTTCAGCGGCAAGCTGCCGCTGCTGGCTGAGATCGGCTGCCGCCTTGTGATGACAGATGCCTATATGGAAACGCTGCGCGAGCAGTACAGCACGCGCTACATCGGCTTTCTTTCCGCCGACGAGGGGCGCGTACTGTGCAAGCTGTATGAGGTGCTGGACGGCTATGGAGAGATGGAGCGGGCAAAGCGTGTGCAATACGACGCCCGCTTGCAGGAGGCCATCCGGTGCTTTTATCAAAATGACTTTTATCTGGCAAGAAATCTGCTCCTTGCAATTTTGCGTCTCTGTCCGGATGACGGCGTGGCGCGTTGGTACTTATTTGCGTGTGAGCACTATTTTAACGCAGGCGCGGGCGAGCAGGTCAGGTATGATCTGTTTGGCGTAAAGCATTGACGCATCAGCGCAGGACGGCAGGAAGGGAGGGGACAGCGCCTTGAAACGAATATTCGACACGCTGTTTTCCGCCTTTCGGGCAAAGGCGACCGCTTTTTGGAACAGAGTACGACTGCTGTTCACGCTGTCCTTTTGGCAGACCAAGGTCGTTGCCAAGGCGCGGCAGTTCTTCAGCAGGCTGTTTGATGTTCGGCCAAGGGACAAGAACGATTATTATCCGGTCTTTCGCTGGCTGGTCAGTAAACGGTTGGCCTATGCCCTTGTGATCTCGCTGTGTGTCTGCTGCCTGCTGCTCCTGTGGCGGGTCGCCGCCGATTTGATCCCGCGCCGGGACGCAGGCGCTGTCCCCACCTACCGGTATGACTCGCTGCTGCTCAAGTTTTACAACGGGCAGGCGCGCGTGACCGCGCGGGACGGGCATGTCGCTTATGTCGGCGCGGTCGAGCGCGGCGCGGCAGAAGGGCAGGGCAGCCTGTATAACAGCAGCGATGCGCTGGTTTACGAGGGCATGTTTTCCAACAGCAAATATAACGGCACAGGCACGCTGTATTACCCGGGAGGGGGCGTGCGGTATACCGGTAATTTTGTAGACAACCTGTACGACGGCATGGGCAAGGATTACCGTGCAAATGGCACACTGGAATACGAGGGGGCGTATTCGCGCGGCAAGCGCATGGGCGCGGGCAAGCTGTATGGTGCAAGCGGAAACCTCATCTACAACGGCAGCTTTCGCGGCGGTGCGATCGTATTTGACGAGCTTTTGGGCAAGACGATGGCCGAGGCCGCGCAGATGTACATCGGTGCGCAGCTGCTGTACACGACAGAAAGCGAATCCTGCATCGATATGCGCGAAATCGGCGTGGTTTGTGGACTGAAGGACGGCTCAAATTCGCTCGAACCGGAATGGAAGATTGACACGGTGTTCATCCCGCGCGGTGAGCTGCTACTGGATGGTCAGCTGTGCAGGACGGTCAGTGAGGCCGCCGCGCAGCTCGGCTTGAGCGAGTACGAGGGTGAGACACCCGTGCTGCTGCCCGAGGCCGTTGTCATCAACCTGCTGGAGGGTGACGGTGCACTGCGCTTTGGCCGGGTGGAAATGGAAAGCGAAGCCGCCTTTGAGGAGGCGATCACCGTCCACTCATATGACAGGGCGTATCTGGCTTATATTTATTCCTTTTCGCGGGACGGCCTGCTGTATACGTTTTATGTCGACCGGCAAAATGGGGAGCAGTTTGATTTTTATTCGATCGCCAAGGCGGAATAGGCAAAGAAAGGAGGCGTCCTATGGCGGGAGTTCATATTTTGCACAGGCTTGCCGCACTGGGCGCGGCGGGTGCGCTGCTGGCGGCGGTCATATGTCCTTCGTATGCGGCGGCGGCAAATAAAACGCTGTCCCTGCCGCAGGCGCAGCAGCTTGCCGTGTCGAGCAGCAGGGACATCGCAAAGCAAAGCAACGCGCTCACGCTGCAAAAGATGAAATATGTGGAAGCGGTCGCTGCAATCAAGGCCAAGGTGAAAAATCTGCGCTCCTTCCGCTGGACGCCGCTGCTCTCCTTCAAATTTCCCGAGGCGCTGAATCTGACCGAGGAGTATGATCTGAATATCAAGCCGCTGACCTTGCAGGCGGATATCACGACTATGCAGCATAAGCTGAGCGACCTGCGGTACGCGGCGCTGCTGGAAGCGAATAACGCCTATCTGAAGGCATATGTCTTGCAGGAAAAGACCGGCTTTACAGCACAGCTGCTGGATACCGCACGGGAGGAGTTGGCGCGTAACCGGCTGCGCCTGCGTACCGGCGAGGCGACACAGGCCGATATCGACAAGATGGAAAAGACGGTCAGCACGCTCGAAAACGAGCTTGCCACGCAGCTGCGCCATTTCGAGACTGCCAAAAGCGACTTGTCCGATGTAATCGGCATGGATGTGACGACCGGCCACACCCTGCAAAACAACATGTTCACCGCAGCCATCCCGCGGGAGCAGCTTGAGAGCATCACCGCCTACACGCTGGACAATGACCACGAATACTATGCGGCCAAAATGACGGCCTCAACGGCGCGGCTCAACCTGAACGCCTATGAAAGCCTGATGAAAAGCCAATATGGCGGCAAGATGAACCGTATCATGCCCTTTGTCAATGCCGCAAAGCAGGGACAAGATATCGACTACGCGGCCTTTCAGATTGCGTATCGGGAGATGTTGACCGAGCTGGATCGTCCTTGGGCGGGGGAGTTCCGCATCCTGTTTCTGCGCTTTACCAAGGAGTGGCTCAAGGGTGAGATATCGGGCACGCGCTACATAGAGGATGAGATGTATGCGCTGTACACGGCCTGTATGGAGTATGGAAACGCAAAGACCGACCAGCAATCGGCCGAGAGGGCGCTGCGCAAGGAGGTCGCCGTACAGTATGAAAATATCGTGTCGGCCGAAAACGCTTACCGCGCGGTGCGGCAAAATGTTGCGGAGCTGGAGGCGGATTATAGCCGCCTGCTTGCGCGCAACCGTATGGGCAGAACGACCTACGAGGAGCTCAGCGATAAGCAGGCTGAGTACAGGCAGGCGCAGATGGAGGCGATGGAGCAGTTGGCGGCCTATAATGAGCTGCTCTATGCTTTCGACCGGCTGACCTGCGGCGCTGTGACCAAATATTTCAAAGGGGAGAGCCTGTCGGCGGACGCGGGCGCGGCGGCGGACAGCTTTGCTGAGATCGACACGCCGGACGGCGCATATTATCATCTGTATACCTCGGTGGAGGATATGGTGTTCACGTTCGGCATCGAGATACCTGAAGGCTATGAGCCGATGGTGACCGACTTCGAACTATGGTATGAGGGACAGCAGATCGGTGAGAAGACGCCGGCCGGGCAGGAGATACGTCATCTGGCGCTCGATTACGGAGAGACCTCAGTTTTAACTGTCCGCTTGTTTGATGGGGAGCGCTTTGTCGGTGAATGCGAGATCGACGCGCGCGTGCCGCGGGACACGCTGGACGTTTTCTCGGCGCGTGAGCCGGATGAGCAGGCGGTCAAGATCGGGACATACAGCCTGTCATCACGGCCGGTCGGCGCGCTGCATATGACCGAGCTTACCCTGTCGATCAACGCGGTCGAAGGGGCGCGGTATTTCCGCCTTGTGTACCGCGGCGGCGAGCCGGTAGGCTCGGCTGAGCCGGTTGCGATAGACGATGCGTTTCGCTATTTGACCATGCTGGCAAACAGCATCGAGGAGGTCTCGGTCATCCTGTATGACCAAAACCAACAGGAGCTGTACACCGCATACCTGCGTGAGGACGGGCAGACAGTCTGGCGCGGTGCGGCAGAATGACCAAGGAAGGAGGCTGCCATGAACAAACGAAAAAGGCTCGTCTGGTTTATCGTGCTGGCGGCTGTGCTGGCGGCCAGCGTGGCGGGCGTGATGTCAAGCGCCGTGTGGAATGAGGAACAGGCGGTGCAGTTTACCGCAGCAAAATACAGCGGTGTAGAAGATTCGACGCTGCTGGTCGGCACACATCTGATCCATCTGAGTGCACTGAACGACGCGATTTACGCGACCGCGCGCAAGTCGGCGGAGGAGTCCGGTCAGCAAAACGTCTATTACAAGTCGGAGATGGCTGATGGCGCCTGGTTTGATATCACAACGGCCGCAAGCCTTGCTGATATCACAACAGGTGGCACGCCGGTACCGCCCGACGCGCTGACCGGACTGTACCTGACGCACCATACCAAATCGGACGGTAAGACCTACGCACTCCGCACCGGGCAGCAGGTCAGCCTGCAGGATATCAACGACCCCTACAATTTGGAAGGGCTGGATGAGCTGTTTCCGCTGAGGAACCAGTATGAGCTGCTGCGTGAGCAGCAGCGGGACAGCGCTGCTGGCAGGAAAAAAATAGATCGCATCGAGCAAATCTACGCGCTCGAGCTGCATAACGATACGACCGGGCAGGCCGACCAATGGCTGGCTGCATTGCAGCGGTATTATAATGTGCTGGCTGACAATGACGGCGGCGCGGAGGAGATGGATGCGGTGCAGAGAGTGATGGATGCGGCGGATGCCGAGCGCCGCGTGGCTGTGTACACCATCGTCGAAGCCGAGCTGAAGGCCTATCTTGCCGAGCTGACCAGCATGGCGGACACCCAGAATGAGGACGGCGAGACCGTCGCGGCGGAGGGTGGAGACAGCGCGCTGCAGGCGGCGGCAAACGAGAGCTATGCCAATATTACAAGCGCGTTGATCGAATATGAGGGCAAGCTGCTCGACCCGGGGATGACGATCGCAAGCGAGGAGACTTACAGCCTGTCCCAGCAGCTCATCGTGGAGGCCATGGCAGACAATCACAGCGCGTGTGATGTGGTCGTGGCCAAGCTGCTGGCGCTGGGCAACATCCAAAAGGGCGCGGTGGTCGACCGGGAGACCGAGCTGGGCGAGCTGAACGATGTGCTGCTGCCCAAATCGGCCGATGCGTATGTGGCCGTGCTGCAAAGCGGCGAAACGGCTGAGTACCGCACGGCCAAGGCCGGGCAGTCCGCGCAGGCGCTGCTGGCCAGCCTGCGTAAGCAGGGCGTCAGCAAGGCAAATACCGCCCGCGCAGAGCTGGAAGCGTATATCGAAGCAGCATGTCTGCGCCTGACCAATGCGGAGGGAATGCGCTTTCTCGATACACGGCTGGAGCAGGCGCTGACCTACCACGATAAGGTGGCCGATGACGATTTTTCGGAGGAAATGGACGGCACGGTGGACGCACATATTGCGTTTTTGCAGCAAAAAAAGCGCGCGCTCGAGCAAAACGCGGGCGGTAACGAGCTTGACAAAAAGCTGGCCGAAAAAAGCAGCCTGCAAATGCAGCGGATGAGCGCCTTGGATAAAAACGATCTGACCGGTGCAAAGGCCTTGGAGGAGCAGATCGCAGCGCTGGATACGGCGATTGGTGCGCTGCAAGCCGAGCAGAGCAGCGCGCTGGCTGCGCTGCAAAAGCAACGCAGCGATTTGCAGAAGCAGATCAATGCAGCGGGCGACGACGCAGATACCGCCAAGCTGCAAAGCCAGCTTAACGCGCTGGATGCCGAGCTGGCCGGGGTGAGGGCAGTGATGACTGATGGCTCGGTCGGCAGCCTGATCGGCACGCTGCAAAAGGAGTGCGCAGATATCATTGATACCGGGAACAACGATAAGGCTGCGCTTGGCACACTATCCGACAAGCTGCGCACGCTCGGCAGCCTGCTGGACGGCAACGCGGCTGCGGTTTTCCCGGTGCTCAAGGAGCTGCATGGCAAAATGGCGTTTGCGCGCGATGTCAATGGCGACAACAGCTATAACGACGCGCTCGAGCTGGTCGAGGGCTTTATTCTCGACGGCGCTTTGGCGTATGAGGATGCGCTGCGCGCCGACCGCCCGGTGGATGCGCTGAACGCCTTGCTGGACGGTGCCACACTGAGCGGCTTGGACGCGGAGCAGCAGGCAGTCGCGCGTGTGGCGGCGCTGTCGGCCTATGCTGTTCAGACGGGCTCAAAAAATGCACAGACCGAGGCAGCGGCAGCGGCAAACCGTGCGCTGGCCGTTGGCAACCCGTATGTGTTCGGCGCGCTCAGCGACGGTGTGGCCGATTTTATCCCAACACAGGTGCTCGGCATAGCCAGCGGCATGCGCCATGTGTGGAACAACCGCTATCAGGCGGCAACACTCGCGCGGGGGCTGGACTATTACACCTTCTCGGCCTATTCGGATATCGTCGAACGGGATAAGACCGGGGACAAGGTCGAGTACTTGTCCAGACCGACCAAATATAAAAACGCCATCTATGTGCCGGAGGATTACGCGATGGAGCAGTTCGGTACACAATGCGAGCCGGTTTTTGGCACGGACTTGGCTGTGGCGCTTAACGAAACAATGACGGCTGCGGCCGGCCAATTGCTGGCCGCGCTGCTGGCCGGCTGACAGGAGGGAGAGATGCAGCGTGGCAGATTATCCGATTATAGCGGATGTTTCCAATTATATCGTGCGTATGCTGCGGGAAAAAATGTGCCCGGAGCCCATCCCGTCGCCCAATAACATTGAAATATCCACCCCGGCGGACAGCGATGTGGACTATATCCTCGGCCTGTACCTCTTTGATGTGCGTGAGGAGGGTGAGGTCGCCGTGCCCGCGCTGGTGCACAGCGGCCGCACACGGCTGCGCAGGCCGTCCCATCCATACAGCCTGTACTATATGCTGTTTTTGAACGGCTCCTCGCAGATGGGACTGAAGGGCGGCGATATGCAGAAGATCATCGGCAGGGCGGCGCAGATCGTAAATGACCGTTCGGTCGTCTCGCCGCGGACGCTGCAAGCATGGCTGGAGGATGACGAGCCGCCTATTGTGCTGTCGCCCGCCCGGATGAGCCTGGAAGAAAAGGTTCGTGTCTGGTCGGCGATCAACAAGCCCTATCAGGTCAGCCTGTTTTATAAGGCTGCACCCGTGTTCCTATCCAGCGAGGTCGTAGTTGACACGCCGCGCGTGATCGATGCAGAGATTCGTCTGAATATCCGCTAAAAGCGGGCGGGTTGATACCCACACAGAAGGAGAAGGAGGCTGGTAATGGAGCAACCAGTAGTCATAAGGCACAGGGCGGGGCTGATCGTGCGGCTGATTGACACGGCCACCGGGCAGGAAATCGTGCAGGCGGGCGGTACATTCGTGCGCGACGGCGGGCGGGTGCATCCGATGCAGCGGCCGGACGGTATGCTGGTCTTTTCGGATTTTTCCGCGCAGGACTGCACGTTTACCGTGCAAACAACACGTTTTCTACCCAAAACCGTACAGCTTTCCGCGGAGCAGCTGGCGCAGCGTCCGCCGCTGGTCGAGCTGCACCTGATACCGGATGAGACCTACGCAGCGCGGTATCCATGCTGTACGCTGTCCGGCGTGCTGGACGGGATAGAGCAGCTCGATGCGGTGCGCATGGGTGATAAGACCTGCCTCGCGCGTGCATTTGACGAGCGGCGGCAGATATTCCATTTATTCAATCCGCACCATCTGGTGCTCGACCGTACCTATTACGCGGTGGTCGACCCGGATGCTTGCAGATATGAGCCGATCGAGATCACAGAGCATCTGAGCGGTGAGAAATTTCGTCTCGCCGCGCCGCTGCAAAGGCCGTTCGGCAACCATTTTCCGGTGGCGCGGCGCGTGCTGGGCGCGGTGCGGCGGTCGGGCGAATATGTCTTTCGCGTGCCGGAGGACAGCACACGCACGCGCTGGCTGGTTCGCTGGCGCAGGGAAGGAGAAGAATTCTTCCAAACGGTCGATTTTGCGCTGCCGGATACCATGACGCTCGTCTCTCCGCCCACAGCGGCGGAGGCAGGCGAAGACTGAAAGGAGGGGACGCTTCTATGGCGACAGCGGTGGTTGCGGGGGCTGCGGTGCAATGCACGATGGGTTCATCACCGGGACAGATTCTCGTCACCTCGCAAATGATGGTGCTGGCCGGCGGCAGACCGGCAGCAACGATAATGGACGCCGCGCCGGTGACCAATATCACACCCTGCGGGATGTGCACGTCGCTTGCCAACCCCACGGTCGCGGCGGCAACAGCGGCGGCACTTGGGGTGCTCACCCCTATGCCTTGCGTTCCCGCTCCGATGGGTGTCTGGAGCTGCGCAGGTACACCGCTGATCGGCGGGATGCCGGCGCTCTCGAGCGAGGCGACTCTGACATGCGCGTATGGCGGCTGCCTGCGCGTGATTTCCCCCGGCCAAGCGATTGTCAATTATTAGCATCGTTTGTTCCATTGCGTTTCATTATAAAAAATGAACATATAGAAAGGAGGCCGGTTTTAAGACAACGCGCTTAAAACCAGAAACAAGATGGCTGAATACTTATCTCCCGGCGTTTATGTGGAGGAATATGATTCCTCACCCCGCGCGATCGAAGGCGTCGGCACTTCGACGGCGGGCTTTGTGGGCATGGCGGTCAAGGGGCCGACGATCGGCGCGCCCAGCCTTGTGACCAGCTTTGCGGATTTTCTGCGCCAGTTTGGCGGTTACCTGAGCGAGTACTCTCACGGGGACTATCGCTATCTGGCATACAGCGTCGAACAGTTCTTTGCAAACGGCGGCACACGCTGCTATGTAGCGCGCGTCGTGCCGGAGGACGCTTCGGTAGCCTTCGCCGAGCAGGGCATCCTGCGGGTGAGCGCGGCCAACGAGGGACGTTGGGGCAACCGCATCCGCATCAGCCTGGCAAGTGCCAACCGCCGCAAAATGCAGCTGATCGCCAAGGAAAGCGACACGGTGTACACCGCCAAGTCGGTGGCCGGGTTCGGAGAGGGCGATCTGGTCGAGTTTGCCGGCAAGGTCAACCGCATCGTTTCGATTTTCGACGCCTCGGTCACCTTTGAACAGCCGTTTGAGGGCGAACCGGTCGATATCGACCTTGTGCCCAAAACCGTGCTGTACTCGCTCGAGATGGATGTGACCGTCCGCGCGGACGGCGAGACAGAAAGCTACACCGGCGTGTCTCTCAATCCGCTTTCTGCCAACTATATGCCGCGCCGTATGGCGGGCAGCCAGCTGGTATCGGTACAGCTGGATGAAAGTGACGCGCTGGAAAACCCGGTTTCGGCCATTATGGGCGAGGGGCAGCTGAGCGGCACGGTCACGCTGGCCGGCGGCTCGGACGGCTCACTCTCCGCAATCAACGCGGGCGTGTATATCGGTGTGGACGGCGGGCCGACCAAGCGTACCGGCATTCAGGCGTTTTTGGAAAACGCAGTCGTCAGCATCATGGCGGTGCCCGGCGTCACCATGCCGGAGGTCATCGTTTCGCTCGTGGCGCACTGTGAAAATGAAAAGAGCCGCTTTGCCGTTATCGACATGCCGCGCGACATGATAAAGACCGATGATCTGATGGGCTACCGTGAGATGATCGACTCGAGCTACGCTGCGATGTATCATCCGTGGATACAGGTTTATGACCCGGTCGCTAAAAAGCCCGGCTTTGTCCCGCCCTCGGGCGCGGTATGCGGCGTGTATTCGCGCACGGATGTTGCGCGCGGCGTGCACAAAGCGCCCGCCAACGAGACGGTCAACTGCTCCGGCCTATCCACCTATTACACCACGCGGGAGCAGGATATCCTCAATCCGCGCGGCATCAACCTTATCCGCGCGCTGCCTGGGCAGGGTATCCGGGTCTGGGGCGCGCGCACCGCGTCGAGCAACGCGGCGTTCAAATATGTCAACGTGCGCCGGCTGTTCATCTATGTCGAGCAGTCGATCAAGAACGCAACAGGCTGGGTCGTGTTTGAGCCGAACAACTCCTCGCTCTGGGGGCGGGTGCAGATGACGGTCACCTCCTTCCTCGAGACCATGTTCCGCTCGGGTATGCTGGCCGGCGACACGCCGAGCGAAGCCTTCTTTGTCAATATCGGCCCGGCTACGATGAGTCAGGACGATATCATGAACGGCCGCCTGATCTGCGAGATCGGCATCGCGCCGAGCCGCCCGGCCGAGTTTGTCATTTTCCGCGTCACCCAGTTCACGGCTGAGGCCGGCGGCGGAGAAGCTGCGGAATAAGGCAGTCTGGAATACATGGAAAAGGAGAATAACTAAATGCCTGTACTGAATTCTTCGGGTATGTACTATCCGCTTACAAAAATGAACTTCGTCGTCACTGTCGACTCGGTGAGCGGCTTTGCCGCGTTCAGCGAGGTCACCGGTGTCGATGCAACGGTGGATGTGATCGAGTTCCGGCAGGGCAATGCCGGCTCACTCGCGCCGGTCAAGATCCCCGGTCTGGTCAAGCATGGCAATATCACGCTGAAAATGGGCTACACGCGCGCACAGGATTTCAAGACTTGGATACAGCAGTGCGTCTCCGAGCGCCGCAAGGAGGGCATCCGCCACAATGTGGTGATCGAGCTGATCGACATCGTCTCCAAGGACGCGCCGCAGGCGGTGTCGGACGGCGAGGATTCGACGCTCACTTGGATACTCAAGGACGCATGGGTGTGCAAGTATACCGGTCCCGATTTGAATGCCTCGACCAGCGAGGTTGCCATCGAGTCGGTCGAGCTGGCGTACGAGGAGCTTGTCATCCCGAACTGACGCGCCGCAGCGCTGTGAGCGGCCGGGGCGGGTGCTCCGGCCGCCGGCGGCGTTGTCCGCAGGAGAGACGGCGGTTGGGAAAAAACAGCGCGGCGGTTGCCGCAGAGCAGAAAGGTAGCGCAGAATGACTACGGTATATGAATTTGAATTGCCCAAGGGTTATGTGGACAGTACCGGTGCGGTGCATCGGCGGGGCAAGATGCGGCTGGCCACGGCGGGGGACGAGATCAGCGCAACGCGCGACCCGCGCGTGCTCAGCAACCCCTCTTATCTGACGATCGTGGTGCTGGCCAGCGTGATCACCGAGCTGGAGGGCGTCGAGGCCATCGTACCCAATATCATCGAGCGGTTTTTCACCGCCGATCTCGCGTTTTTGCAGGATATGTACCAGCGGATCAATAATATCGAGCCGCCGACCATGACCGTCGTCTGCCCGGATTGCGGCAAGGTGTTTGAAGCGCCGATAAATTTTACACAAGAGGGGTAAGGCTGTACCCGGAAAAGGAGTTGTACCGCGAGATGTCTTTTATCTCGTATTACTTCCATTGGAGCAGCGAGGATGTGATGCGGCTTGATCACAGCAGCCGCAGGCGCTGGTGTGAGGAGATCTCGCAGATCAACAGCAGCCTGACCCCCTCGGAAAACAAGAAAAAGGAAAAAAGCATCCTTGAATTTGGCAGGCGCGGCAGATAGCGCGGAAAGGAGCAAGCACCATGCCGGACGAAACGACGGGCGGCGGGCAGCCGACAGAGCCCCAAGGCTTGGAGGAGCGGTATGGCGTGGCCTCCGCGCAGAGCCGCGATATCTCGACGGGAAACAGCTTGGTATGCAGCGCGGGCATCAGCCCGGTGCCGAGCTATAATTTCATGCTCCGGGTCGAGGGGATCATGGATCTGCCCTGCAAGTCGGTCAAGGCCTTCTCCAAGGAGCTGGAGTTTGAGCTGATACAGGAGGGCGGCCTGAACGACTATGTGCATATGCGCCGCAAGCCGATCAGCAAGCCGTTTTATTTTGAGGTCGAGCGCTATATCGGGGTGGACTATATCGACCCCCTGCCGCTGGGCGCCGAGTTGCTGCTCCCGGTCATTTTGATCGTCAGCCGCAACGCGGGGCAGTTTTATCCGCTCGCCTCCGCCCGCACATATTTTTTCACCGGCTGCACAGTGACCAAAAAGACCCACGGCGAGATGAGCGCCGACCGGTCGGGCTTGTTTGTCGAAACGACGACCATCGCATACCGGGAGATGGTGTGCCTCAATGGGCCATGGTCGGAGGCGCTGCCCTATATGCCGGAGGATCCTGACCCCAAGCGCTCGCTCAGCCAGCGAAACCAGCTGGCCGAGGATAAAAAGGCGTTTGAAGACGCGCACAAGGCCGCCGCAAGCGGCATGGATGGTGCGGCGGACGAAGAAGGATAGGCGGGTAAAGGAAAGG
The DNA here is from genome assembly GCF_022775115.1 of Agathobaculum sp. GTDB lineage: Bacteria > Bacillota > Clostridia > Oscillospirales > Butyricicoccaceae > Agathobaculum. Next base: position 33,568 of record NZ_JALFLA010000021.1, read on the forward strand.
GGAGAGAATAAGCAGTGCTGATTGTAAAAGAGCCGATACGGCTGCAAAGCGCGGCTAATATGATTTCGGTGCAGAACGGCTTTGGCGAGCGTATACGGGACAATTACAGCCTGCTTTCCACTCAGTTTACACCCAAGGAGCTGCTGTTTTTGCTCAGCGGCACGCCGGAAGCGCCGGAGGAGCAGGGCGGCATGACTACGCTCGTGACGCAGAACAGCCTTTCAGTGCAAAACGGCATGACTGTCGAGCTGTTCACGCAAATCGTCAACCGCATCCTGCTGACCCAGCATACGCCCTTTACCTATCAGGACAGTGTGTATATCACCACGATGCTGCGCCGCGTCGGTATCACCGATGTTTGGCAGTTCATGCGGCAGGTGCGGCAGCTGTCCGAGCAAAGCGCGCATATCAGCAGCCTGTCAGCACTGTATCAGGCGTATCACAGCACGCTGCGGCAGGCCGCGCCGCAAAACAGTCCGCGGGCCAACGCACCGGCGGCGGACGCAGCGCAGGACGAACAGCCGTCCGCGCGTGAGCGGTATTTTCTGCACAGCGCGATCTACCGCCGCCTGCAAACCGCCGCGGTTTACCGCGAGGTGTCCGCGCTGCTGACGAGTACATCATCCGCCAGCCATGTGGTGGAGATGCGGGAGCTGGCGCTTGCCGAGCAGTACCGTGTCAGCGAGCTGCTGCGGCTGGCTGAGCTGCGCCAGCAGACGGTCGACCGCGGCCAATCCATGACCTTGCAGCATGTGTGCAATCATTATGAGCGGGGCGATTTGCTGCCCGCGCCGGAGGATGAGGAGCAGGTGTTCGCGCAGCTCGCGGCTGCCGTTCTGCTGAATACGGTGGACAAGGCGATGACGCTTGCTGTGCGGCGGAGCGTGCAGCACAGCGACTTCTGGTTAGACCTGCGGCAGGCCGTTCAGCAGTCGATCGACAATACGGTGTTCCGCTTTGAAAGCTGGCATGAGGGCGCGCGGCGGTATGACGGAGACACGCTGCTCGCGGATGAGAGCCGCAACAGCCTGTACCGTCAGGAGTACGCGCTGCTGCGGCAGCTGATCAAGCGGACGGACAAGCGGCAGAGTACCGCCGTGCAGCGCGGCGGAGACGAGATTGTGCGGCAAACGATGAACGCGCTGTCGCTTACGCTGGGGCAGACGGGGGATGAACGGCCGGAGGCCGAGACGCCCCCCGCGCACCTTGCCGAAACGCTGCGCGCGTTGCTCGCCATCGAGCGCATGGAGGATGCGCCGGTGCAGGTGCTGCACCGCACAGCCGGGCAGTTTGCGCAGCGGCTGGCTGTGTTGACGGGCAGCCTGTCCACCGGCAGCGGCGCACACCCCGCGACGGAAGCGCCGCAGGATGTGTCCCTGCTACTGCTGCATGACAGCGCGCAGACCGAGACCGAGCTGCTCCGCGCGGAGTTTGACCGACTGGATGAAACGACGCGCACGATGCTCGAGCGCAGCTATCAGCAAAAACGAAGGGAGCTGCTTGAGCACAGCGATACGGTCAGCGCGGAGGATATGCAGCGCATCCTGACCGAAACGCTGCATACGGCGGCGACCCGGCAGACCGCGCGTGAGCAGACCGAGCAGCGGCACGACGTCGAGCGCAGCAGTCTGCTTGACCGAAAAACACGCGAGGTGCTTGAGCGTATGCGCAGTCTGCGCGTTGTATACGGCAGCGAGCACACGGCCGAGCACAGCAGCGAGCAAACGCTGTATCATTCGGAGCAGACAGTCACGCAGGAGCAGCGGGAGGAGCGGCAGGTGCGGCAGGTGGATACCCAAACGCTGCGGGAGCAGCTTGACCTGATCGACCGGCACAACCGGGAGATGCTCGAGCGGGTGCAGCGCGCCTGTATCGAGCAAGTCCAAAACCAGAGCACGATGATACGGCGCGGTGATACGCGCCGCGTCATCGACGATGCGCTGCGCGCGATGGATGAACCGGAGCAGATGCTTCGGGATGTACTGGCACGGCCGGAGGAAAAGCGTGATGCGCTGGTGCTGTCGCCTGATGCGCGCACACTGCTGCAGCAGGCGGACGAGCCGACACGGCGGATGCTGGAAGCCGTCATGCGGTATCAGGCCGACCCCACAGTTGAGGCAGCGACCATACTGCATACGGTAAGTCCGGGGGCGTTCAACATGGATACGGCGAGCGCACGGGAGAAGGCTGCCGCTTCGTCCGGGCACCCGCCGCGCGGTCAAGACGCGCCGCAGGACGCGCTGATTCACGGCGCGGCGCGTGAGGTCATGCACCATGCGTCCGTGCGCCGCGCGGGCGATGCCGCAGAGCAGGGAATGGCGCGCACGCCGCCGCCGGTGCAGCTGACGCATAAGACCGCGGTGTCTGCCGTCTCCGAGGAGCTGATCGAGCAGATGGAGCAGCGCCGCGAAACGCTCCGCCGTATCGAACAGACGCAAAGCACCGAGCAGCACGAGCGGGTCGACCGGCGGGAGATCGACCAGACCGTGCACCAAACGATCGAGCGGACGGGCGAGGATGTGACCGAGCTGATCCAGCGCACACTGGCGCGGCAGCTTGGCGCGATCTCGGACAAGGTGTACAGCCAAATGGAAAAACGCCTTCGCCTGGAGCGTGCACGGCGCGGCAGATAAGGATGGAAAGGGGAAACCACGATGTCGATCGGCGGGCAGTTGCTCAGCAGCGTAACAGGAAACACCAGCAAGGCGTGTCTGGTCGTGCATGATGTGCGGGCACAGGGTACAGAACTGGAAAATACGCTGGAGGACACGGTGAGTGCGTTCAGCAATATATCCGGCGGCTTTGGGCAGGCTGGCGGGCAGATAGGCCCGATGACACAGCGCGCGGCGCAGCTGCACCAAAGCGTCCAAATGCTGAAAAGGACGCAGTCTGCGCTGCGGGGAGAAGCGGACTATGCTGCCGCAGTGTCCGGCGGTACAGGTGCGGATAAGATTTTTTTCGTGCAGTTTAACCCCGGCAGCCTGACGCTTTATTCCTCCAACCATATGCACAAGAAGAAGGATGTCAGCGGCAGTAATAACGACCAGAACACCGTCAGCGACACGGTCACACCGCCGTCGGTCGAATTGACAACCACGCTGCTCTTCGATAAGATGAATATTTACGATGCGTTTATGTTCGATAAGCTCACCGGCGTCAGCGCGACGACCGCGACAAATGCCGCCACAATGCTGCGCGGCGAGACTTTTACAGTGCAGCCCTATGTGGAAGGCCTGATCAGCGCCCTGCGAAATCCATATACTCGCGCGATGACGTTCCAATGGGCCAACTTTTCCTTTACGGGCATTTTGATCGGTGTGCAGGCGAAATACACGATGTTTTCGGTTTCTGGGCGGCCGGTCCGCGCGGAGCTCCAGCTGCGTCTGCGTCAGCGCATGAACAGCACGGATGTCAGCAAGTGGCATGCGGCGTTCCATGAGATGCTGCGTAAAAACGCCTCTATGGACGGCGCGGCGCAAAAGGTGAGCAGCCTGCTCAACCTGAGCTTGTGATGAAAGGGGTTTGTATATGTCTGCTTTGGAGCACCTGAAAGATATCGGCAGAAGTGTGGCCGGCTGTCCGCAGAAGGCCGTGCTGATTTTTGACAGCGCAGCGGGCGGTGGGACGCCCGGCGCAGCGAGCGGGGCGTCTGCTGCAAGCATGCTCGCGTCCACTGCACGGCGTTTGAATGCGGGCGTGCCGCAGAGCACAGCGCAGACGGGTACGGCGGTCAAGCCGTATCTGGAGGTGCAGTACAATCCGGCCTCGATCCGTTTTTCGGCCAACGCGGAAAGCGTCAACATGCGCAGCCTGCAGAACACGCTGCAAAGCGATGTGATCAACCAAACCTGCGTGCCGCCGTCGGTACAGATGTCGGTCGAGCTGATCTTCAACGATGTAAACGTCAAGGATTCGTTCATGGCGGATAAGTTCCGCGTTTCGGCCAATGATCTGGTGACAGACACGGCCTCCATCATCAACGCGCTCAAGGGTGGGTATTCCGTGCAGCCGCAGAGCAACGGCCTGCTCGCGGCGACGCTATGTGATTCCAACCGCTCAGTCACCTTTCAGTGGGCGGACACCTCTTTTTCCGGCGAGATCGTCGATGTGCAGGTGCGGTATACGATGTTCTCTCTGTCAGGCGAGCCGGTGCACAGCGTCGTTACGCTGTATATCGAGCAGCAGATCGAGGGCACAGCAGAGGACAAGCAGTGGAATCAGGCCAAATTTGATGCATGCTTCAGCGGCAAGCAGAGCAGAAGCATCGGGCAGACGGTAGGCAACCTTTTGAATATCACAGGCTTTTGATGGGCGGCAGTAAGGAGCGGTAGCATGTTTTTGTCGGGCGCGGCATCTATGCTGAGCGGCATGAGGAGAGGCATGGCAGGCGACAGCGCAAAGCTGACCTATGACAGTCTGAAAAAGACCTACAAGGAATTTGCCTCGCCGCAGGCCGCGGTTTTTTTCGGCGGCAGCGCGTTTGTCAACAAGGGCGATTTTGTCATTGACGATATCCATATCGAGCTGACAAGCGGCTTTGAGGCTTCGGTCGCGGTGTTTCGCATTTACCATGTGTATGACCAGACAGCTTCGGCCTTTCGATACGGCGAGCTCAAGGCACAGGTGTGCATGGGTAATACACTGGATATCGCGCTGGGATATTTGGGTGTGGGACAAACGGTGTTTCACGGCTTTATTGCGGGACTGGATTTCCATTATGACCAAACGAGCGTGCCGTACATTGAAGTGACCGGCATGGATATCAAGGGCATTATGATGGCAAACTGCTATGCGCAGCAGGTCGTGGCCGCGTCCTACGGCGCGGCGGTGCAGCAGATTCTTGCCCGCACTGTGTACGCCAGCCTGATGCAGGGTATGAGGCTGCAGCTGACGCCCACGCCGGATGCTCCCGGTATGGAGGGCGGATTGCCCGGTGCGGCACGAGGCGGCGCGGGTGCGGCCGCGTCGGCCGGCACGATAGAAATGGTTTCCGAGAGCGATTATGAGTTTGTCGTAAAAGCGGCCAAACGCTTTAATTACGAGTTTTTTTCCGACAAGCATACGATTTATTTCCGCCCGGCCAAGTCGGACACCGCGCCGCAGGCCGCGCTTTCAGTCGGCGGCGGCATCCTTGATTTCCATATCGGTTACAGCGTGACCGGACTGGTGGGCGCGGTTGAGACGCGCGCGGTGGACGCGGGTACGGGCAAGCTGATCAAAAGCGAAAAGAAGCTGGCGCAGGATGCCGCGATCGACAGCAAGGCGCGCGCGCTGGTCAATGCGGCGCAAAAGGTATATATCGACCCCTCGATCACCTCGCAGCAGGACGCGGATGCGCGTGCCTCGTCGCTTTATGAGCAGATGCGCTACCGTCTCGGCTCGTTTGAGGCGACCTGCGTCGGTATCCCCGACCTGTCCCCGGGCCGATTTTTGATGGTCAGCGGCTTGGGCGCACCGGCGGACAACAGCTTTTATATCACGTCGGTGACGCATCGGCTCAGCAGTGAGCTGGGCTTTCGCACCGAGCTAACCGGCAAGGCGGCGACACTCGGCGGCACAGCCGCGGCAAGACCGGGCATCGGAGGATTGTAATGAGCTTATACGACATTATCGACGATATTTCGCAAAAGCAGGTCAGCAAGACCGAAACCGGCGATGAGCGCATTTTCGGCGTGGTGATTGGCACTGTGACGCGCAATTATGAGCAAAGCATGGGGGGCCGCATTTGCGTCAGCATACCGACGCGGGATGAGAGCGCCAATGAACTGCGCTGGGCGCGTCTCGTTCAGCCCTCCTCAGGCAAGGAATGGGGGCATTATTTTCTGCCCGAGGTCGGTGATCAGGTGCTGCTTGCCTTTGAAAACGGCAATATTGAAAAGCCGTACGTGCTGGGCGGCGTGCCGCTGGATAATAATAAGTTCCTGACCGGCTCGGTCGACCGGGATAATAAGATCAAGCGTATCGTCACCAAGCACGGCAGCACGATCGTGTTTGAGGACAACGCTGCCGACGAGCAGGGCGGGCAGGATAAAATCATCATCCAGACCGCCGGGGCAGAGTTGACGCTGGAAATGGACAACGGCGGCGACAAGATCAGGCTGCGGGACAAAAAGGGCAATAACACGATCGAGCTTTCCACCGTGGAGGAGCAGGGCAGCCTGACCATCAAAACCGAGTCTCGGCTGACAATCAAGGTGGGCGATACGATAAAGCTGACGATGTCGGGCGAGAGCGGAGCGGTCAAGCTGTCGGCGAGCGAGTTTACAGTCGAGACAAGCAAATCGGCGGCGGTGAAAACAGACGGCATGCTCAAGCTGGAGGGGAGCACGGTCACGGAGAAGGCTTCCTCCGTATTGAAGCTGGAGAGCAGCGGCGCTGTCACGGTGGCGGGCAGTCCGGTCAAGATCGGCTGAGGAGCGAGGTTTGGAGGGCAAGCGGCATGGACAATCAGCGTTTTTTGGGCAGCGGGATGAAATTTCCGCCGCAGATCAATAAGAGCACCGGGCGGTTTGCGCTGTCTGACGGCGCGCAGAGCGTAAAGGAATCGGTCTACCTCATCCTGATGACCCACCGGGGAGAGCGGTGGCTTGAGCCGATGTTCGGCGCGCATCTGCTTGACTACGCTTTTATGGATACATCGCCCACCATGCTCGGGCTGATGAAAAACGATCTCATCAGCGTAATTTTGGAGCAGGAGCCACGCATATCCGACGTCAATATCGACATAGATCCTCATGTGCGGGACGGATGCCTGCTGATCCATATCAGCTATGTGATCGCGCAGACCAACACAAGGGATAATCTGGTATTCCCTTTTTATCTGAATGTACAGCCGGAGGAAGCGGACAATGAGCAGCTTTGAGGAATATCGGATCGATCCACGCACAGAGAGTGACCTGCGCGCGCAGATGGCCGAGCTGGCGCACTCCTACACGCCCGAGTGGGCGTTTGACCCGGACAAGCCGGATATCGGCTCGGTGATCGGGCTGTTGTTTGCCTCCCAGTTGGCTGGCAATATCCGCCGGCTCAATCAGGTGGTGGACAAATATCATACTGAGTTCATCAATCTGCTCGACCTGTCGCTCAAAGCGGCGCTCCCGGCGGCTGGCGTTGCGGTGTTCGATATGATACCGGATACGGTCGCGGGCGTCCATATACCGCGCGGCGTTAAATTGCTCGCGCAGGGTGAGGGAGACGCGCGCGTTGTGTTTGAAACGCAGCAGGATGTGTTCGTTACCAGCGCGCGGCTGACCGATTTGGTAGGCGTGTCAGGCCCATGCGGCAGCATCCACCCGATACGGGGAGACTGGCGCAAGGAGCCGCTTCTGCCAAGGCGGCTGAGCGCGGCGGACGGCATCAAAGAAGACGCATCGGCGGCGGACGGCGGAACGGACGAGGCGAAGTCGGAGTTTCCCATCGCCTTATTTGACTATACGGGGGAGAACATCGCGCGCGGCGCGCTGCTGCTGTATCACAGCAGCCTATTCGACACGGCGCCGGGTGTTTCCGTGCTGGTTTACGCCAAGGAGGCGGTCACGGGTGAAAGCATGGCGGCGGCGCTGTGCGACGCAGACAGCTACCGGTGGAGCTATCTTTCTCCCGAGGGGCTGACGCCGATCGCGGCCAAGGCCGGCGCGGACGGCAGTGTGGTGCTGGAAAAGGGCGGCGACAACCGCCATCTTCTGATAGATGGCACGGAATACGCCGTGCTTTGTGTGGAAACGGTCGGTATGCCGCCGCATACGGTCGATTTGCGCTCGATCGAGGTCAGCTCCTCCTGCGCGCCGACCGCGCCCGACTGCGTCATTCATAATGATGAGCAGCTGGACAGCCGAAGCTGCCTGCCCTTTGGCGCGACAGCTTCGATCTTCGATGAATGCTATATCGGGCATGACCGCATCTTCCGGCAGCAGGGGGCGGAGATCGAGCTGACCTTTCACTTGGAATACGAGGACAAGCTGGTCGATCTGCTTCCCCAGCAGGTGCAGGAGGAGCTGAAGATCATCAAGCGCCGCCCGCGCCCAGCCCAGCTTGGGCGGGCGGAGACCTGTGTGCAGCGCATGGCGCTCGAGTATTTCAACGGCCGCGGTTGGTACCGCTTGCCTTGTGACAGCGACTGGCAGACACTGTTTGACAGCACGCACGCGGGCGAGGTGTCCATTCGCTTTCAATGCCCGGAGGACTGGCGGGAGAGCGTGATGGGCGGTGTGGAGGGGCGCATGATACGCTTACGCGTGATGCAGGCGGACAACTGCTTTTTGCAGCCTTGCCTGCACCGGATGCCGCGGCTGCGCGATATGCGTCTGCGCTACCGCTATGTGGGTTTTCGGCGGCTGCCGCAGCGGATTGAGCGTATTTGCGGCACGGTGCGCGAGGATATCACTGCGGCTGTGCAGCAAAGGCAGCCGTTTACCGCGTTTGCGCCGCTGCCATACCCGGAAAACGCGCTGCTGCTTGGCTTTGACCGCCCGTTTGACGGCGCGCCGGTCAGCCTGTTTTTTGATATTGAGGAGAATATCCATTTTGCGCGTGCGCCGCTCCAGTTTTACTATTCCGCTGCGGGTGGTTTCAAGCGCTTGCGCATTGTCGATGGTACGCACGGTATGCGGCAGTCCGGCACGGTACTGTTTGACCCGCCGGAGGATTTTGCGCCATTCCCCGTGGAGGGACGGCGGCGGTACTGGCTGCGCCTCACCGATGAGGCTGGGGCGTTTGACCGGCAGGCGTGCTGTCATGCCGTGATACGCAGCATTCTGCTCAACGCGATCGAGATAAAAAACATCGAAACACTGCCCGAAAAGCAGTTGTATATTGAAGCGGCGGTGCCCAACATGGCTTTCCCGCTGGATACGGACAATATCCTGTCCGCCGAGGTGTTCGTCAACGAATACGGCGCGCTGACACAGGGAGAGATGCAGTCCATGCTGGCCGGGGAACCGGATAATGTGCGCGCTGAATACAATCTGCTGGGCGAGATCAGCGCGTTTTTCGTCCGCTGGACAGAGGTGGACAGCTTTGACCGCTCCGCGCCGGGCGAGCGGCACTATGTGATCGACCGTATGTTGAGCCTACTGCGCTTTGGAGATGGTGTGAACGTCAAGATCCCGCGGGCGCAGCATGGCGTGGCGGTCACGGTGCGCGTACAGCGCTGCGAGGGAGTAGGCGGCAATCTGCCGGCGGGCACGGTCAGCAGTCCGTACCGCAATATGATGTATATCGACCGTGTGTATACACCGGTCGCAACCACCGCGGGCAGCAGCCTCGAAACGGTCGAGCGAGCGCGCCTGCGCGGCACCAACCTGATAAGCGGACAGGATCGGCTGGTCAGTCTGTCGGACTTCAAGCGAGCTGTACAGTCCTATTCCTCGGCCATTGAGAAGGTGCGGTGTATTCCGGGGCGTGCGCCTGACGGCAGAAAGGATGCGCGTTTGATTTCAATTGCTGTGATGATGCGCGACTATCAGCAAGGCTCCTATTCCTTTCATCATATGAAAAAAACGCTCAGCGCCTATCTGCTCTCCCACTGTGAAGCGACCGTGTCGCCGGACGACCTGTATCTGACAGAGCCGTCCTACATTACGCTTTCGGTCGATGTCTGGGCGGAAACCGCCCAGACTGATCTGGCGTTTCAGGTGCAAAACGCGCTGACAGCGCGCATTACAGCCTTTCTCGACCCGCTGGGGAGCGGCAGCGGCAAGGGCTGGGAGATCGGCTCGTTGCCCGATGAAAGGCAGATCGGCATGATGCTGCGCACGGCGGAGGTCAACGCGCTCGTGCGGCGGTTTGCCGTCCATGCGCGCCGCGTCGAGCCGGACGGTGTGCATGAGTGCAGCCTGTCCGAGCTGCCGCGGTCGCCCTTTATGATCGGCGTTAACGGCATCCATCGCGTGCATATCGTCCACGCCGGGTAAGGCGGCGCACGAACGGAGGTAACCATGCTACATAGTATCAAGCTCAACGATCAGGAATATGATGAATTGCTGACGGAAGCGCTGTCGCGCATCCCGCTGTATACCAATGAGTGGACAAATTTCAATGTGTCCGACCCCGGCATCACGATGCTGCAAAACCTTTCGTCGTTCTCCCTTTTGCAGCAGAGCCTGATTGATGAAGTGACCGACGAGCTACGCCTGAAGCTGCTCAAGCTGCTGGGCATCACCCCCATGCCGGTGCGGGCGGCAAGGCTGCTCGTCGCGCCGGAGCAGGCGGCGGTGCGTGTGCTTGCTATGCACGAGGCGCTCATGCTGGGCGATCTGCGCTTTGAAACGCGCGCGCCGACTGTGCTGCTTCCGTGGTCGATCGCGGGCGTTTACGCGGCGATAGGCGGCACGATGCGCGAGCTGACCGATCCGCTGCGCTATGCGCAGCACACCTCCGTGCAGGTGTTCGGCGCGGCGCCGCGTGCGGGGGATGCGCTGCTCTGTCTGCTGGAAGGCCCGCTCGAAGCGCGGATGACACTGCATTTTTATGTCGGGATCGACAATGAAAGCAGGCGCAATCCGTTTGAGCAAGCGGACGAGCCGGTGTTTGCCAAGCTCAGGTGGCAATATTTCACGGCGGACGGCTGGGCGGACGCCGCTTGCGCCGATCAAACGCACGGCTTTCTGACCAGCGGCGGCATCCGCCTTACCTTGGGTGCGGCCGAGCCGGCCGTCTGCACAGAACTGCCTCAGCCCGGCATGGCGGTGCGCTGCCTGCTCGAATACGCCGATTATGATGTCGCGCCGCGCATCTGTGCGCTGAGCGGCGGCTTGTTCGAGGTCGAGCAGCGCAGCACCTGCGCGGCATCGTTTCTGCTGCCCGGCAGCGGGGTTGTGCGCATTCAAAGCGCGATGACACGCTACGAGAACCTGTTTGTATTTTGCCGCGAGGCTGCGGACGGGTGGTACTTCCGTTATGAGGCTGACCGAGGACAGGGCGAGGGACGCTTTTACCGGCGAGAGGATCGACCGGACGGCACGGTTGAGCTGGGTTTTGACAAGGCGCGCTTCGGCTTTGCGCCGGACGGAGGGGACGAAGCGGTCTGCGCGGTCTGTTACGATGCAGAAACACTGAACCACTATTGGATCGGCACGGCATATGGATATGAGGATCAGGTGCTTGACCTGACCGGCATGGCGTTGGTGCTGCCCGAGGATTTCAGTGTGTTGGCCGAGCTGACGCTGCCGGACGGGCAGACAGCCTATCGTCGGATCAGGCCAAACGACCGGCGGGAGGACAGCCTGCAATATGAGGTGTTGGCCGCCGAGGGCGCGATACACATCGTGCACAACGGCCTGGGCAGCGCGGCGCGCCTGCTTTTGTGCGATTGCGCGGTCACGGCGGGCGCAGCCGGCAATGTGCGTGCCGGCGCGCGGCTGAGCGCGGCGCCCGACCCGTATTTTCCCGAGGAGGCCCGCGGTCCGTTTTATACAGCACCGGGCTGCGGACACGGTGGCCGAACGGCGGAAACGATCGAGCAAATGCGGCGCCGCTTCATCCGTATGCTGCACAGCCGTGTCTCGGCAGTCAGTGAGCGCGACTATGAACAGGCCGTGCGCACGACGCCGGGGCTGTGCATCCACAAGGTGCGCGCCGTGGCGGATGAGCAAAATAATGTTGCAAGGATCGCCGTGAAGTGCTATACTGATACGGATAAGCAAGGTCTTCCAAATGGTTATTTTGCACAAATTATGCGGCGTATGAATGCTTTTCGAATGATCTCCACACGCATTGAGCTGCGCGCGCCGCAGTATGTGCCGATTGACGTGGCGGCCGTCATCCATGTGCGGAACTACTATGATAACGCCCGGACGGAGATCGAGCGGCTGCTGCGCAGCGAGCTAGATTATGTGTCGGACGAGCACAGCTTTGGCGAGGTTGTGCACTTTACCGAACTGTATCAGAAAATAGAGCGGTTGGAGTGCGTCGACAGTATTTATTCGCTGACGATGCTGCCAAGGCCGGGAACGGATACAGTGATGCGAGGCTCGGATATCCTGCTGGGAGAAAGCTGTTTGTGCCACTTGGGTACACTTTCGCTCGAACTGAACAGGGCGTTGCCGCGATGAATGGCAGGCAGGGGAAAAGGTCATGGAAAAACTGCTGAAAAAATATAATCTGGGCAGCAGCCGCCTGCGGAGTGGCTGCCTGTACGGCATGGAGGCGGACGAATGCGGCGGCGTACATACCATGCCGGAGGAGAGCTATCATGCGATGTTTCTGACGGCACTGGACTCCGGCAAGCCGGACTGCGAGTGGGGACGATTCGTGCTTGAGGCCGCGCTGCCGCGTGACATGGTGATCGTGATCCACGCGCTGGCATCGGATGAGAGCCGCATCTTGCGCGACGGGGAGACCATCGAGACCGATGTCTTCCTCCGCCAGCCGGAGGAGGGTGCAAAGCGCAAAATGCGGCTGTTCGAGCTTTCAGACTCCATCCGTCAAATCGGTGCGACCGATATCCTGCTCTACGGGCAGCGCGGCCGCTACCTGTGGCTGTGCGTTGAGCTGATTGGTGTGGGCAGCGCCACCCTGCGCGGGCTGCGCGTATATACGCCGGGCGATAATTTTTTTCAGACCTTTCCCGAGGTTTATCGGCGTAACGGCGCGTTTCTGCATCGGTATTTGTCGGTGTTTTCCGCGCTGTACAATGATTTACAGGAGGAGATAGACGGTCTGCCCGCGCTGTTTGATCCGGACACGGCACCGCGCGCGCTGCTGCCCGTTTTTGCCCAGTGGCTGGGTTTGGAGCTGGACGGCGACTTTCTGAGCGAAAAACAGTGCCGGAAGCTGCTACGATCAGGCTTTCGCCTGTTGTCCCGCAAGGGAACGAGGGCGGCGATCGAGGAGATCGTGCACCTGCTGGTCGATGAGCCGGTCTATATCCTTGAGCGCACGGGCGCGGAGGGACGGCGCGCGTTTGGCGGGGGCGATGATCCGTTCGCCTTTACCGTGCTGCTCGCGTGCCGCTCGGATGAGCAGCTGCACGCTAAGCTGCTGTACTTAATTGATCAGTTTCGGCCGATCCGCACGCAGGTGAGCATCATTTTTCTGGGAGACTGCGTCAGTATGGATGACCACTGCTATATGGACATCAACGCCATGCTGGTGCAAAGCGTGAGCGGCAGCTTAAACAGCGGCGCGGCGCTGAACGGCTTGACTTACCTACAATAAATACACAAAGGAGACAACATGATGACGATTCAAACAAAGCAGGATGGCGCAACGCTCACCCTTGCCATTGAAGGGCGCGTGGACACGATGACAAGTCCGCAGCTGCAGCAGGCCGTGCTGCAAGCGTTCCAAAGTGCAGGCAAGGTCGTGCTGGATTTTGCCAAGGTGCCATATATCAGCAGCGCGGGTTTGCGGGTGCTGCTCATCGGCCAAAAGACTGCGCAGTCCAAGAACGGCTCTATGGTGCTTACAAATGTGGGCGAAACGGTACAGAACGTACTGGATACGGTCGGCTTTAGCTCGGTTATGACAATTGAGTGAGGAAAAGGCGGGAAAGGGTAGATTTTGCGGCTCTTTTTCGCTTTTTTTGGGCAAGCGGAGGAGCAGAAGGACGGGGAGCGTGCGCTCTCCCGCGCATAGCCGTGGCAGGCAGCTGCCTGACGCGGGGATGATATGTTAGGCATGTGTAATGCGTGCCGAAACGGCGCAGATGCTGTACCGGCTGGACAGTTTTCATACAAGGCAGGAGGTAAGCAAATGAAAGAATTGGTCGTTCCCGCCAAGCCGGAGCATTTTGACGAGGTGCTCGCCTTTGTTGACGGCGAGCTAACGCGCATCGGCTGTGAAGCGTGCGCACAGTGCGAAATATTGGTCGCGGTTGAGGAGATATTCGTCAATATTTTCAGCTATGCCTACCCGCCTAAAGAGGGGGACGCGACGATTCGCATGGAGATCGCCGGCAACCCTGCAGTGGTGCGGATCGACCTGATTGACCAGGGAAAGCCGTATGATCCGCTGCAGCGCGAGGATCCGGATATCACGCTTTCGGCAGAGGAGCGCAAAATTGGCGGACTGGGTATCTATATGGTCAAGCAGTCGATGGATAACGTGACCTATCGCTATGAAAACGGCAGCAATATCCTGACGCTCTATAAAACGGTTGGAAAGGTGGAGCAGCATGAAGCATAAGGGCGGGGCAAGCACGATACGCGCCAAAATATCCCGCATCGTGCTTGGCGTATCCATGCTGGCGCTTTTGCTGAGCGCTGCGGTTTCATTGATCGGTATTCAGTCCGCCAAGCGTAAGATGCTCGACAGCAGCGAGGCACTGGGCAGCACGGCGGCGGCTGACAGCGAGCAGGCGCTGATCGCGCAGGCAAAAGAAAATCTGATCGTGCAGGCTATGGAAAAGGCCGACCTGACCGAGCAGCGCTTGCTCCGCATCAAGGCACAGGTCAGCCTGATGGCCGCGTACATAGCGCCGCTCTATGAGCAGACGGTCGTCATTTCGGACAGTCGTCCGCAACGGGATGGAGACTGGGTGATGCAGTACGCCAATGTGAATACGCTGGCGGACGAGCAGGTGCAGCAGGAGATAGCACGCACCAAAAACGCATTTTATGTGCTGCAGCCGCTGTGCAGGCAGAATGAACAGGATATTTCGTCGGTCTATTTTGCATCAGCAAGCGGCTTCATGCTTTCGTATGACCCGAAATCTGAGGACAATGCCGCATCTCTTTTTCAGGACGATCACTTTGACCCGCGTGACCGCGATTGGTATACCAATGCGGTCGAGACCGGGGAAGCGGTGTTTACAAAGACTTATCTGGATGTGTTCAGCAGGCTGATGGTCACCTGCTCCACGCCCGTATATGCTGCGGACGGCAGCGTCGAGGGCGTGTTTGGCATGGATATTTTGATCGAGGACATCAACGCTTCGATCGTGGGCAGCTCGGTCGGTGAGAATGGCTATGCTTTTCTGTTCAATAATGACGGAGAGGTGATATCCTCTCCAAAGCTCACGATCGGGAGCGACGGCAAGTACCACACCACGCTGCTGCGCGATGAGCCGGGCTTTGCGCAGATCGCGGACGCGATGGTAGCGGGTGAGAGCGGCTTTCACGAAACAGTGGGGGAGGAGCTGTTTGTCGCCTATGCACGGGTGCGCTCGACGCATTGGGGGCTGGGGATCGTGCTGCCGCGCGATGAGGTGGTAGCGCCGGCCGTGGCGACGCGCGACCATATCATCAGCCAGACCAATAAAGCGACGGATGAGATCAGCAGCATGATCGCCATGATGCTGCTGCTTGTCGCTGTGGCGATCGTGGTCATCATCGTGATCGTCACGTTGACGACCGAAGTACTCTCCCGCCGGATCACCGAGCCGATATTGACGTTGACCGACGGCGCCAAGATCATCGGCTCGGGTGACCTTGATTACACGGTGTCCATGCATACAGGGGATGAGCTGGAGCTGTTGGGAGACACCCTTAACCACATGACGGTGTCGCTCAAGGAGTATATGAACAATCTGGCCGCGATCACAGCTGACCGCGAACGCATTGCGGCCGAGCTGGGCGTTGCCACAACGATACAGGCCTCCATGCTGCCGTGCATTTTTCCGGCGTTCCCCGGGCGGAAGGAGTTCAATATCTTTGCCAATATGCACCCGGCCAAGGAGGTCGGCGGCGATTTCTATGATTTCTTCCTGACCGATCCCGACCACCTGTGGGTTGTGATCGCCGATGTATCGGGCAAGGGCGTGCCGGCGGCGCTTTTCATGGTAATCACCAAAACACTGCTGAAAAACTATGCCGCATTTCATGCCCGGCCGGGCGAAGTGCTGACGCTGGTCAACACGCAGCTGTGCGAAAACAACGACGCGGGCATGTTTGTTACCGCTTTTATGGGTGTTTTGGAGATATCGACAGGCAAGTTCACCTTTTCAAACGCCGGACACAACGCGCCGCTGCTTTATCATGGCGGCGCCTATGCGTGGCTGAAAACCACGCCCGGCTTTGTGCTCGCCGGTCTGGACGGCATAACATTCAGCGATCATGAGATCGTTTTGAGCAAGGGAGACCGGCTGTTCCTTTACACAGACGGCGTGACCGAGGCGCTCGACCCGCATGAGGAGCTTTACGGCGACGACCGGCTGCTGCACATGCTCAATACGGAGGCGGTCAAAAAGCTCCCGATCGACCAGACGGTGCGGGCGGTGGAAGAGGATATCCGGCGCTTTGCCGACGGCGCGGAGCAAGCGGACGATATCACAATGCTGACCTTGGAGATATGCTGAGGAGGAGATAGAGAAAGCGTGGTTAACTTGGATTTTCGCCCGCCCGGGCTGGAAATGCGGGCTGCATTTGAGGAGATCGTTTGGAGAGAGAAGATATCCTCCTGCCAGTTTGCTTTTGCGGCGGTGTTTTCTTTGCAGGATAAATACGGGACAGAGGTTTGCATCATAGAGGGCAGGTTGTTTCTGCGCAGCCGCCGCCGGACGCCGGGGCGCGTGGATTATTTCGCGCCGCTCTGCGCGGCGGAGCACTTCGCGGAAAGCGTTGCAGCGGTCGAGGCGAGCGCCGCCGATGAGGGATTGCCCTATGCGCTTTTCGGCTTGACTGAGCAGAACGTTGAAGCGCTGCGGCGGATAGCGCCGGGACGCTATTTGATAGAGGAGCAGCGAGATTGGGCGGAGTATATTTACGATACGAGGTCGCTGGCAACGCTTGAGGGTAGTGCGCTCAAGCAAAAGCGCAAGGATGCAAGAATCTGTCGCAAAACCTATGGGGAGCGCCTGACGACTGAGCCGCTGACCGCACAGAATGCGGCAGACGCATGGGTGTTCCAGCAGGAGTGGTATGCATATCACCAGAACGGCGGCGAGGCGGGCGAGCAGCTTGCGGCCGAGCACCGGGCGATCCGGTGTGCGCTGACGCATTATACCGCGCTGGGACTGACCGGTGTGCTGCTGCGGCTGGAGGGACGGGTGGTAGGTTATTCCTACGGCTGCCCGGTTGGCGGACAGACCTATGATATTCTGGTGCAAAAGGCCGCGCCGGATGTAAAATACCTGTATCGTGTCGTGTTTCAGGAGGCTGTGCGGCAATGCGCGATGGACTGCGCCTATGTGAATGCGGAGGAGGACATCGGGTTGGAGGGACTGCGCAAGCTCAAGCTGTCCTACCATCCGCTGCTGCTGCTGCGGAAATTCAACGCCGTACCGGGGGAGGAGCTGTAATGAGCAAGCTGGAGGCCAATCTGGTTCTTCTTTCCATTACTTTTTTCTGGGGCATCCAATATGTGTTTCTCAAAAACATACCGGAGGATATCTCGACCTTTGCATTTCTGGCGCTGACAAACGGCATCGGTTTTTTGATCATTGCTGCCTTTTTTGCGCACGAGCTGGTCAAGCTGACCCGAAAGGTGGTCAAAGACGGCCTGCTGCTCGCGGTGCTGCTGTTCAGCATGAACACAATGCTGACGATTGGTTCACGCACGTTGGAAGCATCGACCACATCATTTTTCACGGCAGCCTATATCGTGTTCGTTCCGCTGGTCATGCTATGCTTCGGCAAACGGTCGAGCGCCAACAACTGGGCGGGCATTGTGATCGTGCTGGTCGGCCTGCTGCTGGCAACGGGCGCACGGTTTGATGGACTGGGCAGCGGTATCCTCTTTGTCGGCGCGGCGGATATCCTGTTTGCGGTGTATATCGTTGTGCTTGGGCAGATCATCGGCACTGTAAACCCCATTTTGATCTCGATTTGTCAAATGTTTTTCGGCACACTGTTTGGTATGGCGGGATGGCTGGTCTCCCAGCCGGAAACGTTGCTTTTGCTGCCGCGTGATATACAGTTCTGGAGCAGCGTGCTGGTGATCGCGGTGTTCGTGCGCGGCTTTACCACCGTGATGCAGATCTATGCGCAGCGGTATGTCAGCGCGCTCAATGCCTCGCTGATCTTCTCGCTGGAGGTGGTTTTTACGCTGCTCACTTCGCTTTTTCTGCCGGCCATGCTGGGCGGACAGACCGAAACGCTCACACCGCATAAAATAGCGGGCTGCGCACTGATCCTGCTGGGCGTGCTGCTCTCGGACGGAGCGCTGCTGTGCAGGAAAAAAGGAGGCGTGTCGGCATGAAATCGGCAATGGAAGTACGCCGCGCCGTGTGTGCGCTGCCGCGCATAGCGCTTGCCATGCTGCTGTTCGATTTGCCGTTCCGTAAGATTGCGCTGCTCGGGCTTGCGCCCGTCGCTGGCCCTAAAAACATGCTGCCCGTGCTTTTCGGTCTGCTGTATGGCCCTGCGGGCGCGCTGGGCAGCGCGCTTGGCGTTCTGCTGTCTGCGCTGGTCAGGTTGCGGATGACGGCGGACTGCGCCGCCGAGGCGGTGGGTGCATTGGCCGCCGGCTGTATTGTATGGGCGATTTGGTATCGCCTGCCCGGATTGCGCCGCCCCAGCTGCAAAACGGCGCGTGAGATGGCCGGTGTGCTGTTTTGCATCGCGGCGGCTTCTGTGGCTACAGGCGTATGTATGCTTGTCGTGCCGGAGAAGACACTAGGTGTGCGTGCGTGCGCGCTGGCCTTAGAGATGGGCATGAGCACAGCCGCATGGTCGCTGCTGTTGGGTATGCCGTGCCTGATTATGGCGACCTCGATGTTCGGCATCCGGCCGGTGGCGCCGGACAGCTGGGCGCGGCAGCACAGGGAAGATGATAAGCCCGATTTCGAAAGAACCGTGGTCAACGACCCCGCCAGCATTGGAGAACTATGCAGCGAGGTCGATCTGTTCAGTATGACGCATGGCTTGCCCCCCAAGCTGGCCTACGCGGTGATGAGCTGCGTGGAAGAAATGAGCTGCCTGATTCTGGAGCACTTGCCGGCGGGCGGCTCGGTGCAGGTCATGCTGACCAAAGGGGACAGTATGCTCCTGCTTTTGCGCTACGCGGGGGAAAAATACAACCCCATGGCCGGGCGCATACGGCCGCAGGAGCTGACCGCCGATGCGGAATGCTGGTCGATTTTGGGCACGCTGATTGTGCGGGAGATGGCGGTACACATCAGACACGGATATGCACAGGGTGTCAATGAGGTCAAGATCATCATTTGAATGGGCTGCCATCAGGTGCATATTGGGTATATGAGCGGTATTGTGGTGCTCAAGTCATAGCTTTGCACCGTGTGGTAGAGCGCACGCAATTGGATGGAGCAGCCGGTAGGGCAGGAGGCGTGAGGGGCAGACGAGGAGCGCGGGTGGCTATGCATCTGCATAAAAAGGAGGAGACTGTGCGGCAGCACAGTCTCCTCCTTTATCGTGAAGTGCACGTATCAGCGGCTTGGCTTGATGCATTGGTTTTCCGTCAAACCCCGCGTGCGGCAATCACATCGTTCATATCATACATGCCGGGCTGCGTGCAGCCGGCCATGAACACAGCAGCATCCACCGCGCCGACCGCGAACACCTCGCGGGAAAGCGCGGTGTGCTTGATTTCGATGATCTCATCGCGCCCGCAGAACAGCACACTGTGCTCGCCGACGATCGTGCCGCCGCGGATGGTGGAAATGCCGATCTCGTGCGCGGGGCGCTTTTCGCGGCGGGTATGCCGGTCGTACACATACGCAGGCTGATAGGGCAGCGCGGCGGCGACCGCGTCCGCCAGCATCAGTGCCGTGCCGGAGGGTGCATCGAGCTTCTGGTTGTGGTGCTTTTCGATGACCTCAACATCGTAGCGCTCGCCCAGTACGGCGGCACATTTGCCAAGCAGGTCGCTCATCAGATTGATGCCCAGCGACATATTGCCCGAGCGGAAGACCGGCACGGCTGCGGACGCTTCGCGTATGCGCTGCAGCTGGGCGGGGGAGTGGCCGGTCGTGCAGAGGACGATGGGCGTATGATGCTTTTCACAGTAGCGCAGCAGCTGTTCGGTACATGCGACATTGGAAAAGTCAATCATAACGTCGCACTTGCCCTGAAACTCAAATGGATCGGAAAAAATCGGGAAATCAGCGTATTTCGCGGTATTGATATCAAACCCGGCGACGATCTGTATGTCCTCCCGCTGGGAAACAATATCCGCAATCACATGGCCCATCCGGCCGGAACAGCCGGAAAGTGCGATTTTCAACATCTTGCTTAAAACTCCTTTGTCAGACGGGCGGCTTTATCTTTTGCAGCCCGCGGCTTCCAACGCGCGGCGGATGCGGGAGGTATGCTCCTCGCTCGGCTCGACTAGGGGCAGGCGCAGCGCGCCTGTGTTCCAGCCGAGCAACTCCATCGCTTTCTTCACGGGAATGGGGTTGACCTCGCAAAACAGCGCGTCGATCAGGTCGTGGTATTGCAGCTGCATCCGCGCGGCCTCGGGGTAGCGGTTTTCCAGACAAAGCTGGGTCAGCTCGTGGGTCTCCCGCGGGGCGACGTTGGACAGCACCGAGATAACACCCTTGCCGCCAAGCGCCATCAGCGGCACGATCTGGTCATCGTTACCCGACCAGATATTCAACTCGTCGCCGCATTTAGCCATGGTCTCAGCCAGCAGGGTAAAATTGCCGGAGGCAGCCTTGAGTCCATTGATGTTCGGGTGCTTGGACAGCTCATACAGCGTATCGGCGGTGAAGGACACGCCGGTGCGGCTGGGCACGTCGTACAGGATGATCGGCAGATCGCTGCAATCCGCGATAGCGGTATAGTGCGCGATCAGACCGCGCTGAGTGGTCTTATTGTAATACGGCGTGACGGATAGGCCGGCGTCCGCGCCGCATTCGGCGGCAAATTTGGTCAGCGAGATCGCGTAGTCGGTATGGTTTGAGCCAACGCCCGCGACCACGGGCACGCGGTGGTTTACATATTCGCAGCACCAAGCGATGGCCTGACGGTGCTCCTCGTCATGCAGGGCAGAGGCTTCGCCGGTCGTGCCGCAGATGACGATCGCATCCGTGCCGTGCGCGATCTGGTGGTCAACGATGCGGGCAAATTCCGTATAGTTGACTGTGCCGTCGGCCTGAAAGGGTGTGATGATGGCGACGCCTGCGCCGGTAAATACGGGCTTTTTCATAAGATGTATGACCTCCTTAACGGTCCATATACCCCTCGGCGCAGAGCAGCTCGGCCATCAGAACCGCGCCGCCCGCCGCGCCGCGCAGGGTGTTGTGAGACAGGCTGACAAATTTGTAATCATACAGGGCATCCTCGCGCAGTCGGCCGATGGATACGCCCATGCCGCCTTCCAGATCGCGGTCAAGCCGGGTCTGGGGACGGTCGTCCTCCTCAAAATAGGTCAGGAAATGGGCGGGTGCGGAGGGCAGCTTCAGCTCCTGCGCGCGACCCTTGAAGTTGCGCCAGCGTTCGATCATGGTCTCGCGGCTCGGCTTGTTTTTGAAGCGGACAAAAGCCGCCGCCATATGGCCGTCCGCCGCGGCCACGCGCAGGCACTGTGCCGTGATGACCGGGCTGACCGCAGGCTCGATATGGTCGCCCTCGATATGTCCCCAGACCTTCATCGGCTCTTTTTCGCTCTTTTCTTCCTCGCCGCCGATATAGGGGATGACGTTGTCGACCATCTCCGGCCAAGTATCAAAGGTCTTGCCTGCGCCTGAGATGGCCTGATAGGTGCAGACCGCGACCTCGGTCGGCTCAAAGTCGAGCAGCGCGGACAGAGCCGGTACATAGGACTGGATCGAGCAGTTGGACTTGACGGCGATAAAACCACGCTTGGTGCCCAGACGCTTGCGCTGCGCCGGGATGATCTGCGCGTGGGCGGCGTTGATCTCCGGGATGATCATGGGCACGTCGGGCGTCATGCGGTGCGCCGAGTTGTTGGAGCAGACCGGGCATTCGAGCTTCGCGTAGCGCTCCTCCAGCGCGCGGATGTCCTCTTTTTTCATATCGACGGCGCAAAAGATGAAATCGACCTTGGAGGCGATCTCCTCCGCGTCCGCGTCTGCGTCGTACATCGCCATGTTTTTATATTTTTCCGGCATGGGAACGGCCATTTTCCAGCGTCCCTCGCAGGCCTCCGCATAGGTCTTGCCCTTGTTGCGGGCAGAGGCGGCAAGCGCCGCGACCTCGAACCACGGATGGTTTTCCAGCAGCAGGGAAAAACGCTGGCCAACCATGCCCGTCGCGCCGACAATGCCTACTTTGTAGTGCTTCATTTGTATTGATTCCTCCCAAAAGATTGACTGACGATTGGTAAATTTTCCACCCGGACGAAAATAAAGAAAAAATACCGGTTGAAAAACCGGTATCATCTATACTATAATAGAAGGAGCGGACAAACCGAATTCTTCTAAAAAAGGATAGCTCTCCACCGGCATTTCTGCTGATGACAGACGCAGGGATATTGTCCGGCAGCGTCCAGCGCAGCCTTGCCGCAACAAGGACCGGCTTCGGCGGCAGACCCTTTCTCGGCTGCTAATCGGGTTTACGGACCCTCCCAGACGATACTGATGAAAACCGCGCCTCTATCTTCGATCAATGTACTTGTCTTACCTATTTTAGAATAAGGGCTGTTATTTGTCAATAGAGGGCGGAAAAAATGATAAGGGGATATCAGGATGAAACGTATTGTATCTGTGCTGCTGTGCATACTGACTATGGCGGCAGGGCTGTGCGTCACGCCTGCGGGCGCGGTGGATACCAATATGACGCTGCGCGTCGGACTGCTGGCGCAGGGCGCGCTGGACAGCCCACAGCTGGAAAACGTCAGTGGCTTTGCCGGTGGCTATGCGTTCGGCACGATGGAGGGGACGACGTTTTCCCCGGTCAAGTCGGTCGGCAACACGCAGCTCACCATGCGCGTGGTGAACGGCGCGGTGCAGGCGGCTGACACCGCGACGGGCGAGGTGCTCTTTACCGCGCCGGCGGGCAGCGAGCTTGCCGTGCAGCCGAACAGTGAGCAGACATGGTTTAAGGGCTATAAGTGGAAAGGCAGCTTTGCATACCGCATCACGGACGGCAGCAAGCTGGTTGTTATAAACTATGTGCCGCTGGAGGAATATGTGAAGGGCGTGCTGCCATATGAGGTCGATCCGAACTGGCCGGCCGAGGCGCTCAAGGCGCAGGCGGTCTGCGCCCGCTCGTTTGCGCTAGGTACGCGCAAGCATACGAGCGAGGGGTTTGACCTGTGCAACACGACCAACTGTCAGGTCTATCTGGGCACGAACAAGGCAACTGCGGCCTCTGACGCAGCGGTCGAAGCGACCGCCGGAGAATACCTGACCTATGCGGGCGAGCCGGTCGTCGGCTATTTCTTCTCGTCCGACGGTGGTGCGACCGAGGATGCCGCCAACGTATGGGGCGGCGATTATGCTTATCTCAAGGGCAAGGTTGACCCCTATGAGGAGAAGGTAGATGAGTGGAGCGTTACGCTGACCGCTGAGGAGATCCGCGCCAAGCTGCTGGATGGCGGCTACCAGATCGGCACGGTGGCCAATGTGCAGGTCACGGGGCGCACGGCGACTGATAACGTAAACGAAGTGACCGTGACCGATACGGAGGGCAAGCAGGTGACGATTCGGCAGAGTGCGGTTCGCACGGTGTTCGGACTGAAGAGCATCCGCTACACCATTACGCCAAACACCGGCACGGGCGCGCCGCTGGCGACGAGTCTTGCAATCGTGCCGTCGGTGCATCAGGTGACGGTCGACGGCAGCACGGCCGCGCCGCGCGGCTACAACATCGGCGGAAATAACTATTATAAGCTGCGCGACATCGCGTACATCCTCACTGATACGGAAAGCCGCTTCAATGTGACTTGGGACAGCGTCAATAACCGCATCGTGCTGACCCCGGGTGAGGCGTATCAGCCGGTCGGCGGTGAGCTGGCCGCTGCCGATGCGGTGCAGAGCTACATAGCGTCCGATGCCGAAATCGTGATGGATGGAAGCGTAGTGCTCCTCACCGGATACCGGATCAACAACAACAATTACTATAAGCTGCGGGATATCGGTGAGGCGCTTGGGTTTGGCGTTGACTTTGCAGACCAGACGGTGCTGATCCGCACGGGCAAGAGTTCCGAAGAGCCGGATACTGTACCACCAGCCGCAGACGAAACCCCGGCACCGTCGGAGCCGGTGGTATCTGTCACCGGCGCGGCAAGCTATACCTTCCATGGCAAAGGCTGGGGGCACAGCGTGGGCATGAGCCAATGGGGCGCTTACGCGATGGCCAAGCAGGGCTTTGGCTATCAAGATATATTGAAGTTTTATTACACCGGGATCGCGGTCTCCCGTTGACCGGTACCGGTAAGAAGGAGGATAGCACATGGGCGCTCCGCTGGGAACGCCCATGTTTTTGCGATGAAGAAGAGCGATTTTTATTTTGATCTGCCCGAACGGCTGATCGCGCAGCACCCGCTGGCGCAGCGCGACGCCTCGCGTCTGCTGGTACTTGACCGCGCGGACGGCTCGGTGTCGCACCGGCAGTTTCGTGATTTAATGGAATACGTACAGCCGGACGACTGCATGGTGTTCAACAACTCGCGCGTCATCCCGGCGCGGCTGATGGGGCATGCGGTCGGCCATACGACGCCGATCGAGGTTCTGCTGCTGACCGACAAGGGAGACGGCCTATGGGAGTGCCTGACGCGCCCGGGCAAAAAGACGCGCGCGGGCGTTGATCTGACCTTTGGAGACGGCCTGCTGACCGCGACGGTCGAGTCGGTGCAGCCGGACGGCAACCGCCTGATCCGCTTTCATTACGACGGTGTATTTTTGGAGATTTTGGACAGGCTGGGTGTTATGCCACTGCCGCCTTATATCAAGGAACGGCTGGATGACCCCGAGCGCTACCAGACGGTCTACGCCCGCACACCCGGCTCGGCCGCCGCGCCGACTGCCGGCCTGCACTTTACTCCGGCGCTGCTGGATGCACTGGCGCAAAAAGGTGTTCGGCTGGCGTTTGTCACGCTGCACGTCGGGCTGGGCACCTTCCGCCCGGTCAAGGAGGAGGAACTGGCTGACCATGTGATGCACGCTGAGTATTACAGCATGGACGAGCAGACGGCACAGTGCATCAACGAGACGCGCGCGGCGGGCGGCAAGATATGGGCGGTCGGCACGACGGCGAGCCGCACGCTCGAAACGATCGCCGACGAGCGCGGACATGTGCGCGCGCAGTCCGGGTGGACGGATATCTTCATCTATCCCGGCTACCGATTCAAGGTGGTTGACCATTTGCTTACCAACTTCCATCTGCCGGAAAGCACGCTGATGATGCTGATTTCAGCCTTTGCGAGCCGGGAGATGGTGATGGAAGCCTACCGGCAGGCGATCGCGGCGGAGTACCGCTTTTTCTCTTTTGGAGACGCGATGCTCCTGTACTAATAAGAACGGATAACGAGGAAATTATGGATATCGGAACTTTTCAGCTATTGAAAACAGAGGGGAAGGCCAGACGGGGCGTATTCTGCACCGCGCACGGTGTGGTGCAGACGCCGGTGTTCCAAAATGTCGGCACGGCGGGGGCGATCAAGGGGGCGGTGGATGCCTTTGACCTTGCAGAGCTTGGCTGCCAGATCGAGCTGTCCAACACCTATCATCTGCATGTCCGGCCGGGTGACCAGATCGTCAAGGCCATGGGGGGGCTACACCGCTTCATGCGGTGGGACGGCCCGATGCTGACCGACTCGGGCGGCTTTCAGGTGTTTTCGCTGGCCACGTTGCGCAAAATCAAGGAGGAGGGCGTGACCTTCCACTCCCATGTGGACGGACGGAAGATCTTCATGGGGCCGGAGGAGAGTATGCGCATCCAGTCCAATCTCGGCTCGGATATCGCCATGGCGTTTGATGAGTGCATCGAAAACCCCGCGCCGCGCGACTATGTCAAGGCCTCGATCGACCGCACGACACGTTGGCTGGTACGCTGCAAAAATGAGCTGGCGCGGCTGAACAGTCTGCCGGATACGATAAATCCCCATCAGGTGCTGTTCGGCATCAATCAGGGCGGAACCTACGATGACCTGCGCATCGAGCATATGCAGGAAATCGCCGCGCTCGACCTGCCCGGCTACGCAATCGGCGGCCTGGCCGTGGGCGAGAGCACCGAGGTGATGTATCACATTCTGGATGTGGTGCTGCCGCACGCGCCGGTGCACAAGCCGCGCTATCTGATGGGCGTGGGCACACCGTCCAACATTCTGGAGAGCGTCGCCCGCGGCGTGGACTTTTTTGACTGCGTGATGCCGACGCGCAATGCGCGGCACGGGCATCTGTTCACGCACCACGGCATTCTGAACATCATGAACGCCAAGTACCAGACCGACGACCGCCCCATCGAGGAGGGCTGTCAGTGCCCGACCTGCCGCCGTTTCAGCCGCGCCTATCTGCGGCATCTGCTCAAAAGCGGCGAAATGCTGTCCCAGCGCCTGCTGGTCATGCACAACCTTTGGTTCTACAACCATTTGATGCAGGAGATACGTGACCACCTGGACGAAGGCACGTTTGCGGGTTTCCGCGCGGAATATAGTGAAAAAATGAGCAAGCGCATCTGAAATACAGCAACGCAGCAGGCTTTCCGCATCGGAAGGCCTGCTTTTTTGCATATGCCGGGCGCGCGCCGCATAGCATGGACTGAAATGGGGTCGTGCCGTGCGGATACAGAAGAAAACGATACTTTATGCGGCGGGCATACTGGCCTGCGGCAATTTGGCGCTGCAAGCGCTCGGCTTTCTTTACCGGGTGCTGCTCAGCCGGTTTGCGGGCGCGGAGGGACTGGGCGTGTACCGGCTGGTCAACTCAGCCTATCTGGTACTCAACGCGGGCTGTCTGTCAGGCGTGACCATGGCCTGCTCACGCCTGAGCGCCGCGTGTGAAGCAAGGGGCGAGCAGCGCAGGATCGGCGCGGTGCTCCGGCTGGCGTTTTCGGTGTTTTTCACACTCTGCGCAGGCTGCGCCGCGATTGCGCTGCTTTTTCGGAAAGAAATCGCAGTGCACCTGCTGGGGGATGGGCGGTGTGCACAGGCCTTTCCGTTTTTGCTGCTCTGCCTTGCGCTGACCGGCGTGGAGAACATCTTCAAATCGCTGTTCATCGGTCTCGAACAGGTGCAGTACACAGCCGCCTCCGAGGTAGGGGAGCAGCTGATCCGCATTGGCGCGGTCAGCGTGCTGCTGTTTCGCTATCAGGGGCAGGACTATGGCACGATCGCCATGCTGATTTTCGCCGGCATGGTGGTCAGCGAGGTGTTCAGCGCCCTGTTTCTGACCCGGCTGTTCTGCCGAAACAGGGCGTCTATCGACCTGCGCACGCCGGTGGACGCGGCGACAGGCAGGCAGTTCTTGGCCATCGCGCTGCCGCTTTCGGCCTCGGCGCTGCTGGGTAACCTGCTCAGCTCAGCAGGCTCGGTGCTGCTGCCGCAGCGCTTGATGGTCGCCGGGCTGACCTATGAGCAGGCGCTTTCCGCGCTCGGCGTGATATCCGGCATGGCCATGCCGCTGCTGCTGCTGCCGGTCGCGCTGGTCAGCTCGGTATGCACGGCGCTGCTGCCCGCGATCACGGCGGCGCAGGCGGTGGGCAGCGCCAAGCGCGTGCGCGCGCTGATCGGGCGCGCAGTCTCGGCGGTGGGGCTGATTGCCCTGCCGGCGACAGCCGTACTCGTGCCGCTCGCGCCTCGGCTGAGCATGCTGTTTTTCCGCCAGCCGCTAACGCAGGAGTATGTGGCGCTGCTGGGCGCGGTGGCGGTGGTGAGCTATTACCAGATGGCAAGCGGCAGCCTGCTCAACGCGGTCGGCCTGCAGCAGGTGAACGTCGTGACTGCGGTCAGTGCGGAGCTGCTGCAGCTTCTGCTGCTCTACCACTGGTGCGCGCGCCCGACGCTCGGCATTTACGGCTACTTGCTCGCTATGCTGCTGACCGGCGCGGGCGCGTTCGTGGTCAACCTGTGCGTACTGCGCCATCAAAGCGGCTTTGCGCTGCGTCCGTTTCGCCGCTTTGGTGTGCCGCTGCTGTGTGGCGGGGCGCTGCTGGGCTGGACGCGCGTGTTTTTCGCGGTATTTCAGCAGGTTTGCCGATCGGACGCGGCCGCGCTGTGCTGCACGCTTGCCGGTGCGTGCGCGCTGTATGTGCTGGTGCTGCGGCTGCTGGGTGTGCGGCTGCTGCGCTATCTGTCCCGCCGCATCGAAATGCCACCGCTGACGCGCCTGCGTATGTGGTGATACGCCTTGACAAATACCGCGCAAGCGGATAAGATAGAAAACACGATGGATCGGCTCTTGCCGCAGGTGCGGCAGGAGCTTTTTTGTGACGAAACGGGGGAAACGCGATGAAACTGACGATGTGCTGCCCGACGCTGTTCGGGCTGGAGGGCATTGTGGCCGATGAGCTGCGCTTTGGCGGCAAGCTGAGCGCGGTGCGCGCGGAAAATGGCCGCGTCATCTTCGAGGGCGATGAGAACACGCTGGCGTGGGCAAACCTTAATCTGCGCTGCGCCGAGCGAGTGCTCATCCGCTTAGGGGCGTTTCCGGCGCGCAGCTTTGACGAGCTGTTCGAGGGGGTGCGCGCGCTGCCGTGGGAGCAGTTTATCCCCGAGGACGGTGCGTTTCCGGTCAAGGGACACAGTCTGGATTCCGCGCTGCACTCGATACCGGACTGCCAGAAGATCGTCAAAAAGGCGGTGGTCGAGCGGCTGCACGCGGCGTATGGCCTAAGCTGGTTTGCGGAGACCGGCGCGCGGTATCAGATACAGTTTGCCATCATGCACGACATGGCCGAGATTTATCTGGACACCTCGGGCGCCGGTCTGCACAAGCGCGGCTACCGCGCCAATGCAAATGCCGCACCCCTGCGTGAAACGTTGGCCGCCGCGATGGTAAAGCTGGCGCGCTGGCGGGGGAGGGAGCCGCTGCTCGACCCGTTCTGCGGCTCGGGTACGATCGCAATCGAGGCGGCGCTGCTCGCGCAGCGCCGCGCGCCTGGCCTGCTGCGTACTTTTGACGCGGAAAAATGGCCGTGTATCGGCGCGGCGGTCTGGCAGCAAGCGCGTGAAAGCGCGCTCGATCTGGCCGACGGCAGCGCGCGGTTTGACATCGTGGGCAGCGATATCGACCCGCAATGCGTGCAGCTTTCAATTGAGAATGCGCGCAAGGCAGGCGTGTCGGGCACGGTGTTTTTTGAATGCGCTGATGCGGCCAAGCGCGATTACAGTGGGCAGGGCGTGCTGTTTGCCAACCCACCCTATGGCGAGCGGCTGCTCGATGTGCAGACGGCGGAAAAGCTGTACGCAGCGTTTGGCAGGGCGGTCGGGGACTCGCCCAAGCGGCAGTATATCCTAAGCTCCGACGCGATGTTTGAACGCTGCTACGGCAAAAAGGCGGACAAGCGGCGCAAGCTCTATAACGGTATGCTCAAATGCGACCTGTATATGTATTTTAAGCACTCGCCGCGTCCGTCTGCTAAAGGCAGTTGAGCAGCTTTGGCGGGATTCACAAAAAATTCATAAATTTTATGGCGGCATTTCCAAAAAACCTCTTGCGTATCGCGGCGAGTTGATGTAATATAATACTTGCGTTAGCACTCAAAGATTCAGAGTGCTAAACTTGGATTCGTTAATCTTTATTTTTCATAGGAGGAATTCGATATGAAACTCAAGCCCCTTTGCGATCGTGTTGTGATCAAGATGATCGAGGCGGAGGAGACGACTGCCAGCGGCATCATCCTTACCGCGTCGGCGCAGGAAAAGCCGCAGGTCGCTGAGATCATCGAGGTTGGCCCCGGCGGCGTGGTCGACGGCAAGGAGATCAAGATGGAAGTCCAGAAGGGCCAGAAGGTCATCACCAGCAAGTATTCGGGCACCGAGATCAAGCTGGACGGCGAGGAGTATATCATTGTCCGCCAGAGCGACATTCTCGCGGTCGTAGAGTAATTCAAGGAGGTAAATTATCATGGCTAAGCAGCTTATTTACGGCGAGGACGCGCGCAAGGCGCTGCAGCGCGGCATTGACCAGCTCGCTGATACCGTTAAAGTGACCATCGGCCCGAAGGGCCGCAACGTCGTGCTCGATAAGAAATTCGGCGCGCCGCTGATCACCAACGACGGCGTTACCATCGCCAAGGAGATCGAGCTGGAGGACGCTTATGAGAACATGGGCGCGCAGCTGGTCAAGGAAGTGGCGACCAAGACCAACGATGTGGCCGGCGACGGCACCACCACTGCCACTGTGCTGGCGCAGGCGTTCGTGCGCGAGGGTCTGAAGAACGTTGCGGCGGGCGCGAACCCGATGGTCATGCGCCGCGGCATTTCCAAGGCGGTTGCTGCCGCGGTCGAGTCGATTGCGCAGAACTCTAAGGCGGTCGACGGCACGAACGACATCGCCCGCGTCGGTGCGATCTCGTCCGGCGATGAGGAGATTGGCAAGCTGATCGCCGAGGCAATGGAAAAGGTATCGACCGACGGCGTTATCACCGTGGAGGAGTCCAAGACGGCCGAAACCTACTCCGAGGTCGTTGAGGGTATGCAGTTCGACCGCGGCTACGTTACCCCCTATATGTGCACCGATACCGAGAAGATGGAGGCTGTGCTGGACGATGCGCTCATCCTCATCACCGACAAGAAGCTGTCCAACATTCAGGAGCTGCTGCCCATCCTCGAACAGGTGGTAAAATCTGGCAAGAAGCTGCTTATCATCGCTGAGGATATCGAGGGCGAGGCGCTCTCCACCCTGATCGTCAACCGTCTGCGCGGTACGTTTACCTGTGTTGCCGTCAAGGCGCCGGGCTTTGGCGACCGCCGCAAGGAGATGCTTCGTGATATCGCAATCCTGACCGGCGGCACGGTGATCTCCGAGGAGGTCGGCATTGAGCTGAAGGATGCTACCATGGATATGCTGGGTTCGGCACGCCAGATCGTCATCACCAAGGAGAACACCACGATCGTGGACGGCGCGGGCGACAAGCAGGATATCGCCAGCCGCGTCAATGAGATCCGCGGCGCGATCGAGCGCACCACCTCTGATTTTGACCGCGAGAAGCTGCAGGAGCGTCTGGCCAAGCTGGCTGGCGGCGTTGCGGTCATCAAGGTCGGCGCTGCGACCGAGACCGAGATGAAGGAGAAGAAGCTGCGCATTGAGGACGCGCTCAACGCGACCCGCGCGGCAGTTGAAGAGGGTATCGTTGCCGGCGGCGGTGTGGCCTATGTCAACGCGATTGCAGCGGTTGAAAAGCTGGCGGAAGGCGCCACGGGCGACGAGAAGACCGGCATGATGATCGTGGCGCGCGGTCTGGAAGCACCTATGAACCAAATCGCCTACAACGCGGGTA
Organism: Agathobaculum sp.; assembly: GCF_022775115.1. Taxonomy (GTDB): domain Bacteria; phylum Bacillota; class Clostridia; order Oscillospirales; family Butyricicoccaceae; genus Agathobaculum. Next base: position 64,749 of record NZ_JALFLA010000021.1, read on the forward strand.
TCGAGGGCGCGATCGTCGTCGATAAGGTCAAGAACTGCGGCAAGGTCGGCTATGGCTTTGACGCTGCGACCGAGACCTATGGTGATATGATTCAGAACGGCATCGTAGATCCGACCAAGGTCAACCGTTCCGCTCTGCAGAATGCGGCGTCTGTCGCTTCGATGGTGCTGACCACCGAGAGCCTCGTTGCTGATAAGAAGGAGCCGCAGCCCCCGATGCCGGCAGCTCCCGATATGGGTGGCATGTACTAAAAGATGTTCTAAAGCCGGATTTTCCGGCTATAAGCAGCCGTTTCTAAGATTTGCAGGACCCGGTACTCGCTTTGATGAGTACCGGGTCTTTTGTGCTGCCTTAGCGTGTAGAAAGCGCGCGTTGTGGGGAGTATCGTTGCTGTTCCGGGTCGCTGTCTTGCATAGGGGAGTTCGTTAGCTCTTACACAACTACCCGGAAAGATGGTCTGTACAAGCATTGAAAACGCGCTGCTGTCATGGTAAAATGTATAAAATAGTCGATTGAGGATTTGTAACGGCAGTATATTTGGCAGAAGTGATGTATAATTGACAGCAAGGAGAGACGTAATATGAAAAGGCCGAGATATATTGAGAGCCTATATGCATTGATCTTTTTAGATCTGAGTTTTGTATTTATTGTGGTGGGTTTGCTATGCTTTTCTGGAATCATGAAGCCGTCTGCGCATGCGCGTGTACAGGAGCCAATTGTTTTAGGGAAAATTTTTTTGATGATCGGTATTGTTTGTGGCGTTGTACAAATAATTTTCAGCCTGATCGGACGGCGGCGGGCAAAATCACACCAGGCACTGTTGGCACAGGGGAGCAGGCGAATCGGGACTGTGGAAAAGGTGTATTTGCAAAAGTCAGTACGGTTTAGACGAAAATCGCCCTTTAGAATATACTATGCCTATTCGTTTCAAGGTAAAATTTATCACGAAAAAAGCGATTTGCTGTGGGATCAGCCTGATTTGAATGAAGGCGATTCGATCGAGGTTTTTATCAATGACGCGGGGAAGGCTGCGCTGCGCTTGTGAGACGGAGTATGGCAAGAAAAAGGTGACAATTTGCCATGCTTGTGGTATAATAGCTACATAACACCTATCACACATCGGCTTGACAATGATGCCGTCCGCGGCGCACCGGCAGATATTTTGACGAAAAAGGCGCCGCCCGGCGTGCTATCATAGCCGCACAAACGAATATGGAGGAATCAAACCTTGCTTTGGAGCGCATTACGCGGGGGAGATATGCAGCAGGCGTTTATCATGCTTGCGCTGTCCATTCCTGCTGTTGTTTTATGTTTATCGCTGCATGAAGCAGCGCACGGCGGCGCAGCCTATCTGCTGGGCGACCGCACGGCGCGCGATTCGGGGCGCGTGACGCTGTCGCCGCTGGCGCATGTTGACCCGTGGGGTTTTCTGTGCCTGCTGCTGTTCGGCTTTGGTTGGGCGCGGCCGGTGCCGGTCAATATTTCCAATTTCAAAAACCGGCGCGCGGGCATGGCGCTGACCGCGCTGGCCGGGCCGCTTGCCAATTTTATTACCGCGTTTATTGCATTTTGTATCTTTATTGTGCTGATGCCGCACCAAGGCTACCTGTACACGGGGCAGGGCAATGCGTTCCTCTACGCGCTGGGGCAGTTTGTGCTGATCGTCGGCTCGATGTCGGTCGGTCTCGGCGTTTTTAACCTCATCCCCATCCACCCGCTGGATGGCTCGCGCGTGCTCGATGCGTTTATGCCGTTCTCATGGTCGCAGAAGATACAGCAATATCAGCCGGTCATCCTGCTGGTGTTCATCTTCGTGCTCTGGAGTGGCTGGCTGGATGGGCTGATGTCGCTTGCGATCAACGGCGAACTGCGGCTTGCGCTGCGGTTTGTCAGCCTGCTGATGCGGCTGTAAACGGGGGCGGCATGGAGTTTCATCTGGACAATTTTGATGGGCCGCTTGATTTGCTGCTGCACCTGATCGCCAAGAACAAGGTCAGTATTTATGATATTCCGATTGCGGAAATCTTGGAGCAATACATGGCGGTGCTGCACGCCGCCGAAGCAATGGATCTAGATGTGGCGGGCGATTTTGTGGCGATGGCCGCACAGCTTGTCTATATCAAATCCAAGATGCTGCTGCCCCGCCGCGACGAGGGGGGCGAGGAGGATCCGCGCGCAGCGCTGGTCGAAATGCTGCTTGAATACCAGCGGCTGAAGGAGGCTACGCCGTTCTTAAAGGAAAAGGGCGAGCTGGGACGGGATATCTTCATCAAGCCGCCCGAGCATATCGAGGGCGCTCCCGCCGAATACCGCCAATCGGTCAGGGATTTGGTGCGCGCGGCGGGTAATATGCTGCAAAGGGCGCAAAAGCGTGTGCCGCCTTCAGCGCGGGTGTTTTCCGGTATCGTCGGACGTGAGCCGGTGCCGGTGTCCGCGCGCGTCGCGGTCATTCTCCGCCGCTTTCTGTCCCACGCCAGACTGCGCTTTGCACAGCTGTTTGACGATGCGAAAAGCCGCTCGGAGATCGTGGCGACCTTTCTCGCCGTGCTTGAGCTTTCCAAGAACCACCGCATCCGCTTGGAGGGCGAGGGGGAGAGGGTCGAGCTGACGCTGACCAAGGATAAAGGGGAGTGACGTCGGATGACCGAACTCGAAGCCGGTCTTGAGGCCGTGCTCTTTGCTGCCGGAGACGCGGTGCCGGTTGAGCGGCTTGCTGCCGCGTTGGAAACCTCGCGCGGTGCGCTGCTCGAAGCGGCCGACGCGCTGGCAAATCTGTACGATTTTGAAAACCGCGGCATTATGCTGCTGCGGCTGGCGGACAAGCTGCAGCTCTGTTCGCGACCACTGTACGCGCAGGCCGCCCGCAGGGTGACCGAATCGCGCAGGCCGCCCTCGCTCTCGCCCGCGGCGCTTGAGGTGCTGACCATCATCGCGTACCGTCAGCCGGTGACGCGCGCGTTCATCGACCAGCTGCGCGGCGTCGATTCGGGCGGCACGGTGTCCGGCCTACTGGAAAAGGAGCTGATCGAGGAGGCGGGGCGCATGGATGTGCCCGGCCGTCCGATCCTCTACCGCACGACCGATGCGTTTTTGCGTACTTTTTCGCTCAAGAGTCTGGAGGAGCTGCCCGCGCTGCCTGCGCTGGAGGAAAACGAGCAGCTCGAGCTGACCGCACAGGATGGAGCCGGGCGCGAGCCGGAATCAAATCCTTCGGATGGAACGGAGTGATGAGGGGGATGGCCGATGTGCTCTGGCTGATCCTTCTGGTGTTGCTTTGCCTGTTGGCCGCGGCGCTGCTGCTGTTTGCGCTGGCGCTGACAGTGCGCACGGGGATCGAGACATACGGTGCAAACGGCGCGGTCAGCGTCGAGCTGCGTTATGGCCCGCTGCGCATTCCGCTCTGGCCGCCGCCCAAGGCGCAGAGCAGGGAGCAAGCGGCAGAGGGCGCACCGCCCGAGCGCAAAGCGCGAAAAAAAGCAAAGCCGAGGCGAAAATATAGGTTTGACCGTGCAGCGCTCGATATCGGCGAGCTGTTGGAGCTGGCGCTGCGGTTGCTGGATGAGCTGGCCGGTACGCTGCGCATCAGCCGTTTGCGTGTGCGGGTCGTTATCGGCACGGATAACGCGGCCAAAACCGGCATTCTGCTGGGGCAATCGGCTGCGCTCACCGGCATGATTGTGCCGTTTTTGGAGAATACTTTTGAAATGAAGGATTACCGTGTCGATGTGGACGCGGATTTCAACGCGGCGCACACCGAATGGGCGTTCAGTGCTTTTTGCTCCATGCGGCCGGTAAGGCTGCTGTTTTTGCTGCTGCGGCACGCAAAGGAGCTGTTTGGCTTGTATAAAAAACTCATCAAGAAGGAAGAGGCGATCACGCATGAATGAACATCCTATCAGCAATTTGATGACCGAGACCATGGCTAAAATCAAGGAAATGGTCGATGTCAACACCATTATCGGCCAACCGATCACCACGGCGGACGGCACGACCGTCATCCCGGTCTCCAAGGTCGCGTTTGGCTTTGGCACCGGCGGCAGTGAGTTTGCGGCCAAGCATGCTGCGGAAAATGCGCCGCTGGCGTTTGGCGGCGGCGGCGGTGCGGGCGTGACGGTCTCGCCCGTCTGCTTTCTCATCATCGGGCGCGACGGCAGTGCCGACATCCTCGGCGTGAACGCACAGGCTGCGAGCACGGTCGACCGCTTGGTCGAGATGATCCCGGGTGCGATCAATAAGGTTTCCAGCTTTGTGGAAGGCCGCAAGGGAAAGGCTGCGCCGCAATCCGCGCAAACGGTTGAAGCTGACGAATAATACAGCCCGCCCCGCAAAACCTACTCATAGCAAGGATGAGTAGGTTTTGTTATGCAGGGGAGATGTATGATGGGCAAAAAACTGTTGTGCGCGCTGCTGGTCTGCGCGCTGGGCGTATATCCGGCGCGGGCGATCAGCGCGCAGAGCGCGGTGGTGATTGACGCAGATACAGGGGAAACCCTGTTTGCGCACAACGCTGACGCGCGGCTGCCGATGGCCTCGACCACCAAAATCATGACTGCGCTGGTCGCGCTCAGCGAGGGCGAGCTTGACCGTGTGTATACGGTCAAGAAGGAGTACACGCAGGTCGAAGGATCGTCCATGTATCTGCGCACAGGCGAAAAGCTGACACTGCGGGATACGCTGTATGGCCTGATGCTGGCTTCCGGCAACGACGCCGCGTTGGCCATCGCGGGCGAGTGCGGGGGACTGACCGCTTTTGTGGAAAAAATGAATGAGAAGGCACAGGAGCTTGCGCTAGAAAACACGCATTTCGACAATCCCAACGGCCTGAGCAGCGAGACGCATTACACCACGGCGCATGAGCTGGCCAAGATCACAGCCGCAGCCATGCAGGACCCGGTGTTCCGGCAGATCGTATCGACCGGCAGTTACACGGCAGGCGAACATGTTCTGAGCAACCACAACCGGCTGCTGCGCATGTATGACGGCGCGATAGGTGTCAAAACCGGGTTTACTAAGGCGGCGGGGCGTTGTCTGGTCTCCGCCGCAGAGCGTGGCGGGCGAACGGTCATTGTGGTCACGCTCAATGACCCGAACGATTGGAACGACCATATGGCGCTGCTGGACGAGGCGTTTGCGCGGTATGAGGAAGTCACGCTGCATCAGGCGGGCGACCAGCTCGCCGTGCAGCGCGTATTCGGCGGCGATACCGACGAGGTGCCACTGCTGGCGCAGCATACGGTGACTGCGTTTTTAGCACCGGGAGAAAAGGAAAAACTGGAAAAGGTGCGCTACGGCGATAGAATATGCTACGCGCCGGTCGTGCGCACCGCGGTCGCAGGGCAGCTTGAATACCGCATCGGCAGCAAGGTGCTGGCGCGGGACACGCTGGTGTACGGCGGCGCGTCGCTGCTGCCGCCCGAGCGGAAGAGCGTGCCTGAGCACATTATAGAGCGTATTTTTGACGGCTGAGTGCCGGATATCGGAGGACAACTGTGGAAGAAAGACTGCAAAAAATACTGGCACAGGCCGGGCTGTGCTCGCGCCGCCAAGCGGAGGAATGGATACTGGACGGCCGCGTGCGTGTTAACGGCCGCGCGGCCTCGCTCGGCGACCGGGCAGATGCCCAGCGCGACAGGATCACGGTCGATGGCAGGCCGGTTGGCCAAGCGGAGGAAAAGAAGTATCTGATGCTGTACAAGCCGCGCGGCTATGTGACAACGATGAAGGATGAGCATGGCCGCAAGACCGTGGCCGAGCTGGTGCGGGGCTGCCGTGCGCGCGTCATACCGGTCGGCAGGCTGGACTATAATTCGGAGGGGCTGCTGCTGCTGACCAACGACGGCGCGCTCATCAATGCGCTCACCCACCCCCGGCATGAGGTCGATAAGCATTATGAGGTGCGCGTGCGCGGCCGGCTGGAGGGGATCGAGCAGCTATCGCAGCCGATGCGGATCGACGGCTATGATATCCGCCCGGCGGTGGTTGAGGTGCTCGAGCGGGACGAGCAGAGCGCCAAGCTGCGCCTGACCATCCATGAGGGACGCAACCGTCAGATACGCAAGATGTGCGAGCAGTGCGGCCTTGAGGTGCGCCGCCTCAAGCGGGTAGCGATCGGGGAGCTGCCGCTCGACCCGGCGCTCCGACCCGGCGCGTGGCGCGCGCTGACCGAGGAAGAAATTTCCTATTTACAGGGAAAAGCTGCGTCCGCACAGGATTGACGCAAAATATCTTGCATTTTTTGTCGGAGCAACTTACAATAAAAGACGGTATGCAGCGGCCGGGAGTGCGGGAGAGAGAGTATGAACGATTTGATAAGCAAGATCCAGCACCAGCTGCCCGGGTTTTCCAAGGGGCAGAAGCAGATCGCGCGGTATATTCTGGAGCATTATGACAAGGCGGCCTTTATGACGGCGAGCCGTCTCGGCGCGACGGTGGGCGTCAGCGAGTCCACGGTCGTGCGCTTTGCGACCGAGCTGGGCTATGAGGGCTATCCGCATTTGCAGCGCGCACTGCAGGAGATGATCCGCAATAAGCTGACCTCGGTGCAGCGCATGGAGGTGTCGAGCGACCGCATGGGCGGGCGGGACGTGCTGCAAACCGTGCTGCACACCGATATGGATATGATTCGCATGACGCTTGACGGTATGGACCGCAAGGCGTTTCAGGGCGCGGTCGAAGCGCTGACCGGCGCGCGCCGCATTTACATTCTGGGTGTGCGCTCATCGAGCGCGCTGGCCAACTTTGTCGGCTTTTATTTTAACCTGATGTTTGACAATGTGACGCTCATCCACACCAGTAGCGTCAGCGAGATTTTTGAGCAGATCCTACGTATCGGGCCGGGGGATGTGTTTTTGGGCATCAGCTTTCCGCGCTACTCCAAGCGCACGCTGAGTGCCATGAAATATGCACGCGACCGCGGCGCGCGCGTCATCGCGCTGACCGATTCGCACATCTCGCCGCTGGCTCGTGTGTCCGACCACGCGCTGCTGGCGCACAGCGATATGGCCAGCTTTGTTGATTCGCTCGTGGCGCCGCTGTCGGTCATCAACGCGCTGATCGTCGCGGTCGGCATGAGCCGCCATGACGAGATCGAGCAGACCTTTCACAAGCTCGAGCGCATCTGGGAAGCATACGATGTATATGAAAAGCCGGAGGATGAGGGAAGTTGAACGTCATAGTGATCGGCGGCGGCGCCGCCGGGCTGATGGCTGCCGGTACCGCAGCGGAGCACGGCGCGTGTGTGACGCTGTTTGAGCGCAATGAAAAGGTCGGCCGCAAGCTGTTCATTACAGGCAAGGGACGCTGCAATGTGTGCAACAACTGCGATATCGAAACAGTGCTGCAAAACGTGCCGGTCAATCCGCGCTTTCTGTATTCGGCGCTCGGCGGCTTTTCACCGGCCGATACGATGGACTTTTTTGAAAAGCACGGCGTTCCTCTTAAGACCGAGCGTGGAAACCGCGTTTTTCCGGTCTCCGACCGGTCGGCCGATGTCATTGACGCACTGTTTACATGGATGAGGCGCGTGGGTGTGCGGATCATGCAGCAGCCCGTGGACGCGCTGGCCGTCACAGACGGGCGGCTGGTCGGGGTGTGTGCGGGCGGAAGGACATACCCGGCCGACCGCGTGATTGTGGCGACCGGCGGCGCGTCCTATCCGCAGACCGGCTCGACCGGCGACGGGTACCGCTTTGCCAAGGCCGTGGGACATACGATCGTGCCGCCCAACCCATCGCTCGTGGCGCTGGTGACACCGGACGGCTGCGGTGAGCTGATGGGACTGAGCCTGCGCAACGTGCAGGTGACTGTGTTCGAGGACGGCAAAAGGCTATGGTCGGACTTCGGTGAGATGCTGTTTACCCATTTCGGCCTGTCCGGGCCGCTCATTTTGTCCGCTTCTGCGCATATGCGGCATTTTGGCAGTAAGGGATATCATATCGAGATTGACCTCAAGCCCGCGCTCGATGAAAAAACATTGGATAAACGCCTGCTGTCCGACTTTGATAAACATAAGAACAGTGATTTCATCAACGCGCTCGACGAGCTGTTGCCGCGCAAGCTGATCCCGGCGGTCGTTCGCCTGTCGCAGATCGACCCGCGCGCCAAGGTCAACAGCGTGACCAAGGCGCAGCGCGCGGCGCTGCTGCACACGCTCAAGCATTTTACGCTTGCCGTGTCGGGCAAGCGCCCGGTCGCCGAGGCGATCGTCACCACGGGAGGTGTGTCTGTGCGCGAGGTCAGCCCGAAGACGATGGAATCAAAAAAAATACCGGGATTGTATTTTGCGGGCGAGGTGCTCGATGTGGACGCCTATACCGGCGGCTTTAATTTGCAGATCGCATGGTCGACCGGCCGCTTGGCGGGCCTGTCCGCGGCGCAAACATAGGAGGTAGCATATGGGTTATATTTCTGTGGCAATCGACGGCCCGTCCGGCGCGGGCAAATCAACGATCGCGCTCGCCGCGGCCGAACGGCTGCGGTACATTTATGTGGACACCGGCGCGATGTATCGCGCGATTGGCCTTGCCGTGTGCAGAAAGGGCATCGCGGAGGATGACGCTGAGGCGATTGCCGCCGCGCTGCCGTCGATTGATGTGTCGCTGGCGTATGAGGGCGGCGCGCAGCATGTGCTGCTGTGCGGCGAGGACGTGTCCGAGGCCGTCCGCACGCCTGAGATCGCGCGCTACGCCTCTAAGGTGTCGGCTGTGCCCGCAGTGCGGCAGTTTTTGCTGGACTTACAGCGCGGCATGGCTGCGCGTAGCAATATCCTGATGGACGGACGCGATATCGGCACGGTTATCCTGCCCGATGCGCCGGTCAAGATATTTCTGACCGCCTCGTCTGCCGTGCGCGCCGCGCGCCGGTGCAAGGAGCTGCGGGAAAAGGGGCAGCAGGTGACCTTGGAAAGTGTCAAGGCAGATATTGAAGCGCGAGATAAGCTGGATATGAGCCGCCCTGTTGCGCCGCTGCGGCAGGCGGAGGATGCCGTGCTGCTCGATACAAGCGACATGACGCTGGCGCAAAGCATTGAAGCCGTGTTGCGTATTATTAAAGAAAAAATAGAAGGTTGAGAGCATGAAGTACAAGTACCGCCGCTGGTTTCAGTGGCTTGCGATACCGTTCGTTGCGTTGGCGCTGCATATTTATTTTGGCTTCAAGGTGCGGGGGCGGGAGAATATCCCGGCGGGCGGCTGCGTTGTGTGTCCTAACCATGTGCAGCTCTCCGACCCGCCGCTGGCCGCGGCCGCGCTCGGCCATAAGGTGCCGCTGCGGCTGATGGCCAAAAAAGAATTGTTTGAGAAAAAATGGCTGGCGTGGCTGATCGCCGCGCTCGGCGCGTTTCCGGTCGACCGGGGCGGCGCTGACATCACCGCGATCAAAACCGCGCTTGCCAGCGTCAAGGAAGGCAAAAAGCTGATTATTTTCCCGGAGGGCACGCGCAGCACGGGAGAAGGAGAGGCCAAAAAGGGAGCGGCCATGCTGGCGGTCAAGTCGCGCGCGCCCATTCTGCCGATGTATATTTCGGAGAATAAGAGCTTTCGCTGCGGCGTGCAGATCGTGATCGGCAAGCCGTTTATGCCCGATCCCAACCAAAAGGACTACGGCGTGATCGCGGACGATATCCTGCACCGAATCTACGCCCTGAAGGAAGAAATATGAGTGTAACAGTAGCAAAGACAGCGGGTTTCTGCTTTGGTGTGCGCCGCGCGGTGGACATGGCCGAGCAGCAGGCCGGCCAAAACGGCGTGATCTACGCCTATGGTGAGATCATCCACAACACGCACGAAATCGCCCGCTTGGCAGCGCGCGGCGTGCGCACAGCCGAGACGCTTGATGAGATACCGGACGGCGCCAAGGTGCTCATCCGAGCGCACGGCGTGCCGCGCGGCGTATTTGATGTGCTGCGGGAAAAGCAGTGCGAGGTTTTTGACGCGACCTGCCCCTTTGTCAGCAAGATTCACCGCATCGTGGACGAGCAGAGCAGGCAAGGGCGGTTGATCGTCATTTTCGGCAGCCGAAACCATCCCGAGGTGCTCGGCATACAGGGCTGGTGCGGCGCGTCCGTTGTTTTGGAGAACGAGGAGCAGGCCAAAGCCTTTGCGGACAACCCCGATTTGGCTGACAAACCGATCGCCGTCGTCGCGCAGACGACCGTGAACCGGACAGTTTGGAATATTTCCGTCGACCTGATAAAAAAAAGGTGTACAAACCTCAAAATTTTTGATACAATATGTAAAGCGACAGACGAGCGACAGTCGGAAGCCCGTCTGCTTGCCGGCGCATCGGATCAGATGGTCGTGATCGGAGATAAAAAAAGCTCTAACACAAAGCGGCTGTATGAAATCAGCCAGTCTCTTTGCAGCGACGTGCTTTATGTGGAGGACGCCGCGGAGCTTGCCGCGCAGCAGCCTTGCAGGGGCAGGCGTATCGGGATCACGGCCGGAGCATCGACGCCGGCATGGATAATTAAGGAGGTCAGTAACATGATGAGCGAAGAAACGAAGATTGAAAATGGCGGCGAGGACTTTGCGGCAATGCTCGAAGAGTCCTTCAAAACTTTAAATACAGGAGAGAAAGTCACCGGCACTGTCGTTGCAGTATCCACGACCGACGTACAGGTCGATCTCGGCGTTAAGCACACCGCATATATCCCGCTGAGCGAGCTGTCCGACGATCCGGCCTTTGATGTGAGCGCCAACATCCATCCGGGCGATGAGATCGAGGCGGTTGTCGTTCGCGTCAACGACAGCGAGGGTACGGTCACGCTGTCCAAGAAGCGGGTTGATCAGCTCAAGGGCTGGGAGAATATTGAGAAGGCCTACGAGGAGCACAGCGTCGTAGAGGGCGTTGTGATCGAGGAGAACCGCGGCGGCGTGGTTGCAATCGCCTATGGCGTGCGTGTGTTTATCCCGGCCAGCCAGACCGGGGTGCCCAAGGATCAGCCGATGGCGCAGCTGGTCAAGACCAAGCAGTCCTTCTATATCACCGAAATCAACCGCCAGCGCAAGCGCGTAGTCGGCTCGATCCGCCAGATCCAGCAGGAGGCCCGCAAGGCTTCTGCCGAGCAGATCTGGAGCACCATCGAGGTCGGCAACGAGTATGACGGTACGGTCAAGTCCCTGACCTCCTACGGCGCGTTTGTCGACATCGGCGGCGTGGATGGCATGGTGCATATCTCCGAGCTGTCTTGGGGCCGCATCAAGCATCCGTCCGAGGTTGTCGCCGTAGGCGATAAGGTCAAGGTGTTCGTCATCGGTCTGGACAAGGAGAACAAGAAGATCTCTCTCGGCTATAAGCGCGAGGAGGACAACCCGTGGAATGTGTTCAAGTCCAAGTACGATATCGGCTCGGTCGCTGAGGTCAAGATCCTCAAGTTCATGCCTTTCGGCGCGTTTGCTGAGATCGTACCCGGAGTGGACGGCCTGATCCATATTTCGCAGATTTCGGATCACCGCATCGCCAAGCCCGAGGATGAGCTTGAGGTCGGTCAGAAGGTCGAGGCCAAGATCATCGACATCAACGATGAGAAGAAGAAGGTCTCCCTCTCCATCCGCGCACTCTTGGTCGGCAACGACGATTTTGACGAGGAGTAATCCCAACGCTGCAAGGAAGCACCCGGTTAGGTGTGTCCAGTTAAGAAAACATTCTAAGGCGAGAGAGAAAGGGGCTGTAAAAAAACAGCTCTGAAATGAGGCACTTGTCCGCATTTGCGGGCAGGTGCCTCATTTGTGCTATTTTATGTTATTTTTAGGGTACTTGAATAAGCCCATTGTTAAATGAGCTGTTTTTACGTATTCGATTTA
>NZ_JALFLA010000077.1 GCF_022775115.1 Agathobaculum sp.
GGGCATGAGAATGTGTTCCAAAAGAACACACAGATGGCGCTTGCTGCCGATGTGTTCCAAAAGAACACACAGGCTGAAACGCTGCGCCCTTATTCTTATTTTGTGCAGGATGGAAAATTGCTGTTTAAGGGTGCGGACGAAGTGCGGGAAGCGGCACTGAACGCGACCGCAACCAAACGCGCCATCGGTATGGTTGGCGTCCGTGACGCGACACGGCAACTGATCGAGGCGCAGAAGGATGGCTGCTCAGATGCGCAGCTGGTGACGCTGCAAGATAACCTTGGTCGGCTTTATGATGCGTTTGTTAAGGAGTTCGGTGTGATCCGGTCGCAGGGCAATCGGCTGGCCTTTTCGAAGGACGCGGGTTATCCGCTTTTGCTGGCGCTGGAAATGCTCGATGAGGAGCAAAGAGTAGTCGGCAAAAGTGCGATTTTCACGAGGCGCACCATCCGCCCGCATATCGCGGCGGACAGAGCGGATACGCCGGAGGATGCACTGGGGCTTTCGCTGTCTGAGCGCGGACAGATCGACCTTGGCTATATGTCCGATCTGCTGGGCGGTATGACCGAGCAGGAGATCATTACCGCCTTGCAGGGACAGATATTCCGCGAGCCCGCAAGCGGAATTTGGCAACCGGCAGATGAATACCTGTCCGGCAATGTGCGCCGTAAACTGGACGAGGCGCGCACCGCCGCGCAGGCTGATGATGCTTTTGCAATTAACGTGCAAATGCTGGAGCGTGTGCAGCCCGCGCCGCTGACAGCGGCGGATATCAGTGTGCGCCTCGGCACGACATGGATACCGGCCTCGGATATCGGGCAGTTTGTGCGCGAGGTGCTGCATCCGCCGTATTACGCCAAGAATAAGATCGGCGTCGTTTATTCCGACGCCCTCAAGCGCTGGCATGTATCGGGCAAGAGCTATGACAGAGATATCCATGGTCTGGCCTATACCAAGTTCGGCACATCGCGTGTCAGCGGTTATGAACTGCTTGAGCTGTCGCTCAATCTGCGCGATGTACAGATCATGGATGTAAAGTTTGAGGGCGGAAAAGAGAAGCGCATCCCCAATCCGAAGGAGACGATCAAGGCGCGCAGCAAGCAGGACGCGCTGCGGCAGGCATTTAAGGATTGGATATTTGCCGATCCGGAGCGCCGGGAGAGGCTGGTAGGCTATTACAACGAGCATTTCAACACCACCCGCCCGCGCATTTTTGACGGTGCGCACTTGACGCTTCCGGGCATCAATCCAGAAATCGAACTGCGCAAGCATCAGACAGACGCGATTGCCCGTATCCTGTATTCCGGCAATACGCTGCTGGCGCATACGGTTGGCGCGGGCAAAACGTGGACGATGGCGGCAGCGGCCATGGAGCTGCGCCGGCTCGGCCTTGCTCATAAACCGATGTTCGTTGTACCCAATGGTCTCACCGATCAATGGGGTGCGGAGTTTCAGCAGCTCTATCCCGGTGCTAATATCCTCGTTGCAACAGAAAAGGACTTTGAGACCAAAAATCGCAAGGAATTTTGCGCGCGCATCGCCACCGGCGATTATGATGCGGTCATTATCGCACACAGCCAGTTTGAAAAGATACCGCTGTCACCCGAAAATGAACGCGCGCATATCGAAAAACAGATTGATATGCTGGAACTATCTATTTCGGAGGCATCGGGTAACAAAGATCTGCGATACAGTGTAAAGCAGCTCGAATCCTCCAAGCAAAAATTGAAATTACGGCTGAAAAAGTTAATGGAGGCAAAGGTTAAGGACGATGTTGTTACCTTTGAGGATCTGGGCGTAGACCGTCTGTTTGTGGACGAAGCGGACGAATTTAAGAATTTGGCGCTGCACACCAAAATGCAAAATGTAGGTGGCATCAATACCAGCGCGGCACAAAAGAGCGAGGATATGCTGGCAAAGTGCGAATATCTGAATGAAAAGAGCGGCTATCGCGCGGTTTGCTTTGCGACCGGCACACCCATTTCTAATTCCATGACCGAGCTGTATACCATGATGCGCTATTTGCAGTATGATGTGCTGGAAGAGATCGGTATGACCGACTTTGACAGTTGGGCATCCAACTTCGGCGAGACTGTGACAGCGATGGAGCTGGCACCCGAAGGCACGGGCTACCGCTCCAAAACGCGCTTTGCAAAATTCTGCAACCTGCCGGAGCTGATAAGCCTCTGGCGGCAGGCCGCGGATATCCAAACGGCGGATATGCTAGACCTGCCGCGCCCGGAGGTGGAATACCATAATGTTAAGGCGCAGCCAACGCAGGAGCAGCGGGATATGGTACAGCACCTTGGCAAGCGTGCGGACGCAGTGCGCAAAGGTGCGGTATCGCCGTATGAGGACAATATGCTGGCCATCACGGGCGATGGGCGCAAGATGGCGCTTGACCAGCGTTTGGCTGACCCCAGTTTGCCGGACGATCCGAACAGCAAGGTCAACAGCATCGTACATAACGTGTATGATATCTGGGCGCGCACCAGAGAGGACAGGGGAACACAGATCATCTTCTGCGACTTGGGAACACCCGCCGCGAAGGGCAAGGGCGAAAGCCGCTTTTGCGTCTATGACGATATCCGGGATAAGCTGATCGCGCGGGGTGTACCGGCTGAGGAGATCGCCTATATCCACGACGCAAATACCACACAGCAAAAGGCGGCGCTGCGCAACAAGGTAAATGCAGGCAGTATCCGTGTGCTAATCGGCTCGACCAGAAAGATGGGCGCGGGGTTCAACGTGCAAAAGCGCCTGATTGCAGAGCACCATGCGGATTGTCCGTGGCGTCCGCGTGACGTGGAGCAGCGCGAGGGGCGCATACTGCGTCAGGGCAACGATAATAAAAAGGTGGAGATCTATCGCTATGTGACCGAAGGCACGTTTGACAGCTTCAACTGGGTGCGACACGAAGTCGCATAATGTAATTGTTCGGCAATGACCGAACCTGCCATTCCATTGGCAGTAGCCTAACATCACCGAAGCAGTTGGCAACGACTGTGAGGAAGCCTGATGTGAAAGAGTAGCCCTCCCTGAAAGGGGTCAAGCGGAAGCCGTGAGGCAGAAGCGACAAGCTGCAAGCAACAATGCGGCTGGGGAGCTTGGCTGTGTGGTATGGTTAATGTAATGTAAATCGCCAATAAACGTCGTTAAGCTCTGAACAGGCTAAAGTTGCTGTTAAGCCAGAACCAAAAGGTATCGCAGTCGGCTGTCCCTTTCCAGTTTGGGGACACATGGACATTATGACTGCCGGCGGAGAGGCGGAACCTAACCCACACTGTTCATTATGTGAAACGTGGTAAGCCCGTATTTTCTCCGGCACAGCCGGAAAGCAGACCGTAAGGGAAGCCCATGGGGAATGCGGGTAAGGAGCGATGGAAAAAGCGAACGCCGCCCCTGTAATGGGGACGGATAGAGATTGCAACATTATCTCACGCGAAAGCGGGCAGACTTCCATCCGGTCTTTCTTTACGAGAGAATTTACAGAACTTTTGAAGGAGGAAATTGCAAATGAACGGGAAACCGTGTGCATCCCCCGGCGTTGCAACGTGCTGGGAAGCCATAGACTGGCAGAAAGCGCTTGCGTATGTCAAAAAGCTGCAAGTGCGTATCGTAAAGGCTCAAAAAGAAGGCCATTACAGCAAAGTGAAATCGCTGCAATGGCTGCTGACACATTCGTTTTATGCCAAAGCCTTGGCAGTGAAGCGAGTGACAAGTAATCAAGGCAAACGGACATCCGGCGTAGACCATGAATTATGGCTGACGCCGCAGGCAAAATGGAGCGCAATCTCAAAACTCAACCGGCGGGGTTATCGCCCGCAACCACTCAGACGGCACTATATTCCCAAGAAAAACGGGAAAATGCGTCCTCTGGGTATTCCGACTATGACCGACCGAGCCATGCAAACACTCTACAAATTTTCGCTGGAGCCGATAGCGGAAACCTACGCCGACCCCAATTCCTATGGATTCAGAATCAGCAGAAGCACCCATGACGCAATCGAGCAGTGCTTCACCGACCTGAACAAAGGAAAATCCCCGGAATGGATACTGGAGGGCGACATCAGGGGCTGTTTCGACCACATCAGTCATGAATGGCTGTTGGAAAACATTCCAATGGACACGCACATCCTCGAAAAATGGCTGAAATGCGGATATGTAGAAACGCGTAAATTGTTCCCAACGGACGAGGGCGCGCCGCAGGGCGGCACAATCTCTCCGACACTCATGAACATGACGCTGGATGGTTTGGAACGGCTGCTTCAAGAAAGGCTTCCCACCCGTCAGAAAGTAAATGGACGAACGCACTTTAACAAGCTGAATTTCGTGCGTTACGCGGATGATTTTATCATCACCGGAGAATCACCGGAATTTCTGCGTAACAAGGTGTTGCCTATCGTCAAAGAATTTCTGACCGAACGTGGATTGCAGCTCTCGGAAGAAAAGACCGTCATTACCCATATTGAGGATGGCTTTGACTTTTTGGGCAAAAACATCCGAAAATACAACGGCAAGCTGCTCATTAAGCCGTCCAAAACATCGGTCAAGTCGTTCTTGGGAAAGGTGCGGAGCATCATAAAGAGCAATAAATCCACTAAACAGGAAACGCTGATACGCAAGCTCAATCCCGTTATCCGTGGTTGGGTAAATAACCAGCGATACGTCGTATCCTCCAAGGTGTTCAGCAGGGTTGACCACGAGATATACAAATGCCTGTGGCAATGGGTGAAGCGCAGACACAAGAAAAAGAGCCACAAATGGATTGCACAGAAATACTGGCACCATATTGGCTCCCGTCAGTGGACATTCTCTGTTCCCTATGAAAACCAAAGTACCGAGGGTGAGCTGCTCTATTGTAAACTCGAATATGCAACCGATACAAAAATCATCCGATTTAAGAAGATTGTAGCAGAAGCAAACCCGTTTGATGAATATTGGACGGACTATTTTGAGGAACGAGAGGGCGAAAAGCTGCTCAACAGCACCAAGGGACGGGAAAAACTGCTGACAATTTGGCGGCGGCAACACCGCCGTTGTCCTGTCTGCGGAGACCTTATCACATCAGAAACCGGCTTCAGGGTGCATACCCCAGTCGAAAAGAATAGCCGGAAAATCATGGTACACAAGGAATGTCACGAAGAAATCCACAGCCTGATTACTGCTTTTGAGCCGGGTTCCCGATAAGGGGGGCCTTTTGAAAGGCTTGAGCCGTATGAGGGGAAACTCTCACGTACGGTTCTTAGGGGAGGGATGGGCAGCAATGTCCATCTCTTACCCGACCAGACGATCGAGACCAAGCAGAAATTTATCTCACAGGTCATGACAGGTAAATCACCGGCTCGTACCTGCGATGACATCGACGATGTAGCGCTGTCCTATGCCGAGGTAAAGGCGCTCGCGGCGGGCGATCCTGCCATTAAAGAGTTGATGGAACTGGAGGTACACGTCAACAAACTGTCCGTGCTGCGCGAGGGCTACAAGAGCGAGCAGTACAGATTGCAGGACGATATCCGCTTTTCCTTGCCGCAGAGCATTGCGCTGAAGGAGAGTATGATCGCCGCTTTGCAGGAGGATAACGCGACCTTTGCCGCGCATCGCAGCCAGACAGAGGGTGAGACCTTTTGCATGGAGGTTGGCGGCAAACGCTATACCGATAAGGAGCAGGCGGGTGAAGCGATTTTGGCAGTGCTAAAAGACGAAGGAAAGAGGATATCGCAGAACATGGAGGGCAAGATCGTAGTGGAAGAGCCGAAAGCGATTGGCAGCTACTGCGGTTTTGATTTGCGTGTGAAAAGAGCTATGCATAATACGCTGTGCTTTGTGCTGCGCGGAAAGGTATCCCGCGATATTGATATAGGCGTAAGCGGGCAAGGCATGGTGCAGCGTCTGAACAATGCTCTCAACCACATCGACCAATTGATTGCGGACAACCAGCAGAGCCTTGCCCGTCTGCATGAGCAGTTAGAAAAGGCGAAAGAAAACGTAAATAAGCCGTGGGAACAGGAAGATGAGTATCAGGCCAAGGTTGCGCGGCTCAATGAGCTGCATCTGCATCTGAGCAAGCAGGACGCGCAGCCCGACCTGCAGCAGACCATGCACGAGGTCGTGCGGTAAGCCACATTCCCGAAGATGTGTTCCATAGGAACACAAAAGCCC
>NZ_JALFLA010000003.1 GCF_022775115.1 Agathobaculum sp.
CGCTGGGTGAGGTAGTCAAACGAGGTCTGCGGCGTGAGCATATTAAGCACCTGCACCGCAATGGTATTGACCGAGCCGGCGATACCGCTTTTGACCGGCATACCGTTGCCGCTCGGCGCTCTGCCGTCGTTCATCGGCCACGGCTTGCCGTCGGTGCCGATGCGCAGCGCCTTGTCATACACAGTGGTGGTCGGCACAATGATGCCGGTGTCCATCGCCGGGCCGTACACCGCCAGCGGCTTGATGGACGAACCGGGCTGGCGGCGCGCGTCGGTCGCGCGGGAGAAGCCGCGCATACCGGTCTTTTCGCCCCGTCCGCCGACGAGCGCACGGATATTGCCCTGCTTGTCGGTGATGACCATGGCGCTCTGAGGCTTACTGCCCTCCGGCCCGCGGGTCATGTTCGGGAACACCGAATCATCCTGATAGACTGCGTCCAGAATATCCTGCACGCGGGTATCAATCGTCGCATAGATCTTCAGGCCGCCGGAGAACACCAGATCCTGCGCGATCAGCTCGGAATAGCCCTTTTGAGCCATCAGGTCGTTGATAACGTCCTTGATGACCGCGTCAGTAAACCAAGTGTAGCTGTCGTTCTGCTCGGCCACATAGGTCTCATACGGGCGGTAGACCAGCTCCTTGGCCTTAGCCGTGTCGTGCTCCAACTGGCTTATCATGCCCTGCGTGAGCATGGCGTCAAGGATCAGCTCCTGCCGCTCCTTGACCTTTTCCGGGCGGTTGTATGGGTCGTAGATCGAGGGGTTGTTGGTCAGTCCCGCGAGCACAGCGCACTCGGCTAGGTCCAGCTCGGACACGTCCTTGCCGAAGTAGGTCATAGCCGCGGTCTTGACGCCGTAGCAGTTATACCCCAGATAGATGGTGTTCAGATAGCTTTCAAGTATTTTATCCTTGTCGTCCAGCTTTTCTTCCAGCGCGAGCGCGCGAAAAATCTCATTTACCTTGCGCTTGACCGAATAATCATCGTCCTTGGTGGCGTTTTTGATCAGCTGCTGCGTGATGGTCGAGCCGCCGCGCTGCGCGCCGCCGAGCAGCCAGCTTTTGACCGCCGCCGCCGTGCCCTTCCAGTCCACACCCTTGTGCTGATAGAAGCGCTGATCCTCGATCGCAATGACCGCATCCTTCAGCTCATCCGGCACTTGGTCGATCGTGACCGGTACGCGGTTTTCCAGCCCCTTGATCGTTTCATACAGGCTCTCCTGCCCAGTCTCGGTATCTATCGAATAAATAAACGAGTTCAAATCAAGGCCAATGCCCTGACTGAGCTGCGCCACATCCTCCTCGACCGCGGGATTGATATATACACGGACATAATACGCAAACGCCACGCCGCAGAAGCAGGCGCAAAGCACACCGACGAGCAGCAGCGTCAGCAGCAGGCGCGCGAAGAAATGCACAATGCCATGCCCTTTTCTTTTGCCAGTAGCCAATTTGGTCTCCTCCTCACCCCGCGGCGGCCTGCCGCAAGGTCTTTCCGAATCAGACGCAGGCCGCGTCCGATTTGTTCCCAGCAGCGGTGATGGTCACGCAAGCGCCGCCATGCCGGCGGCGGGCATACCTTTTATTATAGCAGCTGTTGTGCGGCTATTATACCACAGCGGCAGACACCGCTTGAGTCAAAGCACCTGTCCATGCATCCGCTGGCGGTATCATCACGAAATCACAGTATGATAGCCGCGCTGTGGCTATTATACCACAGCACCGCGCAAATTCCAAACAAATTTTTGCACTTGTTTCTGAATAGTAAACATCTTTTGGGGAATACTTCAAGAAATTACCCCGCTGTAAAGGAGGTTTTGACCATGATGCAGGGGTTTTACATCCTTGCCATGCGCCGCGCGCGCCGGCAAAGACGCATCGCGCTGCTGGCCTGTGCGTTGGCGCTGTGCTGTGCGCTCGGCGCGGCCTACGCATGGCTGGCTCAACCCCGGCCAGCCGTTCCGGCCGCAGCAACGGGCGAGCCATATGTGGCGCGCAGCGAGGGCGGCGCGGTCGTTGTCTCGCGCGGCGGGCGCACGGTCATCCGCACCGATATTGATGTCCGCGTGCTACCGCAGGCCGACCGCGAGGCGCTCTCGCGCGGCATTTCGCTGCCGGACGCGGAAGCGCTGGCAAAGCTGCTGGAGGACTACGGAAGCTGACCGAAAACGTGCGGGAAAGCAAGCTTTCCCGCACGTTTTTGCTGCCGCCCATCAACCGAGAATAAGAATCGCCATGTGCGCCAGCGAATCACTGTTATGTGCAAAAAATTGGGTGCGCAGCTCGGCAGCACCTTGTGCATTATGCAGCAAATCGCGCGAGCAGCGCGCCACGGCCCAGAACACCCGCTCCTTGGATACCTCCTCGACACAGCTTGCCGTGATGCAAAACTTATAATAGCTATACAGGTTGCACAGCGCAACATAGTCCTGCCACAATGCTTCCGCGGTAGCGGTGCGGGGGTACGCCAAATAAAACAGGTTGTTGACCATCAGGTTTTCCATAAAGTGCGCGTGCTGCGCCAAAAACGCCTGCACCTTGGCCGCTGTCTTGAGGTAGCACTCTGGATCTACACGCAGACTTTCCTCCTTCTCTCCCCGTTTCAAGCCAAGCATGGTCTGTACCTTGTCCAGCATTTCATGGCTTTGTGTAACGAGCACGGTGAGCAAGTGGTTGGATAAAAACATTTGCGTATTACCCGATAGTGTATCAAACATATGGCCGGAAGCTGCTCCTTCGAGCAGCAACCCCACTTTTTGCTGCCATACGGTCAGATCAAGCGGCTGCTCTGCCCACTCTTTCGGCTGCTGTTCAGCCGCGAGCAGTTGCTCCTTGAGCATATTCAGTACCATGCCGAGCAACAGCATTCTGTGATCCAAGGAAAATTGCCGCGCCTGCAAAATATCAACGCACTGCGCGCGCACCTCGGGAAAAAGCAGCTCATTAGGCGCAAACAAAGCAGTTATGCGTGGGGCATGCGGCAGCTCCTCCTCGATAAAATCAATGCTATCAGGCATATCCCACAGAATATCGAGTACCGCATCGCACGAGGGCGTCATGCTGCACTCTTTTCCGTAGGGCGT
Organism: Agathobaculum sp.; assembly: GCF_022775115.1. GTDB lineage: Bacteria > Bacillota > Clostridia > Oscillospirales > Butyricicoccaceae > Agathobaculum. The sequence goes on from NZ_JALFLA010000003.1 coordinate 3,081, forward strand.
ATAACGCTCTGTTCTTGGGTAAACACGACAGACCTTTGGCAGCGTATCGTGCCCGCATTCTATTTGCAGGCTGCACAGGTTTTGCCCGTTAAGGAAACCGCAGCGTCCATCGGGCAGCCGGAACTCCGCATACGAATTCGAATTTGTATCTCGGATACAACGGCAGGTTGTTTCACATAGCTGCTCTAATTCCGGCGATTTAGCTGCACGCTTAATTTTAAGATAATCCTTTTTATTGAAGGCAATTTTCCAACCGCCGTCACAGCAGCTGAAGCGGCAGTCACCGCCCGTGCACGCAAAGCGCGGATAATAGCTTGGCATCAGCCGCACCCGCATTGGAACAGACTGTTTCTTTTGCTCGTTCAAAGGACTGCTCCTTTCGTTGTTTCCGATGGTTTATTATGTTAAATTAGGATAGCATAGATGGTATCATCCGTCAAGGACGCTTGCACAAAATCAGTGTCCAGCCGCCATGCAAGGCCGGTCATCCGTCCCACGCAAAGGTCGCTGCGGCTATGCGGCACGGCTTCCATGACTACCGCTTTGTATTTTTAAAAAAATCCTTGACATGTCCTGCCGGATGTGGTATCCTGTTTAGGCAGTCAAGTGAATACAACATGTGTTTTACAGACTGGTAAATAAATATGCGCCGGTAGCTCAGCTGGATAGAGTGTTTGGCTACGAACCAAAAGGTCGGGGGTTCGAATCCCTTCCGGCGTACCACTTTATTGTGGTAAGCAAGCGATTTTTTAGAAATCGCTTGCTTTTTTATTTTTTCAAGAAGCTTTTCTTTCTGCTGCGAGCAGTTTTTTGTGAGCAGCCTGCACCTCGCTCAATACTGCCCGGATCGCAGCTTGGCTCGCGCTGAAGTACAAGTTTGCTTTTGTGGTCGGTTCGCTGGCAAACGAAATAAACTCGTTCAGCGTTGTGCTCAAGTTGCTTCGTACAGTAACGCCATGCACATGCATCACACGGCCGGTGACGGTATAGGTCATGCTGCCCGTACCGGGGTTGGTTGGAGGGCATGGTGAGGGCAAACAGCATATCTGCTGCTACCCGTTTGGTGATGCCTTTGATCATGGCAATCCTCCCCTCATGCGAAAACCGCCTTTCGGCGAGATAGGCGGCTAAGTTTGTGTTCTGAAAAAGCGGGATGGAATGATTCCAGTCCCGCTTAATGATATAGGTTTATCATCCAAAATGTTGACAGCAGCAGATGTTTCCATCATCCGCAAAAGCAAATCCAACACCAATCCGAGTCCAATCGACGTTCAGCATTGTATGATGACACCCTTCCGAGTTCATGAAGTTTTCATGCTCAATGTCAAAGGATCATAGCCGATACCAGTAATGCGGCCGGCACCGGTAATATTTTTACCATTGATGATTTCCTCAATGTCCGACCTTATGCTGATATTCTGAGCAGTTTCCAATTTATAAATTTCACCGTAAGTTGCGTGTCTGAATTCAATCGTGAATTGCTCTGCCCAAAAGTGTGCGCTCCACACGAGGTCATCATCAACTTGCAATTCTGCTACACCGGCCGTATGCCGTTCTTCAATGAAGTTGAATTTTCGTTACCTGCCATTCATACTGATTGCAAACCGAACCGCCGAAATGGAGGATGAAAAATACAAGAGAAAATGCAATGGATGAATTACTATCTCGAATACATTAAGAAACAAAAAAAATCTAAACGATAAGACAATAAAAGCCTACCGAATAGATTTGAGGCAGTTTATTCACTTTTTGGAATCGAGAGATTTGGAGATAACAAACCAAAGCGTGCGCACTTATGTTATGTTTCTTCATGATAGCTATCAGGTGCGGAGCATCAAAAGGAAAATCACCTCCATCCAGGCATGGAGCAGCTTTCTGCCGGAAAACCAGCTTATCATCGAGAATCCGTTCCATCACTGCCATATTAAGATCAAGCAGCCGACTTTTTGCCTCGAACAATTCCGCTGCGCGTGATTGAAGCTGTTTTGAAAGAAGCGCACAAAGCAACTCGGCGAGCAAATACAATAGCAGGCGAACGTCCAGGCATGGCGCGAAGCTGCAGTACTCGAATTGCTGTTTGCATCCGGGATGCGGGTATCCGAAGTGTGCGGTTTGTAAGCTGATGACGTCGATCTGTTAGAGCGATGTATCCGCCGTCTATGGAAAGGGTTCTAAAGAGCGGATGATCCAACCGGAAAATGCCGAGGTGTTTAACACCCTCGGCACATACAAGCAGTTTGAACCTTCGCAGTCCAGGGAATCGTTTTTAAAAATCGATTAGCACACCCCTTGTCTGACCCATCTGCACGCTTGATTGTACGCAAATACGCTGCCAAAACAGGCTGTAACGCGCATATTACACCACATATGTTTTGACATTCATTCGCTACCTTGTTCTTGGAAGCAGATGCGGACATCCGCTATATACAAAGGTTTTTAGGCCATAGTTCCATTTCTACGACTCAAATTTACACATTTGTAGCTGCAGCTAAACAGAGGGACATCCTAGCACCCCGACATCCGAGAAATAGGTTTTCTTTTGAATGATAAAATACATATAGCGGACAGCATCTTTGATGCTTATCCGCATATGATAACGAAGGATAATATAGCATTATCCTTCATTTGTAAACTGCAAGAATAGAACTTTATCGTCTTTCTTCAGCATACATCGCACTTGCTTTGCCCGGCTGCTCAGCATGCACATCACTTCTATATTTTTGTATCAATGTTCGGGCAATAATAGCGCAATCGACTTCTTTTAGCATCAGATAATGCTATATTATGTAATTATCATCATAATGAATGGAGCGACAAAATAGACAGCAAAAGCTTTGCACAGATGAATCAGTTTGACTACCTGTATGATGCAATCGTGAAAAAATACCCCGCGCTGAAAATCGCGGACAATACGACCGCATTTCAGTTCATGTCTACGCCAACGGTGGCAGACTGGGTGACGGGAACCGATGAAAAGGCCTATAACATTGCTGACGTCGTTCCGGCGCAGTTGGGCGGTTTTTATAAGCCGGGCAGCGCGCGCGTCTCCGTATCGTACCAATCGCTGATCGAATCCCTGATGACTGCGCTGGGCGATAACAATCCGCAGTATCGCCAGCTGCAGGATAAGATGACCACACAACTGAACTTGTTACAGGTCGCACTCAATGATGCCAAAGGTGCTTATGGCATGTACCGGACGGAGCAACTGGCGCTGGAATTGACACCCACAGATTTCAACACATGGCTGACCCAAGATATTACGGCTGCGCCTTATCAGAAGAAGCATGAAAACGTGCGCAGCGAATATGAGCGCTACTCCAAAGAGGCAGAGGAGCTTTACAAAGGCATGGGCGCCGCACTCAGCGATGCAAGGGAGCAGCTTGGCAAGGATCAAATGCTGATTGCCGCCGATGTCACAGGGGGAAAGTATGTTCCCGGCACCACGATTGGCGGCAATCTGTCGGCTGACATCGACCGCTGGCAGCAGGTGCCTGATCAATTTGATTTTGATGTCATCATTGAAAATGACGACAGAGAGATCACGCCATGGCACACGGTCAGCACAACGGAAGCCAAGCAGAGCCGCCACAAAACCGAGGTGATCAACGAAACGCAGGTTTCCCGCATCATCACGGATAAGCATTATCAGCTCCGCGTGAAAGCGGTCGGTCTGCGGGCTTATCCCATTACGCGCGGCTCATGGTACAACGATTTGTTCGTGCACCCGAATGTGCAGCTGCCGCAGGGCCGTCAGTTGAATACCGACAGCTTTTTCGGGGAAAGCGGCGGGCTGCATATGATCCCGACCTCCATCTTGGTCATCTATCGCCCGCAGATCGAGCTGACCATCTCAAAGACCTGCTATCAGGATATATTTTCCGATATGGCAAACATAAAAGCAGATTGGCTGAATCTGTTCAATATGCGGTTTGACCTACAGGCCTCGTTGAAACTCGGTCAGGAAATCGGTGAAGAAACCGTCATGCAGACTTTTGTTTCGCCATGCAATGCACCGGCACAGATTTTGGGTGTTTCCTCTGTGGTGCGCTATTCCGGTTTCCAGGGCTGGTAAGGAGAAGGGGACGGATATGCAAGCATTTTACTTAACCACCTAGAACGCGCAGGGCGGCCTGATCTCCGATACGAATAAGCTGCAAGTCCTTAAAGATATTATCCATGACTACCCGGATGCGCCGCATTTTTTTGCGATCCAGGAAGCGGGAGCCAATCCGACATTACATCAAAAGCTGGCCTCCATTGCTTACAAGCAGCTCTGGTGTGCGCCCTCACAAGCGAAAAACGAGCGATGCACTTTAGGTATTTTGGTTCCCGCTGACATCAAATGCCATCTTTGTTATATCAAATGCTCCACCATTCGCAATATTGCTTGCTGTGATTTGGAAGCACCCTCCATCCGCATTGGCTGTATCCATGCGATTGCTGAGCGCCATGCGGCAACAGAAGAAGTAAAAGCTGTGCAGCAAGCATTGCGGCGGTTTAACCGTCCGTTTATTCTGGCGGGAGACATGAATTCTGCGCCCATTGCAAGCGCAAGCAGCGGAATCAAACTACTGCATAGCGGTCAGGCAACGCATCAAAGCGAAAATGAGTTGGATTACTTTTTTGCGTCCTCCAGCATCCATGCCGATGACCCCTTTGTTTATCCAGTTGCTCCAAGCGACCATAACCCGGTAATCCTGAAAGTTCGCATCGTGTAATGCTTAGCAAGCCGTTTGCCTGTATCTTTAGGCAAACGGCTTCTTTCATAAATAATTACATTTGGAAAGCACGCCCCACACTTGTGGCGTATGCTTGAGGGCTGGAAGACGGATGCAAACAGGGGCGGGGCCATCACCTAGCACATTGGCCTGAGGCAAAATGGAAGCGCGTGCAAGATCAAAATGCAATCCGCCAACCATCACCGGCGTACTCAGCGCATTACGCGCCATTAGTATGAGAAGCTTGTTGGCGGCAACTGTAATGGTCACCTCGGGCTCATAGGACACCAGTACCTTGAGCCCGGTGTGCTGCAAGCCGCCCCGTCTCCCAAAAAGCTGCTCGATGCGAATGCTTCCTCCCTGCACAAGCGGAAAGGCCGGGTTCACAAGGCTTTCCTGATACCAATCGCCGCGCTCGATCTCATATATGCCAACGCCCTTTACGCGTAAGCGGTAAGCACAACGATCCGCCAGAAGCTCGTCCAGCGAATTGATTGTTCCAAGCGGCCCCTCAAACGAACGCAGGAACGGATTATCGGTAGGGATATCGCTGTCTGTATCGCAGACGAACATCCAGTCCGCAGCGGTATCCCACTGCGCAGCATCGTCCGCCAAATTGCCGGTGATACGCATTTCCAGATTGCGGTTCATGCGATCCAACGCGGTATCGACATGGCTGCATTCGCTTCCCAAGCAAGAGCGGTCGGCACTCAGCAGCATGGTGCGGTAGGCCTGTGAAAACCGTCCGGCGCCATTGAAGAAATATCCATCTCGGCGGGTGCTGACATATTCGCACCAATCACGCTCGTTATCCGTGTTCCCGGAATACCACAAAGCGGTCATCGGCATGGCGACAAACTGAAAAACGGTTTGCATTTGACGCTCCATATCCAGTTCCGGGAATTTTGCTGCCAGTGCCGCATATATCTGCGCGTCAGCAATCACAGATGAAGGGGTATTATTATTCAATGATATTGTCAATATTGGTTGACACATTTATCTCAAAGATATCACTGCCTATGCAGCCAATTCCAGAGATTGGTAGTATCTCTGACGCTTGATTATCGGAGGAAGTCCACCATTGGCAGAGCAGATCCTCCTGTTATTCCAGTAACTGATGAAGTATCTCCAAATGAGAACCTTCAGATCCTCTATGGACATAGTCTCCGTATTGTAGCGGTCATAGAGAAGCTCGCT
>NZ_JALFLA010000002.1 GCF_022775115.1 Agathobaculum sp.
TGTAAACTCTATCCGCAGCAACGCCGACTGGGACCATGGTCTGCCCGACCGTCCCGACTGGCGGCTTGAGGCGCGCGGCAACGCGCGTCCCAGATAGATGACCGTCCACGACAGAACCCGGCTTACGCATCACTGACACCAGCTCTGAAACGGTCGCCGTTTCAAACGAAAGACTGCCGCGAGCACACGCCCGCGGCAGTCTCTTTTTCGTTTCATGGGTCTTTTCCGGCTTGCCGGGCAGCCGCTCATGACTTACCCAGCATTTCCATGAACTGCTCGCCCGTTATCGTCTCCTTTTCAAGCAGGAAGTGCGCCAGACGGTGCAGCGCTTCCATATTGTCGCGCAAAATGCCGATCGCCTTCTCATGCGCCGCCTTAACCGACGCGACAACCTCCTGATCTATGCGCGCGGCGGTCTCCGCCGAGCAGGCCAGCGAGGTATCGCCCGACAGATAAGGGTTGTTCACCGTCTCCAGCGCGACCATATCAAAGCCGCGGCTCATACCGTAGCGCGTGATCATGGCGCGCGCCAGCTTGGTCGCCTGCTCGATATCGTTCGACGCGCCCGTGGTGACCGAGCCGAAAATCAGCTCCTCGGCCGAGCGTCCGCCGGTCAGCGTGGCTAGCTTGTTTTCGATCTCCTCGCGGCTCATCAGATAGTGTTCGCCCTCGTCCACCTGCATGGTGTAGCCCAGCGCGCCCGAGGTACGCGGTACAATGGTGATCTTGGTCACCGGTGCAGAATTGGTCTGCTTGGCTGCGACAAGCGCATGGCCGATCTCGTGGTAGGCCACGATCTCCTTTTCCTTGGGACTAAGCACCGCGCTCTTGCGCTGCGCGCCCGCGATGACCGTCTCCACGCTCTCCTCCAAATCAGCCTGCGTCACTGTGTCGCGTCCCAGCCGCACAGCGCGCAGCGCTGCCTCGTTGATGATATTGGCAAGGTCGGCGCCCGACGCGCCCGAGGTCGCGCGCGCAATCGCGGCAAAGTCGATCCGGCCGCTCATATGCACCGCCCCGGCATGCACCTTAAGAATGGCTTCGCGCCCGGACAGGTCGGGCAGTTCGACCGGAATACGGCGGTCAAAGCGCCCCGGACGGAGCAGCGCGGGATCGAGCGATTCCGGCCGGTTGGTTGCCGCCAGAATGACCACGCCCTTGGTGCCGTCAAAGCCGTCCATCTCGGTCAGCAGCTGGTTGAGTGTCTGCTCGCGCTCGTCATTGCCGCCAAGGCCGCCGCCGTCGCGCTTTTTGCCGATGGTGTCGATTTCATCAATGAAAACGATACAAGGCGCTTTCTCGCTCGCCTGCTTGAACAGGTCGCGCACCTTGGCCGCGCCCATGCCGACAAACATCTCGACAAATTCCGAACCCGAGATGGAGAAGAACGGCACATGCGCCTCGCCCGCAACAGCCTTGGCCAGCAGCGTTTTGCCCGTGCCCGGAGGGCCGACCAGCAGCGCACCCTTGGGCAGCCTTGCGCCGATCGAAGCGTATTTGTTCGGGTTGTGCAGAAAATCAACGATCTCGCTCAGTGCGTCCTTAGCCTCGTCCTGCCCGGCCACATCGGCAAAGCTCTTGCCGGTCTCGGCCTCGGCGTAGATCTTGGCGTTGGCCTTACCGAAGGTCATCGCGTTTCCGCTCATGCTCTTCATCATCTTTTTGTTCAGCCACTGGCCAAAGCCGATGATGAGCACGATCGGCAGCGCATAGCTGAGCAGCAGCGTAGCCAGCGGCGACGCTTTGGTCGGTATCTCGGCCGCGAAGTCGACATTCGCCGCCTTCAACCGGTCATACAGCCCGTTGTCTGGGAAAATACCAGTCTTATAGATACCGTCCTTGCCGTCCTCTCCGGTGGCCTCAAAAATGATCTGGCGGTCATCCGCGCTGTACGCGACGCGCTTGACGCCGCCCGCCTCGACCATATCCGAAAAATCACCGTAGCCGATCTCAACCACCTGCCGCTGCAGCAGCGTTGGAAAGAGGAAGATATTGAGCAGCATCAGCACCAGCAGCGTGACGATATAATAATAAATCAGCGGTTTTTTGGGTGATTTTGCATCGTTTGGGGATTGCAGCATATCCGTTCACCTTTCTTTGTCTCCGTGCAGCGCGTCGAGGCCGCGCTGTATTTTTGTCATCATCATTCCACGTGGCGGGAGTACTCCTCGCTGCCGCCCGCCGCATCGGTCAGACCGCTCGGTCTGCCAAAGAGTAATGGATTCATTGTAAGCAAATCGGTTTACAGTGTCAACCGCCAAATGTGAACAATTTGAAAATATTGCTATCCGGTGCAGCAAAAAAACCGCGTGTCAACACGCGGTTTCCGCTTCACTTCATCGAGCCCATCGTGCCCCAGTTGGCAAACTCGCTGTAAGTCAGGTAGATACTGTCCTGCGGCAGGCCGGTCGTCTGCTGCACGGCGGCAAACGCGGCCTCTGTAAACGCCTTTTTGTGCGCAAACTCGGTCGTACCAAAGCACTTTACGTCCACATAGGCCAACGCACGCTTTTCGCCCGCAAAATACATGGTGTGCCCATCCGCGATGTCAACCATCAGCTTTGCCTCGGTTTTACCCGGGATGACGCTGATCCGCTCACCAAGGGCGGCTTTGAGCGCGTCCTTCTGCTGCTCACTGAGTATTGCGGACGTGGAAACGGCGATATATGGCATATCAAACACCTCATTTTTCATATTGGCAACGCCGAAGACGCCATTGCGCGGCGCTGTCTGTTGTTTTATCATTGTATCACACCGGCAGGCGTTTGTGAAGCAGGCGCAGCCCTTTTCCCGCACGCAGGAAAAATCTCCCGGCATTTTTGCCGGATCGCCTGTAAATACAGGAGAGTAATGCTATGCTGGAAGCAGTGCAATCAAGGAAAAGCTGACGCAGAAGCCAGAAATGCATCGTTACCGGCAAACCAATCAATTATAAACCGTTTGTTAATTTTGATTGATTTTGCTGCACAAGAAATGCATTTTGTGGTATGATATTGACATTAGTTCAGACCCATCGAACGGGATGTGTGCTTATGAATATCAAATGTACGCAAAATATTTATAAGAGCGCCAACGGGGTGTCCAACGTCACCTACTATATCCTCTCACCGCAGGATGTGGAGGTGCGCGGTATCGTTCAGCTCTCACACAGTATGTGCGAATACTTTTCGCGCTACACCACCTTTGCCAAGTATCTCTGTGAGTTGGGCTTTATCGTCTGCGGCAACGACCATATCGGACACGGTGCATCAGTCTCACGGGATTCCGAGCTTGGCTTTTTCGCCAAGCGGGACGGCTGGAAATACCTCGTCGAGGATGTCAAGCAGTTGACCGATCTGATGCAGCGCCGCTACCCCACCCTGCCGTATTTTCTGATTGGGCATTCTATGGGTTCGCTCGTCGCCCGCCTGTACATGACCGAGTATGGCGACCGACTCTCCGGCTGCATCCTGATCAGCACGGTCGGCCCCAGTCCGGCGGCCGTCGGCGGCGCGCGGCTGGCCGATTCAATCGCGCGCAGCCGCGGCATGACCTACCGCAGCAGCTTTCTGTCCAACCTAAGCTTCCGGGGCTTCAACCGCAAGATCAAGCATCCCCGCTCGGTGTTCGACTGGCTCTGCCGCGATGAAGATATCGTCTCGCTCTATCAGTCCGACGCCAAGTGCAATTTTGTATTCACCGCGACCGGCTTTCGTGACCTGTATACGCTGTGCGCCAAGGCCAACAGCAACCAAACCTTCCGCCGCACCCCACACGCGCTGCCGCTGCTCTTCCTCGCGGGGGACAAAGACCCCATCGGCAAATACGGCGACGGTGTGCGGCGCGTGGTCAATCTGTACCGCGGCGCGGGGGTGAAAAACATCGAGGTCATCTTTTATAAGGATGCGCGGCATGAGGTGCTCAACGAGCTTGGCCATCTGGAGGCCTTCGGTGATATCTCCCGCTGGCTGGAAGCCCAGCTGACCGCCCACGCCGCCGACGCAGACGAGCAAACGGTCGCAAGCGAGCAGATAACCGTCCACTGAGCACGCCGCAGCGCGGCAAAATCCATCACAAAAACCAAGAGCCATCGGGCAGCGCCCGATGGCTCTTTTCTTTACAGCTCTAATATTTCAGACGGATGCGCAAGCCGCACGTCAGCCTCCAGCTTGTCCGGCTCATGGCAGCCCCAGAGCGCCAGCGCGCTGCGCACACCGGCCGCGCGGGCGCACTGCATATCATACGCACTGTCCCCGATGTATATGCTCTCCTCCGGTGTGCCGCCCAAGCGGCGGATACATGCGAGCAGCGCGTCCGGCGCAGGCTTGGGATGCTCGACCTCGTCCGCGCACACAGCGGTATCGAAATACCCGTTCAGGCCGATGGGCACAAAGCCGCGCTCGAACTGAGCACGGGTGCGTGAAGTGACGATGCCGCGCGGCTTGCCCGCCGCGCGCAGCGCCGTCAGCATATCGACGATACCGTCATAGACCGGTATTTTGTCCAGCTCCCGGTATGCCAACTCCTCCCACCGGCGCGTGATCGCCTCCATCTGCTCGGGCCGCACGCCCAGTGCAGTCATCGAGCTGTGCGCCGGCATACCGAAGCAAAAGAGCAGTTCCTCGGTCGTGAACGAATAGCCATACTCCGCCAGCGCCTGCCGCATTGTCTCCCGATCCTTCGCCCCACTGTCGATCAGCGTGCCGTCAACGTCAAAGATAAATGTTTGCATGTGTCCTCCTTCTATTCCCCGCGCGCGAAGCAGCGGCTTGCGCCCTTGCCTACTTGCTCCACGCCGCCTTGGACGCCCCCTGCGCAAACACCTCCAAAAAACCCTTGACGTTGGCCGTGATGTCACCGCCGAATACTGCCGAACCGGCAACGATCACATCTGCCCCCGCTGCGACGATTTCCGCCGTGTTGGACAGCTTGGCACCGCCGTCGATCTCCAATTCGCAGCGGTAGCCCTGCCTTTGTATCTCGGCGCGCACGGTGCGGATCTTGTCCATGCATTCCGGAATAAAGCCCTGCCCGCCAAAGCCTGGCTCGACCGTCATGATAAGCACCATGTCGCAATAGGGCAGCAGCGGAAACAGCACCTCGGCCGGGGTGTTCGGCTTGATGACACAGGATGCCTTGACGCCCGCTGCGCGGATTTTTTGCAGCTGCGCCAGCGTGTCGCCGTTCGACTCATAGTGCACGGTGATGATATCCGCACCGGCTTCGATAAAATCGTCCAAATACCGGTCGGGGTCAGAGATCATCAGATGTACATCGAGCACCTTATCGGTCGCCCGGCGCAGCGCCCGCACGACCGGCGCGCCGATCGTGATGTTGGGCACAAAGTGACCGTCCATCACGTCCACATGGATATATTCCGCACCCGCGTCAGCCGCGCTTTTAATATCGCGCGCAAGATTTGCAAAATCCGCCGACAGAATAGACGGAGACAGTTTGATTTCCATTTCAGCTTCCTCCCCAAAGCACCGCGCGCCTGAGCGCGGCATATAGTGATACCAAGCGGCCTGAGGCGCAGCCTTGGATATGCCCGCCGCTTTTCAGATATAGGAGCGGCGGCGCGCACCGCCGCTCCCCTTTGTCGTTATCCCCATTATACTGCCCTCTCCTCCGTTTTGCAAGCCCCAGCGGCGCCCCTCTGGCGGCGAGCCGCTTTTTCCGGGGAATTTGTTTGCCGCAGCGGTTGATTTATCCCGGCGGAACAGGTAAAATAAAAGCATACTGCGAAATATGATGAAGGGACACGATAAAATGAGCGTCAATCGTTGTTATTCCGAAAAAAAGCCCGGCTTTGACGTGGAGGCGCGCGGCCTGTTTGCCAGCCTGCATGACCTGCTTGAGATCAAAAGCCTGACCCATGTGCGCTATCTTTGCCGCTACGATGCCGAGGGTATCGCACCCGCGGCTTACGAAAAGGCCAAGGGCATCGTTTTTTCCGAGCCGATGGCCGATATATGCTATGATGAGGACTTCCCCCGCCCTGCGGGCGCGCATACCGTGCTCGCGGTCGAGCCGCTGCCCGGCCAGTTCGACCAGCGCGCGGACTCCTGCGCGCAGTGCATCCAGCTGCTGACCGGCGGCGAGCGTCCGGCCATCGCCGCAGCCAAGGTCTATGTGTTCGAAGGCGCGCTTTCCGCGGCCGATATGGACAAGATCCGCGCCTTTCTCATCAACCCTGTCGAGGCGCGCGAGGCCTCGATGGACAAGCCCGCCACACTCAAGGCCGCATACGCCATCCCGACGGCGGTCGCCACGGTTTCCGGCTTTACCGGCATGGACGACGCGGCGCTGGCCGGCCTGCGGGGCGATATGGGGCTTGCCATGGATCTGGACGACCTGAGGTTCTTGCAGGCCTACTTCCGCGATGAGGAAAAGCGCGACCCCACCATCACCGAGGTGCGCATGGTGGACACCTACTGGTCCGACCACTGCCGCCACACCACCTTCCTGACCGAGATCGACGGCGCCGAGATAGACGACCCGCTAGTGCAGGCCGCGTTCGAGCGCTATCTTGCCGCCCGCGTCGAGGTATACGGCGAGGAAAAGGCAAAAAAGCGCCCCGTTACGCTGATGGACATCGCTACCGCGGGCGCAAAGCTGCTCAAAAAGCGCGGCTATCTGAAAAACCTCGACGAATCTGAAGAGATCAACGCCTGCTCCATCCGGGTCAAAGCGCTGATAAACGGCCGGTTTGAGGACTGGCTGCTGATGTTCAAGAACGAAACGCACAACCACCCGACCGAGATCGAGCCGTTCGGCGGCGCGGCCACCTGCCTTGGCGGCGCGATCCGCGACCCGCTCTCCGGTCGCTCCTACGTTTATCAGGCCATGCGCGTGACCGGCGCGGGCGATCCGACCGTCCCGCTCAGCCAGACGCTGGCACACAAGCTGCCCCAACGCAAGCTGTGCCAGACGGCTGCCGCCGGTTACTCGTCCTACGGCAACCAGATCGGCCTTGCCACCGGCCTTGTACACGAATTCTATCACCCGGGTTATGTCGCCAAGCGCATGGAGATCGGCGCGGTCGTCGGCGCGGCTCCGGCGGATAACGTCATCCGCGAGGTGCCCGAGCCGGGCGATCTTGTCCTCCTGCTCGGCGGCAAGACCGGCCGCGACGGCTGCGGCGGTGCGACCGGTTCGTCCAAAAAGCACACCGAGCAGTCGCTTGACACCTGCGGCGCAGAGGTGCAGAAGGGCAACCCGCCCGAGGAGCGCAAACTCCAGCGCCTGTTCCGCAACGGCGCTGTGACCCGTATGATCCGCCGCTGCAACGACTTCGGCGCGGGCGGCGTGTCGGTCGCCATCGGTGAGCTGGCCGACGGGTTGGATATCGACCTTGACGCTGTGCCCAAGAAGTACGACGGGCTGGACGGCACCGAGCTTGCTATCTCCGAATCGCAGGAGCGCATGGCGGTCGTCGTGCGGGCAAAGGATGCCGACGCATTCATCGCCGCCGCCGCCGAGGAAAATCTGGAGGCGGTCATCGTCGCCAAGGTGACAGACACCAACCGCCTGCGCATGACTTGGAACGGCGCGGCCATCGTCGATGTGTCCCGCGATTTCCTGAACACCAACGGCTGCGCCAAGCATGTCTCGGCCGCAGTCGCCCCCCTGCCCGCGCCGTCCATCAGCTGCATGCCGGATGGGCACACCGCGCGCGAAAAGCTTTTGAACCACGCCGCTACCCTTGGCATCTGCCTTGAGCGCGGCCTGGTCGAGCGGTTCGACGGCTCGATCGGTGCAGGCTCGGTCTTCATGCCGTTCGGCGGCAAATATCAGCGCACGCCCACGCAGGTCATGGCGGCCATCCTGCCGGCGCTCTCCGGCCAGTGTGAGACCGCCTCGGTCATGGCGTTCGGCTTCGACCCCTACTTCACCGAGCAGAATCCCTTCCTCGGCGCGTCCTGCGCGGTCATCGAGTCGGTGGCCAAGCTGGTTGCCGCGGGCTGCGATTTTGAAACAGCCTACCTGACCTTCCAGGAGTATTTCGAGCGTCTCGGCAAAGACCCGCAGCGCTTCGGCAAGCCGCTGGCCGCGCTGCTCGGCGCGTATGCCGCGCAGGAGGGACTTTGCCTTGCGGCCATCGGCGGCAAGGATTCAATGTCCGGCTCGTTTGACGAGATGGACGTGCCGCCCACGCTCGTCTCCTTTGCCATTGCGCCGCAGGACGCTTCCCGTCTGATCTCGCCCGAGTTCAAGGAGTCCGGCCATCCGGTATACCTGCTGGACGCGCCCTACTTCCCGGACGGTACGCCCGACTACCCAGCCATCCGGCATATCTGGAACGAGGCGGCAAACTTGATCGCCTCGGGCAAGGCTGTGTCGGCTTGGGCGCTGTCGGTCGGCGGCGTAGCCGAGGGCGTATGCAAAATGGCGCTGGGCAACCGGATCGGCTTTGCGTTTGACGCGGCCTTCCCGTCTGACGCGCTCTATCTGAAAAACTTCGGCGGCATCCTGATCGAAGCTGTCTCCGCGCTGCCCGCCTACTGGCTGGTCGGCCACACGACCGGGGACGCGGCCATCACCATTGCGGACGAGCACATCCCGCTCGACGCACTGACCGAGGCGTTCGAGGGCAGGCTGGAGAGCGTCTTCCCGACCAAGGCACCCGCATCCGACGCGCAGCTTGTCACGGTATCCTGCACCGAGCGCACGGCACACGCCCCCGCGGTCAAGACCGCAAAGCCTCTCGCGGTCATCCCGGTATTCCCCGGCAGCAACTGCGAGTATGACACCGCCCGCGCGGTCGAACAGGCTGGCGGCGCGGCCGAGATCATCGTTGTGCGCAACTACTCAGCCGACGCGCTGGCCGAGAGTGCCGTGCAGCTGGAAAGCGCCATCCGCTGCGCGCAGATGGTCATTCTGCCGGGTGGCTTCTCCGGCGGCGACGAGCCGGACGGCTCGGGCAAATTCATCGCCTCCTTCCTGCGCGGTCCCGGTATCAAGGACGCGCTGCACGAGCTGCTGCAAAAGCGCGACGGCCTGATGCTCGGCATCTGCAACGGCTTTCAGGCGCTCGTCAAGCTCGGCCTTGTGCCCTATGGCGAAATACGCGACCAAATGACCGGCGATGACCCGACGCTGACCTTCAACCTGATCGGCCGGCACCAGAGCCGCTATGTGACCACGCGCGTCTCCTCGGTCAAAAGCCCCTGGCTGTCTGCCTGCAGCGTCGGCGACCTGCACACGATTGCCGTCTCGCACGGCGAGGGACGCTTTGTCGCGCCGCAGCATGTGATTGACGAGCTGGTGCGCAACGGTCAAATCGCTTTCCAGTACACCGACCTTGCAGGCGCGCCGTCGATGGATATCGCATGGAATCCGAACGGCTCGTTATGCGCGATTGAGGGCATCACCAGCCCGGATGGCCGCGTGCTCGGCAAGATGGGACACACCGAGCGTTACGGTCCGTTCGTCGGCCGGAATATCTACGGACAAAAGTATCAGCCGATCTTTGAGAGCGGCGTAAAGTACTTCCGATAATCTGCAGCAGGCTATCACTGCCCAGCATCCCCGCGCAAGCCGTGCCGGAAAGCACAAAGCCCACCGGATGCCCGGTGGGCTTTGTATCACCCGCAGCCGCAGCACCGTGATTTTGTCACAGAAACACACGACCGTGTTGGTATAATGGAACTATCAAACGCGGGAGGTTTTTCTCTATGACAAATACAAAACAACGGCGAAAAGCGGTGGTCGACCGCGATGTCTGTGTGGCCTGCGGCTGCTGTGTGAAGGTGTGCCCCACGTCGGCCATTGCGATATACAAGGGCATTGCCGCGCAGGTCGATTGGGCGCGGTGTGTCGGCTGCGGAAAGTGCGCCAAGGAATGCCCGGCATCCATCATCACCATAGAGGAGGTGCAGGCATGAAAAAGCATTGGTATGACTATCTGTGGATCGTCTCGCTGACCTATCTGGTGCTGGGCTTTTTCAACATCCTGTTTGCGTGGCTGGGACTGTTGTGCTTTTTCATCCCACTTATCCTCTCCGCCGCCCAAGGCACAAAGGGCTACTGCAACCGGTACTGCGGACGGGGACAGCTGTTCGGGCTGCTGGGCGGGCGCTTCGGCCTGTCCCGCAAAAGGGACATCCCCGGCTGGATGAAAAGCAAGTGGTTTCGCTATGGCTTTCTCATTTTCTTTTTCGTCATGTTCTTCCAAATGCTGTGGAGCACCTATCTGGTCTTTGCCGGCGCACAGGGTCTGCGGCAGGCGGTGACGCTGCTGTGGACCTTCAAGCTGCCTTGGCAGTGGGCCTATCACGGCACTCTGGTGCATCCGGGCGTCGCCCAGTTCGCGTTCGGGTTTTACAGCGTGATGCTGACCTCGACCGTGCTCGGCCTTGTCACGATGCTGCTGTTCAAGCCCCGCAGCTGGTGCGTTTACTGCCCAATGGGAACGATGACGCAGCTGATCTGCAAAGCCAAGAACGGCAGCGCGTAACGGCTGCGGGCATGTGACCGCTATCCCCCTTTGACGGCGCGCAACTGACGCAGCAAAGGGGGCATACTGAAAACAACCATATAGAAAAGGAGCGAACAAATCATGTCGATATTGCATATGAACGAGGAAATGTACAAGCAACACATCGCCCGAACGGATAAACCCGTTCTGATCGAGTTTTCGGCGCCTTGGTGCAGCTACTGCCGCCGCCTTGCTCCGGCTCTGGACGAGATCGCGGCGGAATATCAGGATCGCTTGGTGATCGGCCAGATCAACATTGACGACGAGCCTACGCTCGCCGAGCAGGAGAAGATCGAGCTTGTCCCCACGCTGCTGCTCTATCAGAACGGCCGCCTGCTCGGCTCGACCGTCGCGCCGGAATCCAAGGCGCAGCTCGAGAGCTTTATCGGACAGGCTTTTCAGCAGGAGCAAAAGCAGCGCGAAGCCAGCGCGCACGTCTATGATATGATCGTCGTCGGCGGCGGCCCCGGCGGCTACACCGCGGCGCTGTACGCCGCCCGCGCAGGACTGGACACCATTCTTTTGGAGGAGCTGTCCTCCGGCGGACAAATGGCGCTTACCGAGCAGATCGACAACTATCCCGGCTTTGAGGACGGCATTGACGGCTTCACGCTGGGCGAAAAAATGCGCAAGGGCGCCGAGCGCTTCGGCGTGCAGACCCAGCTGACCGAAGTGCTGTCACTTGTGCTCTCGGGCGAGGTCAAGCAGGTGGAGACCAGCGCGGGCAAGCTGCTTGGCAAAACTGTCGTTCTTGCCACCGGGGCGAGTCCCAGAGAACTGGGCGTTCCGGACGAAAAGGAGCTGGTGGGGCGCGGCGTGAACTACTGCGCCGCCTGCGACGGTATGTTCTACAAAGGAAAGACCGTGGTCGTCGTGGGCGGCGGCAACAGCGCGGCCGCAGATGCGCTGCTCCTCTCCCGCGTCTGCGCGCAGGTCATTCTTGTCCACCGGCGGGATACCCTGCGGGCAACCAAGATTTATCACGACCCACTGCTGCACGCGGAAAACGTATCCTTCCGCTGGAACAGCACAGTGACCGAGCTGCTGCACGAGGACAAGGTGACCGGGGTGCGGCTGCGGGATGTTCAAACCGGGGAGGAAAGCATCGTACCGTGCGACGGTGTGTTCGTCAGCGTGGGCAGAAAGCCCGCGACCGAGCTGGTCAAAGACCAGCTTGCACTTGACCCGGCGGGCTATATCATTGCAGACGAATCCACAAAAACCGCGCTGCCCGGCGTGTTCGCTGTAGGCGACGTGCGGACCAAGGCGCTGCGGCAGATCGTCACCGCCGTGGCGGACGGCGCGGTAGCCGTCCACTACGCGGAGGAATATCTGACGGAAAACGTGTAAGATAAAGCAGGGGGCAGTCTCTTTCCGAGACTGCCCCCTTTTTCCGGCTGTGCCGAACATTTTGGATGCTCTGAGACGGCCAAAATGCCGTCTGTTTTTACTTTTGCAGCGTCTTGGCAAAGCTGTCCTTGAGGGTAACGATGCGGTTGAAGCGCCCCGTTTCCCGATCCTTGACATAATACCCCATGCGGACAAACTGGAAGCGCTCCCCCGCCGCGGCCTCGCCCAGCGCAGGCTCCAATTTGCATCCGGTCAGCTTTTTGAGCGAATCCGGGTTCAAGTAATCGAGAAAATCCGTACCCTCGGGCACATCACCGACATTCTCCAGCGCAAACAGGTTGTCATACAGGTACAGGTCGGCATCCACCGCGTGCTGCGCGGACACCCAGTGTATCGTACCCTTGACCTTGCGGCCGTCCGCAGGCATACCATTTCCGGTCTCCAGATCGGCCGTGCAGCGCAGCTCGATCACCTCGCCCTGCTCGTCCGTAACGACCTCGTTACAGCGGATGATATACGCGCCCATCAGCCGCACTTCGCCGTCCGGCCTCAGGCGCTGGAACTTCGGCGGCGGCACGATGGCAAAATCGCTCTTCTCGATATACACCTCGCGCGAAAACGGCACCTCGCGCGTGCCGGCGGCCTCGTCACGCGGATTGTTCGGTACTGCAAACGTCTCGGTCTTATCCGCAGGGTAGTTGGTGATGACCAGCTTGACCGGCTCGGTGACCGCCATGCGGCGCAGCGCAGTGTCGTTCAGCTCTTCGCGGATACAGTGCTCAAGCAGCTTGATATCAACGAGCGAATTGGCCTTGGCAATGCCTGCCCGCTGGACGAAATCCAGAATGGCCGACGGCGTGTAGCCCCGGCGGCGCAGCGCGCACAGCGTGGGCATACGCGGGTCGTCCCAGCCCTCCACATGGCCGTCAAACACCAGCTGGCGCAGGTAACGCTTAGACATCACCGTATGCGTCACATTCAGGCGCGCAAACTCGCGCTGCTTGGGGTGGTGCGGCAGTGGACAGTTATCCACGACCCACTCATACAGCGGGCGGTGGTTCTCAAACTCGATCGAGCACAGCGAATGGGTGATGCCCTCGAGCGCGTCCTGTATCGGGTGCGCAAAATCGTACAGTGGGTAGATGCACCATGCGTCCCCCTGCCGGTGGTGGTGCGCGCGGACGATACGGTAGATCGCCGGGTCACGCATATTCATGTTGGGCGAAGCCATGTCGATCTTGGCGCGCAGCGTCTTGGCGCCGTCCGCAAACTTGCCCGCGCGCATATCGGCGAATAGCGCGAGGTTTTCCTCGACCGAACGGTCGCGGTACGGGCTTGCCTTGCCCGGCACGGTCAGTGAGCCGCGGTAGGCGCGCATCTCCTCCTGCGTCAGATCATCCACATAGGCCTTACCGTCGCGGATGAGCTGCACAGCGCATTCATAGCAGGTCTCAAAATAGTCCGAGCCGTAATATACCCCGCCGTTCGGCTCCTCGCCGGTCAGCCACTTGATATCCTCCCAGATGGAGTCGACATACTCGGTGTCCTCCTTAACCGGGTTGGTATCATCATAGCGCAGGTTGAACCTGCCGCCGTATTTCTTGGCGATCGACCAGTTGATGAAGATAGCCTTGGCCGAGCCGATGTGCAGATAGCCGTTCGGCTCAGGCGGAAAGCGGGTGTGTATTTGCTCGTGCAGTCCGGCTGCGATATCCTCATCAATGATTTCGGTCAAAAAATTGCTTACGTTTTCCATCATAGCGTTATCTTGCCCCCAAATGGATCATATTAAAGCGTATCCGCGCATTTTTCCAGGCGTTCAAGCACCTTTTCCCGACCCATGATGCCCATGACCGTTTGCAGGTCGGGCGCGTTCTGGCGGCCCGCGATCGCCACGCGCACGACCATCGAAACATCACCGACCGCGCCCTTGTACTGCTCCGGCGCAGCCTTGTACGCCTTGGTGTCGGCCGCGTAGCCGAACTGCTCCGCAAGCTGCTGCATACGCGCAAAAAAGCCGTCGGGCGTATCGTTTTCATCGAACACCGCAGCAAACGCCGTCAATATTCCCTTCGCGTCCTCAGCGCTTACCCGCTCGGGCATGGTGTAATCCGGTGCGAACAGCTCATCGAACAGAAAGTCCATATAGCCCTTGGCCTCCGACCAGAGCGCGATATCCTTGCGCGGCTTTTTGCCGCCGCGGCCGATGGCGAGATACGCCTTGGAGGCTGCGGGGTCGCGCGTAAGCAGCGCGTGGAACTGCGGGTCGTTGTCCGCGCTCCACGCGGCGATATAATTATATACGGTGTCGGCATCCATGCGGGAAATGACGTTCTTGGACACGTCGCGCAGCTTTTCGATATCGAACAGCGCGCCCGAGCCGCTCATCTTCTTGGTGCTGAACGGAAAATCATTCAGCGGCAGGTCGGGGTTTGCGCGGCGCCACTCCTCAAAATTGGAGTTCAGGAGCGTCATCAGGTATTCGAGCACCGCCGGAACAGGATACCCCTCCTTCGCGTAAAAGGACAGCGCCAGCTCCGGGTCTTTGCGTTTGCTGAGCTTGCGCTTGCCACCGGTCTCGGGGTCGATCTTCATGAGTTGAGCGGTGTGCGCGTACTTAGGCGGCTTCCATCCCAGCGCGCGGAACAACTGCAAGTGCACGGGCAGCGTGGCCAGCCATTCCTCGCCGCGCACGACAACCGTCGTCCCCATCAGGTGGTCGTCCACCACATGGGCGAAGTGGTAGGTCGGGATGCCATCTGACTTGAGGATGACGACGTCCTGATCGTTTTCGGTTACTTCCATCTTGCCCTTGACCAGATCGTCATGTTTTATCTTGTTGGCGATGCTGCCTTCCGAGCGGAAGCGAATGACATAGGGCGTGCCCTGCCGCAGCGCGGCTTCGATGTCCTCCATCGGGCGATCGCGCCAGACAGCGTACTTACCGTAGTAGCCGAAGTTTTCCTTGCTCTCCTCCTGCTGCCGGTGGGCAGCGGCCAGCTCGTCCTCGGTGCAGAAGCAGGGATACGCCATGCCGCGCCGGAGCAGTTCCTTGACAAAGACCTGGTATATCTCCGCGCGCTGGCTCTGCCGGTAAGGGCCGTAGGCGCCCTTGTCGCCGTCGAGCGTTGCGCCCTCATCAAACGGCAGGCCGAAGGCCGAAAACGCCTCGAGGATGGTCTGCACGCCGCCCTCGACCTCGCGCTTTTTGTCGGTATCCTCAATGCGGAGGTAGAACACGCCCTGCGACTGATGCGCCAGCCGCTCGTCCACCAGCGCGCCGTACAGATTGCCGAGATGCATAAAGCCGGTCGGGCTTGGCCCCATGCGGGTGACCTTTGCACCCTCGGGCAGCGCACGCTTCGGGTAGCGCGCCTCGACCTCCTCCGGCGTGCACTTGATATGCGGCAGAAGCAGCTCTGCCAAGCGGTTATAGTCCATTGATTTTTCACTCCATGTTTCCGATAGGGGTAGCATTACCCATGACAGGTTTATTTTATCACAGCGCCCCTGTGCGTGCAAGGCGAAAATTCGCCGCCGGCAGCGCAAGGGGGACGCAAGCGCGGCCTGCGTCCCCCTTCATTCCAAGTCTAAATCTATTACTGCCGGTCAGTCCCGCTCGTCGGGGCTGTCCTGCGGCGCGCTGTCTTCCGACGGACCGCTGCCCTGCGGTGCGTCAAGCGGCGTCTGCACATAGGGCATATAGTCATAAGGCTGCTGTACCGGCGGCTGCGCCTGTGCCAAATACTCATACAGGCCGACAAACGATGTCTCCACATAAGCCTGTAAAAAAGCGCCCAGCACGATATTGACACACAGCCCGGCAATCAGCGCGAGCAGCATGATGGGCAGACTCATCGTGCTTTCCAGCGATCCGCCCAACACAAAAAATAATCCGCAGACACAGAGCAGTCCAAATTCCAGCGCAAACCATCCGAAAAAGCTAAGGAGCAGCCCGAGCAGCTTGCCGAAATGCCCTTTGAATACTGCGGCGGCCTCTCGCGTGGCCGACCATACGCCGCGCTCCTCTCCACCGTCATACAACACGACCCAGCCAGCCCTGTACGCTATAATCTTAACGCTAATCAGCAGGAAAATAACGGCAAGCACAAGGTAGCCCACAAATATAAACGTTCTGGACGGATAACTGCCCCGTGCGGACAAGATCAGCGCGATGATCCAAACCGTCGCCAGACAGGAGGGTATCAAACTCCAGAGCATCGCGCGGAAGAAAATGCAGAACTGCATTTTGATACCCGTCCACGCAGACTGCCCTGAGGTGAACGGCTGGAACAGCGTGCTGACCGGCGGCTGCTTGCCGCGGCGCAGGTCAATGTAAAATCTTGACAAGCCATACATCAGCCCCCCGGAAATGGCGACCGACAGCAATGTGAGCGACCACGAGGTATTGGAAGCCTCCTCGATCAATATCGACAACCGGTATGCACTGAGCTGGCCACTTATCGTCAGGTTGCTGAAGCGGATCAGCAGCGGCGCGTACATAATGAGATACAGCAGCACGAACGGCAGTCCATATAGGAACTGTATACCGATGCAGCGCCCCAAGCAGTCCCACACGCGCGTCTTACATTCCCGCTTGATATCCTTGCGGACCTGTGTTGTATAATTCATCTTCTTTCCCCCTCTTATTTGATGCTGTTACTGCGCCTGCTCCTCCGGCGCGCTACTATCTGCCCCGGCATCGCCAGCCGGTGCAGGGTCGGCACTTGCCTGTTCGTTTCCCTCTTGCGCCGCGCCCTGCTCGGGATCGCTCTCCTGCGGCGCTTCGGGCTTGATTGTGCCCACATACACGATCTTATCCCGCTTGGAATAGTTGGAGCTGTTGGCAAGCACCTCGGTCGTTTGGCCGTTTTCCGTGATCTGCTTATAGGTGCGGGTCGCATAGCCCGTGATGCCCGTCTGGTCGACGCGGCTCTGCCCCTCCTTCATCGAGGCATCCTTCTTCTCGACCGTCTGCGGCGCATAGGTCGACAGCACCTCCGTGCGGGTGGTCACGGTTTTGTCGCTCGTTTTGGTGCCAATCAGCGTCATAATCATCTGACCGCCCGTTTGCTCAGCCAATATCTTGACCGGATAATCAGTATTGTTGCGGAAGCGGAAATCCGGCCCACCCCAAGACACCGTGGCATCCTCACCAAGCGGTGTGTAGCCCACGGTGAACGAGTGGTTATAGCGCTCGGTCACCTCTAAGTCGGCACGAAGCACGGCCATATACAGCGTCGAGGACGGCTGGCATACGCCGCCGCCGAACTCCTCGACGATTTTGCCGCCCGAGTACGCGCCCGCTGGGCGGTAGCCTCGCGCCTCCGTGCGCTCGCCGACCACATTGTTGTACGAAAATTCCTCGCCCGGGTTGAGGATAAGACCGTTGATGGCGTTGGAGGCCAGCCGGACGTTGTTCGTACGCGGCACATTGCCTTCGTTCAGGTCGGTCGATGTACGGGCGAGCGTATCCTGAAACAGCTTTTGCTCCAGATCGGCGGCGGTCACTTTGGGCTGCACGACCGTGGCCGGGATCACATACTGCTCGGCCGAGCCGTCCCCAATGATCGCCCGCGCCTGCTCGACATCGAACTGCACCCCGGCCTTTTCGGGCAGGATGGTCGTGCCGTCAGCCTTGTCAACGGTCGCGCTGACCGGCTCACCGATGGCCTCGGCGGCGATCTTGTCAATGTCGATCGCGGGTGTTTCAGTCAGCTCGGTAGAGACTGTGTAAGGCGTGAAATCCATCAGGCGGATCTTCCGGTCGATCGCCTCGCGCACGGCCTGCGCGTCAAAATGCACGCCCGGCTTGCCCGCGTGGATAATCAGGCTGTCCGCACCGGCCTCCCAAGCCGGCTCGACCGGCTCGGTCAGTGCCTCGGCCGCGATATCGCCCAGCGCGGTTTCCAGCCCCTGCGTGTTGACGGTCGCGGCAAGCTCGGCCTCGCCCTTGCCGACGAAGGCGCAGAGCATATGCCACACGCGCGCAAACGGGTTGCCCGTACGGCCGACCGCAAAGGCGTTCTCTGCCGACTGCGCGGCGTCCACGCTTTCCAGCACGCTCTCGACCGGGATATCGTAGGTCTTGTCATAGATGGACAGTGTAACCGCCGTGTCCGCATACAGCGCGTCGCCCTGTGCGGCGATGGCCTGCGCGGCTTCCTCGGCCGATTTGCCGCCGACCGGGATACTGCCCGCCGTCACCCCCGGAAAAATGCTGGGGTAAAGCTGGTTAAAGCCGACGAGCAGCGCCAGCAGCAGCACGAATACACCGCTCAGCACGACGGTCATCCGGCCAGCGGCGCTGTGCCCTCGCTCCTCCGGCTTGGGCGCTACTTTTGTGCTTCGCTTGGACACGACATGCGCCCCTTTCTTCCTTTTTGCTATGCTATTGCTTATCATGTTCTTCCCCTTTTTCGCTGTCTTTATATATGCGTTCGAAAAAAATAACATACGAAAACCGGCCAGTCGGTATGCGCTGTTTTTCGACAGATTTTTCTTCTTAACATTATATACTGTATAGCTAGGCTTGACAATAACAATTCGGTAAAAAGTTGGCAGACAAGCCACGGAATACGGGCAAAAAGCCTGATGCGCGGCGCGTGCTTGACAGCCAACCGGCGCGATGCTATAATAAAGCCACATAATTATAAGCAACCGGCAATGAAAAGGAAAGTACGCGGCGAGGTACGGCCAAGCGAGTCCCGGAGGATGAGAGCGGGATGCGGAGGGCGCGGCGGAAAATGGCCTTGGAGCCCCGCACCGACCGGCGGCGTCCCGCCATAGGCTGCGGCGCATGATCCCCGTTAACGGATTCTGGGTATGGCAGTACCCTCAGAGGCGCGCCGCCGTGAGGGGCGCGCAAAGCAAGGTGGTAACGCGAAAGCGCTTCGGCTCTCGTCCTTGAATGGTGGCTCATTCAGGCGGGGGCTTTTTTGATGCCCACTTTCCCGCGTCCGCCCGCGCGGGGATATAATCGCCCGCCTGCGCGGCAATGCTGAAAGGGCGGGGCACACCCGCGTCCCATCGCGCATCCGCCGCAGGCGGCTGTTTGGATAAGCAAGCACAACAAAATGATGATAAAGGAGCACAACCGCATGGACAAGAAACCTTATTATATCTCAACCGCGATCGCCTACACCTCGGCCAAGCCGCACATCGGCAACACCTACGAGATCGTGCTGGCGGACGCCATCGCACGCTACAAGCGCATGACCGGCTACGAGGTCTATTTCCAAACCGGTACGGACGAGCACGGCCAGAAGATTCAGGAAAAGGCCGAAGCGGCCGGCATCTCGCCCCAGCAGTATGTGGACAAGGTCGCGGGGCAGGTCAAGGACATCTGGGATCTGATGAACACCACCTACGACCGCTTTGTCCGCACGACCGACCCGATGCACGAGAAAAAAGTGCAGCGCATCTTCAAAAAGCTGTACGAGCAGGGCGATATCTATAAGGGCAGCTACAAGGGCAAATACTGCAAGCCCTGCGAGTCGTTCTGGACAGAGTCGCAGCTCAAGGACGGCTGCTGCCCGGACTGCGGCCGCCCGGTCGCGGACGCGGAGGAGGAGGCCTACTTCTTCAAAATGTCCAAGTACGCTGACCGCCTGATGCAGCACATCGAAACGCACCCCGCGTTCATCCAGCCCGAGAGCCGCAAAAACGAGATGGTCAACAACTTCTTAAAGCCGGGTCTGCAGGATCTGTGCGTGTCCCGCACCTCCTTTTCGTGGGGCATCCCGGTCGATTTCGACCCCGGCCATGTCGTCTACGTCTGGCTGGATGCGCTGACCAACTATATCACCTTCTGCGGCTACGACCCCGATGGCAACCACGATGCACACTATAAGCGCTTCTGGCCGGCCGATGTGCATCTGATCGGCAAGGATATCATCCGCTTCCATACGATCTACTGGCCCATCTTCCTGATGGCGCTGGGCGAGGAGCTGCCGGCACAGGTTTTCGGCCACCCTTGGCTGCTGGTGGGCGAGGGCAAGATGTCCAAATCGCTCGGCAACGTTATCTACGCGGACGATCTGGTGCGACAGTTCGGCGTGGACGCGGTGCGCTACTATGTGCTGCATGAGATGCCCTTTGGCAACGACGGCCTGATCTCCTACGAGCTGATCTGTGAGCGGGTCAATGCCGAGCTTGCCAATGTGCTGGGCAACCTTGTCAACCGCACGATCGCCATGACGCAAAAATACTTTGGCGGCGCGGTCCCCGCCCCCTCCCCCGCTGATGCTGAGCCGGTGGACGACGAGTTGAAGGCGCTCGCGCTCGGCCTGCCCGCTGCGGTCGAAAAGCGCATGAGCGACCTGCATGTTGCCGATGCGATCGACGAGATTTTTGCGCTGCTGCGCCGCTCAAACAAGTATATCGATGAGACCATGCCGTGGGCGCTGGCCAAGGATGAAGCGCGCAAGCCGCGGCTGGGCGCCGTGCTGTACAATCTGCTGGAATCCATCCGCTTTGCCGCGACCATGCTGCGCCCCTACCTGCCCGAAACGGCCGACAAGATCTTCGCCCAGCTGGGGGTCGAGGATCGGGGTGTCGCGTCGCTCGCCTCCTTTGACGGCATGACCCCGGGCGCGCCCGTCGGCGCAGCGTCTATCCTGTTCGAGCGTATCGACATTCCGAAAAAGCTTCAGGAGATCGAGGAGGAAAACCAGGCCAAGAACGCACCTGAAAAGCCGGCTGTCACCTTCCTGCCCGATATCCCGTTTGACGACTTCTGCAAGGTCGACATGACTGTGTGCAAAGTGCTTGCGTGCGAGAATGTCAAAAAGAGCGACAAGCTCCTCAAATTCCAGCTGGACGACGGCTCGGGTCAGCCCCGCCAGATTCTGTCCGGCATTGCCAAGTATTATCAGGCGGCCGAGCTGGTGGGCAAGACGGTCGTTGCTGTCACCAACCTGCCGCCCCGCAAGATGATGGGGCAGGAATCCTGCGGTATGCTGCTGAGCGCCGAAAAGGACGGCCAGCTGTGCCTGCTCATACTGGACGACAGCATTGCAGCCGGTGCCAAGCTGTGCTGAGCACGGCTGCACGGCGTGCTGAACAAGCCTGCGGCGGGTGCGGGAACAAGTCCCGTGCCCACCGCTGTGCACGGTTTATTTGATGCTTCATGCTGCAGCAGAAAGAGACAAGTTATGCGCAAAAAATACTTCTTTTTTGATATTGACGGCACGCTTGCGAGCGGTTTGACCATGCAGATGCCCGCAAGCGCGGTGCGCTGTGTCGAGCAGCTGCGCGCAAACGGCCATTTTGTCGCGCTGGCGACCGGCCGCCTGCAAGCCTCCGCGGCGGCCTTTGCCGCACGCTATGGCTTTGACCAGATCGTCGGGGACGGCGGTTACAGCCTGACCATCGACGGAGCGGTGGTCGAAATGCGCAGCCTGCCGGTCGAGCCGTGCATCCGGCTGATCGACCGCCTGTGCGCCCAACATATCCCGTGGGCGGTCACGGTGGCCAACGAGCGCGTCTGCGTGACGCAGGACGAGCGCTATCTGCCATACGCGCCGCCGGATTACTTTTCAGTCTCGCTCGACCCCAGCTTTGATTACCGGCGGATGACGCAGGTATACAAGGTATACATCGTCTGCACCCCCGCGCAGCAGGCGGATATTGACTGCGGCGGCTTGCCCACCGTGCGGTATAACGACAAGGTGCTGTTCATCGAGCCGACCAGCAAGCAATACGGCATCCGCCGGATGCTCGACCGGCTGGGTGCGGCCGACGAGGATACCGTGGTGTTCGGCGACGGCACGAACGATCTGTGTATGTTTGGGCAGGGCTGGCTGTCCATCGCCATGGGCAATGCGTGCGAGGCACTCAAGAAACGCGCCGATTATATCACCACCGGCGTGGACGATAACGGTATCCAAAACGCCTGTCGTCACTTTGGCTGGATATAGAGAGGAGGAAACGATCATGCTGTTTGACACACACGCGCATTATGATGACGCGCGCTTTGACGATGACCGCGATGCCCTGCTGTCCGCCATGCCGGAGAATAATGTTGGGCTGATCCTCAACCCGGGCTGTGATGTGCCGTCCAGCCGCAAGGCGGTCAGCTATGCGCAAAAATACCCATTTATGTACGCGGCGGTCGGCATTCACCCGGAAAACATCGGTGCGGATTGGGAGCAGGCGCTTTCGCTCTTGAGGGATCTGGCGCAGAACGAGCCAAAGGTGCGCGCGATCGGTGAGATCGGACTGGATTATTACTGGGAGAAGGACGAGCGTGCCCGCGCCCGCCAGCAGGTCGTTTTCCGCCGCCAAATGGAGCTTGCCGAGACGCTGCACCTGCCGGTCATCGTGCATGACAGAGATGCACACAGCGACTGCCTTGCGATCACGCGGCAGTTTCCGGCGGTGACCGGCGTGTATCACTGCTACGCGGGCAGTGTCGAGATGGCGCGCGAGCTGCTTCAGCTGGGCTACTATCTGTCGTTCACAGGTGTGATCACGTTCAAAAACGCACGAAAGGCCGTCGAGGTCGTCCGCGCTACGCCGCTCGACCGGCTGATGATTGAGACCGACGCGCCCTACATGGCGCCCGAGCCGTTTCGCGGGCGGCGCAACTCCTCGCTGTACGTTCATCGCATGGCCGAGGCCATCGCGCAGATTAAGGGACTGCCCGTGGAGGAGGTCGAGCGCGTCACGACCGAGAACGGCAAACGGCTGTTCCGCATTGAGTCGTAGCGCCTGCAAAATAAAACAAAGAAAAAGCGAAAAAAATGTTGACAGATGCACAGGCGTCCTGTATAATAAACTCTGTTGTTAGGGATAAGTCAAATGCCCATTTGGTCGCACCCGCAAAGTGCATTGATATTCCGTGACAATAAGTGTATATACACTCTTTATCTGGGGGTATAGCTCAGCTGGGAGCCCGGTTGAAGCGGTAAACAACCCCCGTACAAAAACTTAATATTTGCACTCTCTTCCATTTGGGGGTATAGCTCAGCTGGGAGAGCGCTTGAATGGCATTCAAGAGGTCAGCGGTTCGATCCCGCTTATCTCCACCATCACAAAGAGAGTGTGAAGAAAACCTCACTTCTTCGGAAGTGGGGTTTTTGCTTTATGCGGCGATGGCAACGATGTCAATGCCCATGCTGAACTTCGAGACATTTTGTCTCAAAGTTCAGCGCTCAAAGATGGGCCGTGTACCCGGTCTGTCCATCACATTCCGTCTGTTTATGGAGATATACCGCACGCGCTTTACAATGCGGTTGGGATCGTCCTTGCAAGGGCACGCCTTGCCGCTGGTGGTCAGGGACAGCCGGGAGCCACAATGACTGCAAAACACATTCCCAGCCAGGAGCGACTGGCCCGCGATGTTCCGCGGAACGGTGCGCTCCTTTTCGGCGGCGAAACGGCGGCGGCAAAAATCCAGATGGTCAAGGGGGTAAGAGCGGAGATTTTTTCGCGCTCTTTGCGAAAAAAATACGACTCGTCCCTTGATGGTCCGGATAGTCGGAACGGACATAAAACGCTGATTGCTTGCGGTGGGAAGATGTGCTATACTTGTAACTGAAAAACATTGAAAAAATACTGGTATAACTACATCGGCGGTACAGACGATAGCCTAACTTTGGTGGACTATCTCTATGACAAAGGCAAAGCTGAACTTCCTCTGAGCGAGATATTCAGTGATACTGGCCTTGGAAAGCTGAATTGGGACTTTCATACCTCACCTGATTTAGAATACACTGACTCCGAGGGTGAATGCCACGAATTTTATTATGCCATTGATTTGGCAACCGATTTGGCGGCGCTTATCTTGGAGAGCAAAAAAGCGGTGGGTTCAACCTAAAAGATCTGTTTGACGAGGAGAACCGAGATCTGTTTGTGAAAATCACCACCACACCAGAAGAAGATCAGGCAATGAATGGTGCTTTGGCAGATTTCTTCACTACTCCTTTTGAATATGACCTCCATGAAATGGTAGATGATGAGGATATGCAAGAAATGGCACAGGACTGTGAAAATCTCCGTAAAGAATTGTGCGAATAACGTACAGTTTATCGGGCAAACAAAAAAAACTAAAACAGGGTGGCGGGGCAGGTGTTGACTAGAGACCATCCCAAACTTTGTGTAAACCTCCGATGTGGTGTAGAATAGGAGCACCACATTGGAGGATTTTTATAATGGCTAGAAAGAATCGTACCCCAGAAGAAAACGCACGTCGGGAAAAAATCAGAGAACTGCTGCAG
>NZ_JALFLA010000043.1 GCF_022775115.1 Agathobaculum sp.
CGTGATCCCACTGTCTACACCACTCCCCCACTGAGATACCTGATTAGGCGTACCCAGATGTGACATGAGTGTCACCGCGGGGATCGTCCGCATCCGCACCGGGTAGCGCACGTTGCACAATAGATGCGCGCTGCTAACATACTTACTGCTAGTAATTTTACCGGCTTGTTTCTTCCAATCCTCAGCTTTGCCGCCGTAATCCTTTACCAGGCGGTCAACAACGCGGATTGGCTTAGAGCCGCCCTGCCCTGCCATCGTAACAACCGGTGAGACCATGATACGCGGCAGAAAAACGCATGTAAATTGGCAAAACGGAGAATTTATTTTCAAATAAACCGCGCTATTGCCAAGTTTTTGAACTGTTTTTCAACTATTTAAGCTGTGCATTTTGGCGCTTCACCGCGCCGCACGAAGCCTTATAAAGATTTACTAAAACTTTCAAAAACCTTATCTGTGCATTTTTCTTTTTATCATTTCGACCAATATCTAAACTTGTCGGCATTGTCAAAATAAACAAAAAAATCCCGCCTCTGTGCTACCAACACAGAGACGGAATATGGGGTTGATGACTAAATTTCCACACCTAATCATCAACCACTATTTTACCACACTTTTTTACGGTAAGAAAGAGGTTTTTTATTATGAACGGAAGTTATAGAAAAAAGTCAAACAGCAGTTGGGAGCTACGCGTATGGGTCGATCTGCCGGATGGCAGCCGTGTGCAGAAGTCATTCTGTCGCCGCACCAAAGCGCTCGCCAAAGCCGCATATGAAGAATGGGTCAATCACAAAGACGACCAGATCGTGAAGCGCATGTCGGTAGCCGGCTGGGGCGAAGAATGGCTCGAGATCAAAAGGGACAGCGTATCCTATCGCACTTATCAGAACTATGAATTGTACTGGCAAAAGCACGTCAAACCAGCGCTGGGCAAAAAGCAGCTCGATAAGGTAAGACCAATCGACATCGAAAAGCTGCTTGCCAATGCGTCTCATTTGAGCAAGAGCGCCAGACACCATATCTATATCACAATCAACCAGATCATGAAGTCAGCAGTGCAAAACGAACTATGCCGTAAAAATCCATGCGAGTCCATCACCGTATCCGCCGAAGAACCTCTTAAATCAATCAAGGTCTTCAGCCTTGATGAAATTCAAGTGATCCTGCAAAATCTTAGCAAGCCATTTGGCGTTGCCATTGCCCTGATGCTCTATGCCGGTCTGCGCTCCGAGGAGGTTATGGGCTTACGCTGGGGCGATATTAATCAAAAAGAAAAGTTGATCACTGTGCGCCGCGTTGTGACACGTGTTGCAAAGGGCGAATTCCTGCCCGTAGAGCGCACAAAGAATGGTAAGGTAAGATATATCCCCTACGGGGACGAACTCGCCGCACAGCTCAAACAGACGCAAAAGGCAAGCATCTATGTCGTGCCGGCGGTACGTGGCGGATATATGACGCCGGGCAGCTTCCGACGGCAGTATGAGAATTTCTTTGCCGACCTACCGGTGCGCCGGTTGTCCCCGCACAAGCTCCGGCACACCTATGCTACTTATCTTATCAAGGGCGGTGCCGAACTGCGTGCTGTGCAAACTATGCTTGGCCATCAGTCCGTAGGTGTCACAGAGATTTACACCCATGTAGACGTTGACGATCAGCGCCGCGCCGCGGGCAAACTCGCTTATTAGGAGGGCTGAAAAGCCCTCTTTTCTTTCCCTTATTTTTCCCTTATTTGTCGCGATTTTTCCCTTATTCCCGCGAATCACAGCGACTTTTCATAAAATCCAACATTTAAGCAAAACAGAACATTTTCAGCCTATAAACAGAAAAAACGCACCGTTTCCAGTGCGTTTTAATCTTGGTGGGAGGTGGTGGATTCGAACCACCGAAGTCATAGACGACAGATTTACAGTCTGTTCCCTTTGGCCACTCGGGAAACCTCCCATATTTCATTTTCACCATCGTAGAAAGATGGTGGAGCTGGTGGACGGACTTGAACCCCCGACCTGCTGATTACAAATCAGCTGCTCTACCAACTGAGCTACACCAGCATTTTTCGCAGGTTTTGTCTACCCTCGGCGACGGTATTTATCTTACCACACAACAGCCCGGTATGTCAACAGTTTTTTCGTCATTTTATATACATATTTTTTGCGAGCATTTCAATTGAATCGGACACCCGCTGCAGTACGGTCAGAAACGCGGGCGAGACTACGGGCCACCGCTTGCTGATCTCATTGGGCGACAGCGGGAAGCGGTGCAGCGTTTCCGCTGTCAAGCCGAATGCGGCCTCGCCCTCCGCCGCAGTGCGCATACGCAGCTCATGCTCCCGCATACGCGCGTCACACAGATAGTCAAAATGCTCACGCGAGGCGCGAAAAACGGCTTCCACCCCGGTGGGATCGGCCATGTATATATAACGGTAGGCCTTATAGATCGCAACGGAGAGGTAATCCTCTATCTCACGCGGCAGCTGGATGCTGCCCGTCTGCATGGCCAACTCGAGCAGCAGCGCGGCCGCCTGCACGACCTGATTCTTCTCCTGCGAGGCATCCGCGTCCGCCTCCATCCGGCCGGCAGGCACGGCAGAACCGTCCCGCGCCATCGAACGGCCCAGCAGATAGTCGCACGATACACCGTAATAATCGGCCGCGCGCACCACAAACGATAAGCCCGGCTCGCGCAGTCCGTTCTCATAATGGCTGAGCAGCGCTTGCGACACGCCCAGATCGCCCGCAGCAGTACGCTGGCTTATTTTCTTTTCCCGCCGCAAAAGCGCGAGTGTACGAGAAAAATCACTGGCCATTTCCACGTTACCCCGTCATAAAGTTATATTCATTATACTATCTGTATTACCGTTTGTAAAGTGCTTAAAATGCCCTTTTTCCCCTTTGTTTTTCATTTTCCTACCACATTTTTGTGCCCATTCACACCATTTTGTTGCTCCGCACAGCGTATGCACCAAGATATAGGGGCGAAACGATTTCGCATTATTTCCCGCCTCGCCGCTTGCGCTTGACGGCGGCGCGTCCTCCCGGTATAATAAAACCAAATCAAAATATGCTTGGTGCGGCGCCGCTTTGCCGCACCTTTTTATGCGAAGGAGCTGTGAATATGACAATCGAAGAAATCCTGCGGATGCGGCAAGAGGCCGGCGGCCTGAATAAGCTGATGCACATGCGCGTTGTAACACTGGACAAGGACGGTGGGGCGACGGTCGAGGTTGACCTGACCGATGATCTGCTCAACCCGCTCGGTATGGCGCACGGCGGCACCATCTTTACCCTGTGCGACATTGCTGCCGGCTCAGCCGCAGCCTCGCACGGCCGTGTGGCCGTCACGCTGGACAGCACCATCCATTACTACCGTCCCGGCCGCCCCGGCACGAAGCTG
Organism: Agathobaculum sp.; assembly: GCF_022775115.1. Classification (GTDB taxonomy): domain Bacteria; phylum Bacillota; class Clostridia; order Oscillospirales; family Butyricicoccaceae; genus Agathobaculum. The sequence continues at coordinate 3,388 of NZ_JALFLA010000043.1, forward strand.
ACCGCGGTCGCGTATGAGCGCAAAAGCGGCCAGAAAACCGCTATCTATATCGTCGAAGTGCATGACGGCGAGGGCAGGCATATCGCTGACGCGACCTTTACCATGTTCTATACCGGCCAAACGCTGGACGATCTGAAGCATTGAGCGGCGTTTGTTCCGCGCTTGCCGCGCCGCTGCTCGCATGGTATGACAGCGGACACCGCGACCTGCCGTGGCGCGCGTCACCCACACCCTACCACGTGTGGGTGAGTGAGATCATGCTCCAGCAGACGCGCGTGGAGGCCGTGCGCGGCTATTACACCCGCTGGATGGAGGCGCTCCCCTCTGTGCGCGCGCTGGCCGAGGCCGAGGAGCGCGTTTACCTCAAACTGTGGGAAGGGCTGGGCTATTACAGCCGCGTGCGCAACCTGCACCGTGCCGCAGTCGAGGTGTGCGCGCGCTATGGCGGCGCGCTGCCCGCCGACTATGAGCAGCTGCGCGCGCTGCCCGGTATCGGTGAATATACCGCCGGCGCCATCGCGTCGATCGCGTTCGGCCTGCCCGTACCCGCGGTGGACGGCAATGTGCTGCGCGTCGCCGCCCGGCTGGACGGCGACTTTACACCAATCACCGACGCAAAGTACAAAAAAGCGGTGCGGCAGCGGTTTACCGCGCTGATGCCCGCCGACCGGCCGGGCGATTTCAACCAAGCGCTCATGGAACTGGGCGCGACCGTCTGCCTACCAAACGGCGCACCACTGTGCAGCGGCTGCCCGGTGCAGCATCTGTGCTTGGGATACCACCATGGCAGTGCCGCCGCGCTGCCCATCCGCGCGGCCAAAAAGGCGCGCCGGATAGAGCCGCGCACTGTGCTGCTGCCCCGGTGCGATGGGCTGGTCGGCCTGTGCCGCCGCCCGCCGAATGGCCTGCTGGCCGGGCTGTGGGAGCTGCCCTCGCTGGACGGTCACCTCGCGCCCGATGAGGTGCGTGACGCGCTTGCCGCGCGCGGCTGGCAGGTGGACAAGCTGCTCTCACTGCGTCCGTCTAAGCACATCTTCACCCATGTGGAATGGCATATGACCGGCTATTATGTCGAGCTGTCCCAGCCGCCGGATGGGCTGACCTTTGTCACACCCTCCGTGCTGCGCACAGCCTACGCACTGCCCAGCGCGTTCCGTGCCTTTCTGTCCGTCATTGAGGAGGAAGCATGAACATCCAAACCGTCATCCATGATATCCCGCCGCTGTATGACGCCGATTGCCGCGTACTGCTGCTTGGCTCGATCCCCAGCCCCAAATCGCGTGAGACGCGGTTTTTCTACGGCCATCCGCAAAACCGTTTTTGGCGCGTGCTCGCCGCTGTGCTGGGCGAGGAGACACCCCAGACAGTCGAGCAGAAGCGCGCCCTATGCCTGAACCACCATATCGCCCTGTGGGACACCATCGCAAAATGCGATATCGCGGGTGCTTCGGACACCAGCATCAAAAACGCCATGCCCAATGACATCGGCTGGCTTCTCACCCGGACGCGCATCGACCGTGTCTTTGCCACCGGCGGCAAATCGGCCGCGCTGTACCGCAAGCTGATCGAGCCGGTCACCCATCTGCCCATCACCGCGCTCCCCTCGACCAGTCCGGCCAACGCCGCGTGGTCGCTCGACCGCCTTGTCGAGGCCTATCGTGTCATCCTTTAGAAAGAAGGCTTCCCTTTTCCCATGCAACAAGACCTGTTTACGAACAAAGCGCTTAAAAAGCTCATCTGGCCGCTGCTGCTTGAGCAGCTGCTCGCGCTGACCGTCGGCCTGATGGACACCGTTATGGTCTCCTCACTCGGCGAGACCGCTGTTTCCGGCGTATCGCTGGTCGATATGATAAACGTACTGTTTCTCAACGTCTTTGCCGCGCTCGGTACCGGCGGCGCGGTTGTCGCCGCGCAGCTGCTTGGCGCAAAGGACCGCCGGCGCGCCTGCGTCTCGGCAGGCCAGCTCTATTTTGTCGTCACTATCATCTCGCTTACCCTATCGGCTGTGCTGCTGGCCGTGCGTGCGCCGCTGCTGCGGCTGCTGTTCGGCGCAGTCGAGGACAGCGTCATGCGCAGCGCACTGACCTACTTTACCATCAGCATCTTTTCCTTTCCCCTGCTTGCTATCTATAACGCCGGTGCGTCGCTGTTCCGCGCGCAGGGCAACTCCCGCGTGTCCATGCTGATCGCCGTGCTGGTCAACGCCGTCAACATCATCGGCAACGCGCTGATGATCTACGGCCTGCACCAAGGCGTGGCGGGCGCGGCGCTCGCCTCGCTGTTCGCGCGCGGCGTGGCCGCGGTGGCTATTACCGTGCTGCTGCTCGATCCTGCGCACACGGTATCGCTGCGCTGCGGCAAGGCCTTTCGTCCGGACGGTGCGCTCATCGGACGCATCCTTTCCATCGGCATCCCGAACAGCTTGGAAAACAGCCTGTTTCAGCTTGGCCGCGTGCTGGTTGTCAGCATGATCACCCTGTTCGGCACAACGCAAATCGCGGCCAATGCGGTCGCCAACAATCTGGACAGCATCGGCATACTGCCCGGACAGGCCATCAATCTGGCGATGATTACGGTCGTCGGCCAGTGCGTCGGCGCGGGCGATGCCCAGCAGGTGCGGCGGATGGCAAAAAAGCTGCTGCGCATCACCTATGCCGCATTGGGTGCCACCTGTCTGGCCACCTGCCTGCTCTGCCCGCTCATCCTGCGCGCCTACCAGCTGTCCGCAGACTCGCTCGCACTCGCGCTCGCGCTGGTGCTGATCCATTGTCTGTGCGCGATCCCGCTCTGGCCGCCCTCCTTCACGCTTCCCAATGCGCTGCGCGCGGCGGGTGACGTGCGCTTTCCGATGGTCTGCGCCATCGCTTCGATGGCGCTGCTCCGTCTGGGCGGTGGGTATGTGCTGAGTGTGCAGCTTCAGCTTGGCGCGATCGGCATCTGGATCGCTATGGTGGCCGACTGGATCTGCCGCACGGTCTGCTTTTCCCTGCGCTTCCGGGGCAGCAAATGGCTGACCTTTGCACCCACCCTGCGGCGGGCGCAGACATAAAACGAATGCACCGCACTTCACTTGTCAGACCGCATCATTTCTGCCTGACAGGTGGAGTGTTTTCTATGTCAAGAAATGTATCAGGCAAAAAATATCCGCTAAAATGCAAGAAGGAAACAGACGGGAGCGGAAAATGCGTTATTCCTTTTGTACTTGACCGAAAATTTTTTGAGAATACCCTTGACTCTAACGTTGCGTCATAGTTTATCATGATCTTACACGGGAGGGATAGTTATGCGAACAGTAAATGAAGTCAGCAGACTCACGGGCGTGAGCGTACGCACGCTGCATCACTATGACGCAATCGGCCTTTTGAAACCCACAAAAGTGACCGGAGCAGGCTATCGGCTGTATGACGATACGGCACTGAGCCGTCTGCAAAGTTTTTTACTGTTCCGTGAGCTGCAGTTTCCTCTAAAAGAAATCAAAGCGATGCTTGACAGTCCGAGCTTTGAGCCGTCCGAAGCACTGACGCAACAAATTGAACTGCTGGAATTGCAGCACAAGCATATCGGGGAGCTTATCTCTTTTGCCCGTGAAATTCAGAAAAAAGGAGTTAAAATAATGCAGTTCCATGTTTTCGACAAAAGTGAGATTGAACAGTACAAAGCAGAGGCCAAAGCAAAATGGGGTGATACCAAGGAGTATCAGGAATATGCGCAAAGGCATGAAAGCGGACATGATTTTGGAGAAGCCACACAGCAGATGATGAATTTATTCGCCGAACTCGGAGCGCTCCGGCAGTTATCGCCTACTGATAAAGCGGTACAGGAAAAAATCCGCGCTTTGCAAAACTTTATTACAAGCAATTACTATACTTGCACGACCGAGATCCTAAGCGGACTGGGGCAGATGTACGTCAATGATGAGCGGTTTAAGCATAACATAGACCAAGCCGGCGGCGAGGGTACGGCTGAATTTGTAAAGCAAGCCATTGACGCGTATTGCTAAAAGCTGCTGCACAGCTTGAGAATACAGCCGCCCAATAAGATGACCCGCGCAGCTTTGCACGCTGCGCGGGTCATGTTTTCAACTGACGGAAGTAATACTCCCTTCAAAATAACATCCGGCTTTTTTGAATGCACTTCGATTTTATTGCGGTGTGTTGTGCTGCGCGGTACATTCGCTGCCCGGCGCGCCGGGCAGCATTTTATAAAAACGAAGCACCAGCTTCATACCGAAGTACAGCAGCACGACCTCAAGCGGCAGCAGAATCAGGTTTTTCGGCACGCGGGTGACCAACAGCACACGCATCGCCTTGCCGCCGGTCAGGGTCAGCCAATAGGTGTTCATAAAGATGTTGCAGATCAGGTTGATGCAGGCCTTTGCGCCGATCGCACGCCAAATGCTCAGCTTGCGGGGATAGAGCCACAGTCCCCAGAGCAGCCCGCCGACAAGCGCCGTCAGGGTAAAACCCGGGAAATACGCGCCCATGCTCAGATTGCCCGCAAAATAGCCGAGCACATCGGTACACACACCCGCCATCATGCCGACGACCGGGCCAAACAGCATACCAATCGCAGCATTGCACAGAAAGCCAAAGCCGATACGCAAATTGGGCGGGAGCTTGATGGTCAATCCGGTCAGATCCATGGCGATGTTGACGGCAATCAGCAGCGAAGTCAGCACGAGACAGCGCGTGCTCTTCAGCTCACGCAGCGAACACACAAAAATATTGGTTTTTTTAGACATAGAAAAAGACACCTCCTGTAAAAATTCATCTGTTGCCACAGCGATTTAGGAGATGCCTAAACAGTTGCAGCAGCGGGATGCGAGCACAGCACCGCAGGGGATCGCTCCCTTTCGTCCGCCGAACAACTCCCCGTCTCGGCGGCACTTGACGCGCTGTGGTCTACTCTGCTTTTTCCACCTTTATTGTAGCATATTTTTTCCGCTTGTCAACACAGCCTATGCAAAATGCGACAGAAAACGCGCCGCTACCCTTCTATACGCAGCACCCGCCGAATGGTGCGGCACACGCCGTCTTCGTCGTTTGCGGGCGCGATATGCTTTGCCACCGCTTTGAGCTGCGCATGGCCGTTGGCCATTGCGTAGGATTCTCCGACCGCCCGCAGTAGCTCCAGATCGTTCAGGTAATCGCCAAAGGCCATGCATTCCGCCGGTGTGATGCCCATATTTTCGCACAGCGCGCCAATCGCCACACCCTTATTCATGCCCGGACGCATCAGGTCGACCCAATCCGCGCCCGACAGCGCGACCTGCGATGTGCCCTCAAACGCGCGAAAAGCGGGCAGCGCATGATCCTCCGCGTGACCCGCGCAGAACAGCGCCACCTTGCACACCGGCTCACTCCGCGCGACCGCCAGCAGGTCGGGCACATAATGGCGCCGGGCGTAATAATGCGCCATATGCGTCAGAAACACCTCATCGTCCTTGTTTTCGTAAAAGCCGCCCTCGCGGCAGGCCAGAATAGCCGAAACGCCCGGCAGCGCGCGTGCCGTCTCGACCGCGCGGACGACCTCGTCCCGCGGCATCTCATCAAAGGATATAATCGCCGCGCCGTCGCACACCATCGCGCCATTCTCGCTGATATACACCAGCTCGTCCGCGATGGGGGCGAACATCTCCCGCAGGTTATAATACTGCCGGCCGGAGGCAGGCGCAAAGCGGATGCCCTGCCGACGAAGCTGCCCGATCAGCGGAAACAGATCGGGTGAAAGCTTGCGCTCGCTGGAAAGCAGCGTACCATCCATGTCGGCGGCGATGAGCTTGATGGACATTACATGTCTCTCCTTTTCTACATGATGCGGTGCGTCCGTCACAAAAATAGTCTGCCAAGCTGATACACGGCCAGCGCTGTCAGGTAGGCCAGCCCCGTCTGGAACACGGCTGCACCGATCGCCCAGCGCCAGCCGCCCATCTCGCGCTTGATGGTCGCAAAGGCCGACATGCAGGGCATGTACAGCAGCGTGAAGACCAAAAACGAGTATCCCGAAAGCGGTGTGAACACCGTACCGAGCAGACCGGACAGCACCGCGCTGTCGCCGCCCGCGCCGTACAGCACGCTCATCGTCGAGACGACGGCCTCCTTGGCGACAAGGCCGGTCAGCAGCGCGACCGATTCCTGCCAGCCGCCAAAGCCCAGCGGACGGAATACAGGCGCAATGGCCGTACCAATCAGGCCAAGGATGCTCTCCGCGCTCGTCTGCGCGACCGCGAGCGACGGCGTGAAGTTTTGCAGCAGCCAGATGACCACGCTCATCAGGAAGATGATCGTACCCGCCTTGGTGATAAAGTCCTTGGCTTTCTGCCACATGTTGAGCACCGTACCCTTGAAGCTGGGCATACGGTAGGTCGGCAGCTCAAGCACAAAGCCCGAGGATACCCCGCGGAAGATCGTCTTTTTGAGGATGAAACCCGCAACAATGCCCATCACGATGCCGAGCACATACAGGCTGATGACGACCAGCCCCGCGTGCTCCCGAAAGAGCGCGCCCGCCACCAGCGCGTATACCGGCAGCTTTGCCCCGCAGGACATGAACGGCGTGAGCATGATGGTCATGCGGCGGTCGGCGTCGTTCTCCATCGTGCGCGCGGCCATGACGGCGGGCGTGGTGCAGCCAAAGCCCATCAGCATGGGCACGAACGACTTGCCCGATAGGCCGATGCGCCGCAGCAGCGTGTCCATAATGAACGCGACACGCGCCAAATAACCCGTATCCTCCAAAATGGACAGAAAGAAGAACAAAATGACGATCTGCGGCAAAAAGCTCAGCACACCGCCTACACCGCCGATCACGCCGTCGCACACCAAAGCGGTCAGCCACGCCTGCGCACCTGCTGCGGTCAAGGCCCCGCGCACGGCGGGCGAAAGCAGCTCTTGCAGCAGGTACTCCATCCCGTCCCCAAAGAATGAGCCGATCGGGCCAAAGGTGCACCAAAACATCAGAAACATGAAAAACGCAAAGATCGGCAGCGCCCAAACGCGGTGCAGCGCAATGCGGTCGATGCGCTCGGTGACAGTCAGCTTGTGAACCGCGGGGCGCTTGTAGCACGCGCGCACGACCTCCTCGATATAGTCATAGAGGGCGTCGGCCAGCACCATTTCGTTGTCAGTCGAGTTGGCATGGCTGTGCATCCCCTCGGCGAGCGCGTCCAGCTGCTCGCGCATCTCACGCGGCATTTGGCCGCCGTACTGCGCCCAGAGCGCCTTATCCCCCTCCAGCAGCTTGGCCGCGTAAAACGGCAGGCTGCATTTGCGCAGCGGCAGCGGCTCGAGCAGGGTGGCCGCACGGCGGATCGCCGCACCCACGCCATGCAGATAGGTGGGCTGCTGCACCGGCGCATGCATACCATGCGTTAGCTGATCGAGCAGATCATGCATATTCTCGCCCTTTTTAGCCGAGATGGGCACGACCGGCACGCCCAGCCGCTCAGAGAGCTTGGCGCAGTCGATCTCAATGCCCTGCGCACGCACATCGTCCATAAACCCGAGAGCGATCACCATCGGCAGGCCGAGCGAGATGAGCTGCAGCGTCAGATACAGATTGCGCTCGATATTGGCCGCGTCGACGATATTGAGGACGCCGTCGCACTCGTCGCCCAGCACATATTCGCGGGCGATGATCTCCTCCTGCGTGTAGGGCGAGAGCGAGTAAATACCCGGCAGATCGACGATATCCACACCGATGTTGTCATGGCAGATGTGGCCGGTCTTTCGGTCGACCGTCACGCCCGGCCAGTTGCCCACATGCTGGTTCGAGCCGGTCAGCCGGTTGAACAGCGTGGTCTTGCCGCTATTGGGGTTACCGATGATGGCCACCGTTCTTTTTGCTGTCATTTGCCTGCCTCCAACACGATTTTTTTCGCTTCCTCCCGCCGCAGGGACAGGCTGTATCCCCGCAGCCGCACGGCGATGGGATCTCCGAACGGCGCGATGCGCTCCATCGTGACCGGCACGCCCTTGGTGATGCCCATATCCAAAAAATGCCGTTTCAGCGCACCGCCCGCTGTAATGCGGTCGACCACGCCGATTTCACCCGGCCTTAAATTATTCAGTGTTTTCATATGTTTTCCGCCTTTGTTTGCAATGGTTAACTCCATGTATCATTCTATGGCACGGGGACAATATTGTCAAGCGAGCGGACGCCTGCCTGTGCGCAAAAAAACGCCAAAAAAGCGCGGTCGAAACCACGCTTTTTTGACATGTGTCTCTCTATCCTTTTATTATGCGGAAGCGGTCTCCCAATCGCCGCCCTGCGGCTCAGCCTACCGAGTATGTCGGCACGGCGATCACCTCGGCGGCCTCTGCGCCCCCGGCGGCCCCTACGTCCCCAGCAGGCATATCGTCCGGGCGGTATTTGTCCAACACCGCGGTGGGTGCTTTGCCCTCCGGGTACACCAGCCGGAACGTGTCGCTGTTGGTCGTTCCCCGCACCCACAGAGACACCTTCAGCTCCTCCAGCGGGCACGCGCCGTCCTCCGGCTCGTCAACGCGGTACAGCTCCATCGCGTCTACATTTAACCCGTTTTCCAACAGCGCGGCGATATCTGCCTGGTCGGTCACAGTCTTAGTTTGCGTATCCGCGCTATCATAATAGGCGATCTCGATCTCGCGCACCATGTCAGCCGCAAGCGCTTCGGGCACGACCGAGGTAAACTGCTGAATCAGCTCGAGCGTTTTCACATCCGCGGCGGTGACATAGGCGTTGCCGACATATTGCCGGTGATTCAGCCCAAGCTTGCCCAGCTGCAGCCGCAGCACGGGTGCGCCTCGCTCGGTGTTGGCCAGCGCTTCCTCGCGCAGCGTGCGGATGATCTGCTCAATCTGCGCAGCGTCGTTGATCGTGCATTGCGCCAGATATCCGCCCGCATTGGTGTACACCTCAAGGAAACGGTCGCTGTATGTCTCCAAATAGCGGAACAGCGCCCACTTCTTGACCTTGTATTCCTCCGCAGAGCATATCTGCCGCCGCAGCGCGCGCACCTCGTCGGTCACCGGTGTGGCAAACCGGCGGTATACCACGCGGCCGCTCTTCAGGCGGTAAGAGTAGGAGTAGGATGAGATATCCATGGCCGTCTCGGCATCCTCGACCGCGCCCATCTGCTCCATCTGCTTGACCTGCTCGCCATAAGCCACGCCGATCTCAGTCAGCCGCTGCACGGCCGCGATGCTCGCCGGGTCTTCCAGCATCGCCCCATCCCGCATATCCAGATCGACCGCGGCCAGCGCCTCGACCGACGGTATCCATTTGTCATAGCCGACCACATCGAATTGGAAGCACAGCATACCTGCGATCAACACGGCTACGATGACGGCCAGCTGCACCGGATGCTTGAAAATCGCGCGGAAATCAAAGGCATAGATGATCTCGACCACCCAATGGAAGATGACCACGCCCAGTACCAAGCCCGGCCAGAACCAGAACGCACCCGACGCTGCATCGAACAGCAGGCCGAACGCCACGCCCATGAACAGGCAGATGTATACCTTGACCGGCAGCTCGACCGGTGTAAACGCCAGCGCTACGCCCGTCCGCTCGCTCCGGCGGCGGCGGAACAGATACGCACCAAGTACAGCGGCCAGCACAGCCACCGCCAGATAAATGGCAAGCAGGGCGACTGCGGATCCATCCGCCGACCAAACGAGCAGCAGCTTTTCTCCCGTGTGCTGCAAGCCATCCAGCTCAAAAAACTGCACCAGCGGGGACAAACGAACCGCCTGCAGCATCAGTCCGTTGTTATAAATATCATAGGTATCGAAGAACCTGTAGCAAAGCGCACTGCCCATGAGCACTGTCAGCATAGGCGCGAACATCACCCACAATAGCAGCAGCAGCGTGATGACTGTGTGGCCGCACACAACCGTGGTCAGCACGGTGAGCGCGTAAAGCGTGAGGAAAATAATCAGGCTGCTCACAGCCGCTCCGCCTATCGACGGCCACGACACGGCCTCGCCAAAGCCCATCGCGTATACGCAGACGATAGTCAGCCCCAGCATGATAAGATATACCGGCAGCGTACACAGCAGACCGACGGCAAAGTTGTTGCAATACAGCCGCGTGCGCGAAATGGGCAGGCTGTGGTAAAAATCCACCTTCTGCCGCGAGTGTAAGTACGCAAACAGCGCCACGCCACACACGACGGCCAGCATGATAAACACAATCTTGGGCAGCGGATTCTGCCCGCCAATGAGCGTTGCAACCTGATCCAGTGCGTTTTTCCACTGTGCCTCAATCAGATCGTCATCCCGTCCCGGCATGAGATGGCTGAGGTCGGCCAGCGCCCGCTGCATCACCATCAGCGCGGGCAGCACCAGCGCCAGGAAAAAGCTCAAGCCCGCCAGCACGATCGCCCACAGGTTGCGGCGCATACCGTCCCGCAGCAAGCCGGCGTTAGAAAAGGAGTTTCTTGAGGTCATAACCGGCCACCTCCGTTTCACTGATAAAAATTTCCTCGAGCGTCAGCGGCAGCAGCTCGCAGAAAGCCGGCTGCATGGCGTTAATACGCTCAAGCAGCGCTTCGCGGCTGCCGCGCGCGGTGATCGTATACAGCGACCCGCGCTGTTCCAGCCGCAGGATATCAAACCCCTTCCACGCGCCCTCTGCCAAGGGATCGGTGAAGATGCACTGCATTTTGAACATACCAAGCTTCATCTCGTCTAAATCGCGCGAAAACAGGATACCGCCGCGATGCAGCAGACCGACATGGTCACAGATATCCTCCAGCTCGCGCAGGTTGTGCGAGGCGATGACCGGCGTCAGGCCGCGCCGGTCGACATCCTCGGCAAACAGGCTTTTGACCGTCTGCCGCACGACCGGGTCAAGGCCGTCAAAGGTCTCGTCGCAGAACAGGTAATCCGTGCCCGCGCACACCCCGCAGATGACCGAGACCTGCTTTTTCATGCCCTTGGAAAAGGTGCGTATCTTGCGGTTCTCATCCAGTCCGAAGCCGTTCATCAGCTTGTGGTAGCGCGGCTCATCAAAGGCGCGGTAGAAGCGCTTGTAGTAGTTCTTCATCTCAGCCGGCGTGCAGTTGGAAAAAAAGTACTGCTCATCGGAAATAAAGAAAAACCGTTCCTTGGCCGCTGTGTTCTCAAAAATATCCGCACCGTCAATCCGCACCGTACCCTCATCAGGCGACAGGATGCCTGCCATCATGCGCAGAAAGGTCGATTTGCCCGCGCCGTTCGAGCCGATCAGACCGAACACCGCGCCATCCCGTATCTCGGCGCACACATGGTCGACCGCCATGATATCGCCAAAGCGCTTGGTTGCGTTTTCTGCTGTGATCATGTGCTTTTCTCTCCTTTCACCCAGCCGCAAAGCTGGTTTTCCGTCGCGCCCAGCTCGCGCGCCTGCGCCGCCAGTGCGCCGATCTCCGCGCCGAGCTCATCCAGCCGGCGGCGGCGCAGCGCCGCAGCATTGCCCGACACGAAATTGCCCTTTCCCTTGGCCGAATAGATCACGCCGCGGCTTTCCAGCGCGCTGTATGCGCGCTGTATTGTGTTCGGATTGATGGACAGCTCCATCGCCAGCTGGCGGACGCTGGGAAGCTGGCTGTCCGCCGCCAGCGCGCCGCGCAGCGCCAGCTGCTCGATGCCGTCCGCCACCTGCTCGTAGATCGGCCGCGGATCTCTGTAATCAATTTGTATCACATCGTGCGCCTCCTTTCCGCATCTGTACTATCTGTATTACCCGTCTTAATACATGTAGAGTATAGCAGTGCGTTTTGCATTTGTCAATAGCTTTTTTAATTCGTCCATGCTATACTGTTTGTGACATCAATCGACACAGGAGGCCGCACATGGTACATCTGGACAATGACTGGGACGATATCCTCGCCGGCGAATTTTCGCAGGAGTATTACAAACGCATCCGCTACTGGCTGAAAAAGGAATACGCTGAGCAAACCATCTATCCCCCGATGCACGACATCTTCAATGCGCTGCGGTATACGCCCTATGCGGCTGTCAAAGCGGTCATCCTCGGCCAAGACCCCTATCATGGCCCCGGACAGGCGCACGGGCTGTGCTTTTCCGTGCAGCCGGGCGTGCAGCCGCCGCCGAGCCTGCAAAATATCTTCAAGGAGCTGCATAGCGACCTCGGGATCGACCCACCCCAAAACGGCACGCTGACGCACTGGGCGCAGCAGGGTGTGCTGCTGCTCAACACCACACTGACCGTGCGGCAGGGCTGCGCCAACAGCCACAAAAACCTCGGCTGGACGACCTTTACCGATCATGTGATCGACAAGCTCAATGACCGCGACCGGCCGATCGTGTTCCTGCTCTGGGGCGGCAACGCACGCAGCAAGAAAACACGCATCACCAACCCGCAGCATTTGGTGCTCGAATGCGCACATCCCTCGCCACTCTCGGCGTATAACGGCTTTTTCGGCTGCAAGCATTTTTCGCGCTGCAACGCCTTTCTCGCACAAAACGGCATCGAGCCGATCGACTGGGATCTGAACCATGCATGAGCGGACAGCGCTGCGCAAAGCGCCCACTATCAAAAAGTCACGCTACTGCGTGACTTTTTTTGCTCCTCTGTCATACTTTCATTCCGGTGAGATATGGCGGACGCCTTTTCATTTGCCGTGCAGTGCAAACTCAATGCGTACCTTGAATAGGTCGCCATCCACCTCGACCGACAGCGTGCCGCCGCAGGCCGTGACGTAGCTCTTGGCAATGGCCAGTCCCAGACCACTGCCCTCAGTCGAGCGCGCCGCGTCCCCGCGAACAAAGCGCTCGGTGATCTCGCCCGCATCAAAGTCCATCGCGTAGTTTGCGATATTCTTCAGCTCGATGCGCACCCTGTTCCCCTCCTGCACGCTGACCGACAGGAATACCCGCGTGCCCGCCAGCGCATACTTGATGCAGTTGCCGATCAGGTTTTCCATCACCCGGGACATCTTCTTACCGTCCGCCCAGATGGGCACCTCGCCCGTAGGCAAATCGACCTTGAACGTTAGCCCACCCGCCTTAATGGCCGCGTCCTGCTCGGCCAGCGCCTGCCGCACGAGTGTACAGGCGTCCAGCCGCTCGCATTCGATGGTTTCCGCACCCGACTGCACCTTGGAGATATCGAACAGGTCGCTCGTCAGATTTTTGAGCCGCAGTCCCTTTTGGCGGATGATGGCGGCGTAGTCGTTGGCCTCCTCGGGCGTCAGCTGCTGCTGGCAGAGCAGATCGGCATAGTTGAGGATCGAGGTCAGCGGTGTCTTCAGGTCATGCGATACGTTGGTGATCAACTCGGTTTTCATGCGCTCAGCGCGGATCGCATTTTGCAGCGCAGCCTGCATCCCGTCACCCAGCGAATTGATGTCCTCCGCCATGCCTGCGAACACGCCGGCCGGCATATCAGTCAGCTTGCAGTCCACCTCACCCGCGCGCAGGCGCTTCAGCCCGTCCACGATGCGGTCAAAGCCCTGCACGCGCCTGAGCAAAAACATTGCGGCGGCTGCAAACCATGCCACTGCGAGCAGCAGAAACAGCAAACTTGCCGCGCTTTCAAAAAGCAGCACGCCTGTCAGGAACGCGAGCAACGCGAGCACTGCCGAAAAGCCCGCGAAAAGCAGCAGCACATTGCGTGTCTTGTAATTTTTCAACAGCGCTTGGCAGCCGCCAAGCAATTTGCTCCACAGGCCGTTTCTCGTGCGGATGATCGCACCCCGGCCGCGCAGCAGCACATTCCGACACTCCCGCAGTCCGCCGCACAGCCAGCCGAGCAGCCTGACCGCCATCCGCCAACACCAGCCGCAGGCGCGCAGGAACAGTGAGCGCCGCACAAACGTGCGGTTTTTCAGATTGCGCACCAGCGAGAGTGAAAGCTCGACCGCGAGTGCCAGCGCGGCGACGAACAGCACGATCGTCGGCTCGACGAAAATGCGCAGGTCATTGCCTGCACCGCTCATCAGCTCGAGCATGACAACCACATTGGCCGCACCCGCACCCAGCAGCGCGCCACACAGCAGCAGCAGATTGCACTCGACAAACAACCGGTCGATGGTTATCAGATGCACATCCTCATCCCCACCCCGTCGGCCGGTCACAAACAGCAGATACAGATACGCGGCCAGCGCGATGACGATATACCACATCGCGTGCTTGACCATGCCCAGCACCGTGTCCCGCTGCTCCGCCCACTCCGCCTCATAGGGCGCAGCCTGCTCAGCCGTTATGCGCAATATGATAACGGCATCCTCCGGCAATCCGGGAGCGGCCGCAGGCTCTCCTCCGTCGTCCGCCGCACCGTCGTTTTCCCACAGGCTGCTGTGAAAGGGCTGCGAATAGTAATAGCGAAAATTATACATACTTCCGTCATTCTGCGTGGCATACAGATAAATATAGGAATTTTCCGCCTCCTCCGGTGTCAGCTCAGCGTTTTTGAGCACCCGGTCGCCCACATGGGCGTAATAGTCACCGACAAAGCGCTTCGCATCATCGATCTGGTCAAATTCCGGCTGATCCATGCCGCCATGCAGCGCATTTTCAAGCGCCCAGGCCATGTTGCCCATCTGACTGTTCACCCAGTCAGAGTTCCGGAAGCTGCTGTCCAGCTGATAGACCAGCCCCCACCCTCCCCTATCGTACTTCTCCTTCAGGTCAAGCAGCGTAAACTCCACTGTGGCCAGCGTCTGTGCCGCGCAGTACAAAATCAACAGGAACGCAGCCAGCTTGGCTGCCGTGCTGCGAACGATCGTTTTTGCCATCATGCTATCCATTCCTTTCTATCTTGTAACCTACGCCCCACACGACCTTAAGGTAGCGCGGCTCCTTGGGATTGATCTCGATTTTTTCCCGAATATGGCGGATATGTACCGCAATGGCGTTGTCCGACACCGCCTCGTCGTTCCACACCTGCCGGTAGATCTCCTCTGTGGAGAAGACGCGCCCCGGATGGCGGCACAGCAGCTCGAGTATCTTATACTCCAGCGGCGTCAGGCGCACCTCGTCGCCATCGACCGTGACGCTTTTGCTCTCCATGTCGATCAGCAGGCCGCGAATGGCGATTTGGCTTGCCGCCTTGGGCGGCATCGCGCCAAGCTGTGTGTACCGTCGCAGTTGGCTCTTGACCCGCGCAACCAGCTCAGACGGGTTAAAGGGCTTGGTGATGTAATCGTCCGCGCCCGCCGTCAGGCCGAGTATTTTGTCTGTGTCCTCCGACTTGGCCGAGATCAAGATGATCGGGATGTTCTTACTCTCGCGCACCTTCAAAAGCGTCTTGATGCCATCCAGCTCGGGCATCATGATATCAAGCAGCAGCAGTTGGATCGGCTTTGTCATAATCGCATCGAGCGCTTCCAGCCCATTGTACGCCTTTTCCACTGCGTAGCCGTCTGCCCGCAGAAAAATCGCAATGCTGTCTACGATTTCTCTGTCATCATCGACGACCAGAATCGTCAATTGCTCCATGGTGTCCCCTCCTTGGCTTCTATCTTATCAAAACTTTCTGTTGTTTTGCACAGCAAAATTCTTAAGATTTTCTTACATGCCCGGTTTCCGGCAGAACAAAAAAACGAGACACCGCAAGGTGTCTCGTTTTTTTGGAGGTACCACCCAGAATCGAACTGGGGATCAGGGAGTTGCAGTCCCACGCCTTACCGCTTGGCTATGGTACCAAAAAAGTGGAGCGGCTGACGAGGCTCGAACTCGCTACCTCCACCTTGGCAAGGTGGCGCTCTACCAGATGAGCTACAGCCGCATTTTCATTGTATGCCGGCAAGCCTGTTTGCTTGATAGCGTCTTCCTCAGCCCAGACGGCGAGGATGATTTATTATTGATAGTACCCACATGGGTACTATCAATAATAATGGTGCCTCCGATCGGAATCGAACCAATGACACGGGGATTTTCAGTCCCCTGCTCTACCGACTGAGCTACAGAGGCAAGAACTCTTCCACCGTTTCCGATGAAAGAATGGCGACCCGGATGGGACTTGAACCCACGGCCTCCAGCGTGACAGGCTGGCGCTCTAACCGACTGAGCTACCGGGCCGAATCGCCGCCGCCGTAATCATCAGCGGCGAGATTTATTATATCGAACAATGCGGGAAATGTCAACAGTTTTTTCAGATTTTTTTATTAAGCGAAAATTTTATAATTAAAGTTACCAAGAGGACAGCACTCTGGTAACTTTATTTTTTGCCGTAAAAAGGCAGGAATACCAGCGTGACACCTCGAAAAACAGAACGGAAAGGAGCGGTTAAGGATGGCAAAAGTGACGCATGAAATGCGAAAAACCATCTACGAAATGTGGCGTACCGGCGCAAGCAAAAAAAGACATTAGCGAACACCTGAAGCTGAATGTAAACACCATCAGGAACGAGCTGTGCAAAGGCTACAACGGGCAGATCTACCCGGGCGGCAGGCCGGTCTACGATCCGGAGCTTGCGGAGCGATGCAGCAATAGCCACGGAAGGCAGGCGCACCGGGAGCAGATGATGCGCATAGCGTCCGCCCCGCCCAGCATCTGCACGGGCGATGACATGGGCGGGGCATCTGCCCGGGATGACTAAAGCCACATGAAGCATCGCAGGCCCGCGGCATGGTGGAG
>NZ_JALFLA010000063.1 GCF_022775115.1 Agathobaculum sp.
CAGTCGGTTAAAATCTACCGCCGCATCTATTTTTCTCAGCAGATGGTCTTGGGGGACCAAGCTCTCTGTGTCTACCATTTCTACAATTCCACGATCCAGTTTTCCACGCTCCAGCATCTTTCATCACCCATACTCATTTTACCATATGCATAGGAAAAAGCCCAGCCGTAGCCGGACTTTTTCGACAGGCTGAAGCGCGTACCGGGGCGGTACGCGCTTTTTTGCTGAACTTACTGTGACTTTCTTGTACATATCGTGCATTGACATCTGTCAAAAAATGTATTATAAAATACATAATCTGGTGCACGATTTGTGATGTGAGTAAATTAACAGATGATGAAGGAGGAAACAAAGATGAAAAAACTATTAGCGCCTTTGTTTGCTTACTGCTTGATTCCACCTGCAATAGCATTATCCCCCTCGGATATGCCTAAAGATTTGCTTACTTTAGAACAATATCAGCAAATGCTCAATGAATCTTTCCCTGATGAGGATGGTGTAACAGTAGAAATTTGTCAAATGGGTGAAGTTTCTTATTCAGATGCCCTCCATACAATCCAAGAGTTGAAGAAGGCGGAAGATGGTTTTCAAGTAATTGTATCGCCGATGAACTCCCGGGTTGCAGTGCCATATGTCATGCCAAGAACATATTATTTTATCAATACCGTTTCTGTTGTTTGCAATAAAGGTCCATTCGTCATTATTCCGGCTCAGGCTGATTTTGAGGTGTTCATTAGCGGCACTGTCGATTTGCAAAATGAGACTGTGATCAATGTCAGCACTTTTTCTGTTTTGCAAACTTATAGCGCTAATTTAGAAAAGTGTACGTTTGATAAGAGTTACCAACTAAATTATCCATATGTTGGTGATGTGCTCTATCGTATTAGCGGAACTGCAACCTTTGCATACACAGAGCCTAACGGAACAGTTCTTCGCTATAATTATCCGATTACTATAATGGAGAATTTTACAGCGAGCAAGTTCATTGGGTGAGGTTAATATAGGTATGGTTTATTTCTCAATAGTTTTTAATTATGCTACTCAAATTACTCAATTTATCTGCTATGTTATGCTTATATTAGCCTGCAATAAGTATTTGAAGAGCAGATAGTGAGCATTTTTTCAGTTATAGCGCGACTTGAATCAATCATAAAAAGGGTGTTTTCTACTTCTTCCTTTAGACATGAAATAAGTGCATAATAAAAGCACAAATGTATTGCGTGGTGTATTGCATATGAGGAAGTTTAAAATGCCCAGAGTGCCGCAAAGCACAACCAAGTCGATTCGCTTTCCCAACGACGTAATCGAGCGGGTGGAAAAGGCCATCGTGGGCAGGGACTGCACCTTTACGGCGTTCGTCGTCGAAGCGGTGCGCGTCGCGTTGGACAATCTGGACGAGGAAGACGGCTGAGACGGGTGCTCAGCCGTCTTTTTTGCGCGCTGCCCGGAGATGACAAACCAACACACAAAAATTTTTGTTTTTCGCAGAACAATTTTCCTGTCTGTCCCGTGTTGTTTGCAGAAAGGAGGATATGGGCTATGCAAAATATACTGCGTTCCGACGCATTCCTCTGCCAAGCCATGGAGACGCACGGCGACGCCGTTTACCGGCTGGCGCTGTGCCGTCTGGGTAGCCGTGCGGATGCGGAGGACGTATATCAGGAGGTGTTTCTCCGCCTGCTGCGCGACACGACCGATTTTCGGGACGGCGAGCACCTCAAGGCGTGGCTGCTGCGCGTTACGCTCAGCCGGTGCGGCGACCTGCGCCGCGCCGCGTGGTTCCGACGCACTGCGCCGCTGGAAGCCGCGCCCGACGCGCCCGCCCCGGAGCAGGACGACCACGGCGACCTGTGGCAGGCGCTGCGCAGCCTGCCGGACGCGCTGCGCACGGCGGTCTGGCTGCATTATGTGGAGGGCTACGCCACCGAGGAGATCGCCGCGCTGACCGGCAGCCGGCCGGCAACGGTGCGCACCCGGCTGCACCGCGCACGCAAACAACTAAGATGCATGTTGGAGGGAGAAGACGATGAAGAACATCAACGAACTGAAGTGCTTGCACGATATTCAAGCACCCGATGAGCTGAAGCAAAGCACCCTTGCCGCCGTGCGCTCTCTCCGCCGGGCGCAGCAGCAGGATACGCCGCAGCATCTTGCGCCTGCGCCGCGCAACCGCTTCGGCATGGCCAAGCGGCTGCTGGCTGGAGCCTGTGCCTTTGGCGTGATACTGGGCGGCGCGGCCGTATGGCGCACACGCGGCGGCGAGCAGCCCACGGGCGATGTGGTGGCGAGCGCCATCGCGCATTCCTTCGGCTTTGTGGCCTATGCCGCCGACACGGGTGAGTTGATCGAGCCGCGAGATAGCCGTATTGTGTTCGAAAATGGTGCGGGCGTGGACGACCCTGAAAAGGGCTTTTACTCAGGCTGTCTGTTCCGGGTGACGGGTGAGAATATCCAGTCGGTCAGCGCGTCGATGAGTAAGGGCGCGCTGTACCGCACGAAGACGATCAAGGGGCAGGGCGACGAATGGGTCGACGCCATCCACCAGCGCACCGCCCCGGAGATCAATGGAGCCGATCAGGTTATGGTCTCCGGCCTCGAGGACGATGAGGGCAATATGCAGATGTTCGCTGACCTTGCATGGACGCTGGAAAACGGCTTTACGGACACATATGACCCGGACGTGAGCTATGGCTTCTGGGTAGCGCCGGGCGTAGGTGAGCTGGGCGCGGATGCCGACTTGCGCGAGGCGTGGCATCATAAGGTGGATATGTTCAACGGCGCGATGCTGACCGTGACCGTCACCTTTATCGACGGTGTGCAGCAGACCAAAACGCTCACGCTGCACACCGGCAAGCTGGCGGTCGAATACCCCGATGACGGCAGCGGCCCGGTCTACACCGGCGAGGTGCTGACCGACGCGCAGGCCGCCGAGCGGGGCTACCTGTACGGCGTTTACGCGGAAATCGGATAAGGATACGTTTTTTTCTCCCCTGCGCGGCGGCGCGGGGGAGATTTTTTGTGAAAAAGCGCGCAAAATGCTTGAAAAAAATGCGCGCGTCGCATAGAATAGAGATGTACTACTGAAAAATGAGGGTGGAATATGCTGCATATCGTTCTCGTCGAGCCTGAGATACCGCAGAACACGGGCAACATTGCCCGCACCTGCGCGGCCACCGGCTGCGTGCTGCATCTGGTCGAGCCGCTGGGCTTCCAGCTTGACGACAGGCGCATGAAGCGGGCGGGGCTGGACTATTGGCATCTGCTCGACGTGCGGATGTATCCCGGTCTGGATGCGTTTTTTGCCCAAAATCCGGGCGCGCGCTGCTTTTACGCCACCACCAAGGCGCCGCGCGCTTATCATGAGGCTACGTACCGCGACGGCGATTATCTGGTGTTCGGCAAGGAGACGCGCGGCCTGCCCGAAGAGCTGCTGGCCGCGCACCCGGAGCGCTGCGTCCGCATCCCGATGCGCGAGGGCGCGCGGAGCCTGAACCTGTCAAACTCCGTTGCGGTCATCGCGTTTGAGGCGCTGCGGCAGACCGGATTTGAAAACTTAAAGCGCGCGGGCGCGTTCCCGCGGGCATGAAGGAGAAGTACCACATGGAAAAGATACATATCCTGACCGATTCGGCCGCCGACATCCCTGAGGAGCAGGTCGAGGCGCACGGCATCGAGATCGTGCCTATCACAGTGACGCATGAGGGGCGCACCCTGCGGGAATATTACGATATAACGCCTGCGGAATACTGGAAGCTGCTGGAGGAGAGCGCCACCGTGCCGACTACCTCGATGGTCACGCCCGCACAGTTTCTGGACGCTTACCGCCGCGCGCACGAGCGTGGCTGCACCCATCTGCTTGCCGTGCTCATCAACGCCGCAGGCTCGGGCACCTATCAGGCCGCCTGTCTGGCGCGCACCATGTTCCGCGAGGAATATGGCGAGGGAATGCGCATCGAGCTGGTCGACTCGGCAACCTATACCTATATCTACGGCCACATCGTCGTGCTGGCCGCCAGGATGCGTGATATGGGCGACAGCTTTGACGCTATCCTCGGCGTGGTCAAGAGCCGCCTCAGCCGGGTCGAGTGTTACCTCGGTGTGTACAACCTCAGGCACCTGAAAAAGTCCGGGCGCATCTCGGGCGGCGCGGCCTTTGTCGGCGAGGCGCTCGGCCTTAAGCCGATCAGCCATGTGTACAACGGCGCGGTGACTGTGTGCGACAAGGTGCGTGGGGAAAAGGCGCTCGTCGCCGGGCTGATCAAAAAGGTATCCGCGCGCGTGGTGCAGCCGGAAAAGCAGACCGCGCTGCTGCTGTACGGCAGCGTGCCCGCCGCGCGGATCGACGAGATGGAAAAGCGCCTGCGCACAGAAATCGGCTTCGGCGCGGTCACGCGCTGCCCGATCGGCCCGTCGGTCATCACCAATACCGGCCCGCAGGCGCTGGCCGTCGCGTTTTACGGCGCGCCGCGCGCCTGAGAGAAATTGGGCATGTTGTTTAATATTTCACAAGTATTTGCCCGAAAACGCAAATATTCTCTAAAAGACAGCAATATGCGAAGGTTTTTTGCAAATTTGCTTGCTAACTGGGGGAAAAACGAGTATAATTCTGTCTTGGAAGCGGAATTCTTCAAGTGGAAGGCCGTTCCCGCCGCCATCGTCCATCATTTATATCTTTAAGGAGAGGTATATTATGCAATACAACAAAAAGAGTGTCGAAGACATTGACGTAAACGGCAAGAAGGTCATCGTTCGCTGCGACTTCAACGTGCCGCAGGACGAGAGCGGCCGCATCACCGACGATAAGCGCATCGTCGCTTCGCTCGAAACCATCAAGTATCTGCTCGGCCATAACGCGGCCGTTATCCTGTGCTCGCACCTGGGTCGTCCGAAGGGCGAGTTCAATATGAAGTATTCGCTCGCGCCGGTCGCCGAGCGTCTCAGCGAGCTGCTGGGCATCGACGTTAAGCTGGCAAAGGATGTTGTCGGCCCGGACGCGAAGAAGCTGGCCGCCGAGGTAAAGCCTGGCGAGGCCATCCTGCTGGAAAATGTCCGCTTTGAAAAGGGCGAGGAGAAGAACGACGCCGCGCTGGCCAAGGAAATGGCCTCGCTTGCCGAGATCTACGTCAACGATGCATTCGGCACCGCGCACCGCGCGCACGCCTCGACCGCCGGCATCGCCGACTATCTGCCCGCCGTCTGCGGCTTCCTCATCAACAAGGAGATCTCGATCATGGGCAAGGCGCTGTCCGATCCGGCGCGCCCGTTCGTTGCCATCCTCGGCGGCGCGAAGGTCTCCGACAAGATCAACGTCATCAATAACCTGATCGACAAGTGCGATACCGTTATCATCGGCGGCGGCATGGCCTACACCTTCTCCAAGGCGCAGGGCGGCTCGATCGGCACCTCGCTGTGCGAGGAGGATAAGCTCGAGCTGGCGCTCGGTCTCTTCAAGAAGGCTGCGGACAAGGGCGTTAAGCTGCTGCTGCCCGTGGACACCGTCTGCGGCGACCACTTCGGCGCGGACGCCGAGCCGGTCGTATACGAGGCCGGCAAGCTGCCCGAGGGCATGATGGGTCTGGATATCGGCCCGAAGACCGTCGAGCTGTTCTCCGCGGCTGTGGCGGACGCGGGCACGGTCGTCTGGAACGGCCCGATGGGCGTGTTCGAGTTTGACGCCTTCGCGGTAGGCACCAAGGCGGTGGCCAAGGCGATCGCGGGCTCGAAGGCAGTTTCGATCATCGGCGGCGGCGACTCTGCCGCGGCGGTCGAGAAGCTCGGCTTTGCCGATAAGATGACCCACATCTCGACGGGCGGCGGCGCTTCGCTTGAGTTTTTGGAGGGTCTGGAGCTGCCGGGCATCGCCTGCCTGCAGGATAAGTAAACCGGCGCGTTTATAACGGAGCGGTCTCCGCTCCGTGGCATACTTAAACAGTTGGGACGGGCAGAGCCGTTCTGAATTTTGAAAGGGGCAAAACCAACAATGAATCGCAGATACCGTAAGACCATCATCGCGGGTAACTGGAAGATGAATAAGACACCGGCTGAGGCCAAGGCGCTCATCGAGGAGATGAAGCCGCTGCTTTCCAAGACCAAATGGTGTGAGATGGTGCTTTGCGTACCGTTTACCGATATACAGGTCGCTGTCAAGGCGGCCAAGGGCTCGAAGATCGCCATCGGTGCGGAGAACATGCATTTTGAGAAGGCCGGCGCGTTCACCGGCGAGATCTCCGCCGATATGCTCAAGGAGCTGGGCGTCAAATATGTCATCATCGGCCATTCCGAGCGCCGCCAGTACTTCAACGAGACCGACGAGTCCTGCAACAAGAAGGTACTCGCCGCGTTGGCCGGTGGCCTGCGTCCGATCCTGTGCGTGGGCGAGTCGCTGGCTGAGCGCGAGCAGGATGTGACCATGGAGGTTATCCGCAAGCAGCTCAAGATCGCCCTGCAGGGCGTCGCGGTGGAGGACGTGAAGAAGGTCGTCATCGCCTACGAGCCGATCTGGGCGATCGGCACGGGCAAAACCGCCACCGCCGAGCAGGCGGGTGAGGTCTGCGGTGCGATCCGCGATTGCCTGCGCGAGAAGTACGGCGCGCGCGCCGCACGCGGCATCACCGTCCAGTACGGCGGCTCGATGAACGCCCAGAACGCCGCCGAGCTGCTCGCGCAGCCCGACGTGGACGGCGGCCTGATCGGCGGCGCCTCGCTCAAGAGCGCCGACTTCGCGGCCATTGTCGAAGCCGCCAACCAATAAGAAAATACTGCGGTAAGAGAGCACCCGTGCTTGCGCACCGCGCTGCGGGAGGGGACACCGGGTAGCTGCGTTGTCCCCTTTCGCCCGCTTTGTAAAGGAGTTGTTTGAATTTCAATGAGGAGAATCCAAGCGCAAAAGCCCGCCGCTAAGGCTGCGGCAACGCCTGCGGCTGAGGAAATCAAGACCGGCGCACCCAAGGCTGAGCCTGCGTCTGCCAAAAAGCCCGCCGCCAAGCAGACGGCGGACAAGAAGACTGCGCCGAAAAAGGCCGCTGCCAAGTCCGCGCCTAAGAAGCCGACCGCGCTCATCATCATGGACGGCTTCGGCCACCGCGATGAGGTCAAGGGCAACGCCATCAAGGTGGCCAAGACCCCCAATCTGGACAGGATATTCAGCGAAAACCCGACGGTCGATATCGGTGCATCCGGCTTGGATGTCGGCCTGCCGGACGGGCAGATGGGCAATTCCGAGGTCGGCCACACCAATATCGGCGCGGGCCGCATCGTGTATCAGGAGTTGACGCGCATCACCAAGGCGATACAGGACGGCACGTTCTTTGAGAACGAGGCGCTGCGCAGCGCGATCGACCAGTGCAAGTGGTTTAATTCCACGCTGCATATCTTCGGCCTGCTGTCGGATGGCGGCGTGCATTCGCACATCGACCACATGTTCGCTCTGCTCGAGCTGGCGCGCCGCAGTGGTTTGCGCAAGGTCTGCTTCCACTGCTTTATGGACGGCCGCGACACGCCGCCGCAGTCGGGTATCGAGTATATCGACCGCCTGCAGGCCAAAATCAACGCGGTCGAACTTGGCTGCATCGCCACCATTTCCGGCCGGTACTACGCGATGGACCGCGACAACCGCTGGGAGCGCGTGGAAAAGGCCTATGACGCGATCGTAAACGGCGTTGGCGAGCACGCAGCTTCGGCGCACGAGGCGATGCAGGCCTCCTACGACGCGGGTGTGACTGACGAGTTCGTTGTACCCGTAATCGTGACCGAGGGCGCGACCGTGCAGAACGACGACGCGATCATCTTTGCAAACTTCCGCCCCGACCGCGCGCGTGAGATCACCCGTGCCTTTGTGGACGATGCGTTTACGGGATTTGCGCGCGACAAGCGCAATATCCACTATGTTTGCATGACGCAGTACGACGCGACCATCCCGGGTGTGGAGATCGCC
Organism: Agathobaculum sp.; assembly: GCF_022775115.1. GTDB lineage: Bacteria > Bacillota > Clostridia > Oscillospirales > Butyricicoccaceae > Agathobaculum. The sequence goes on from NZ_JALFLA010000063.1 coordinate 7,934, forward strand.
TTCAAGCCGCAGTCGCTGCAAAACACCTTTGGCGAGTATATTTCGGACAAGGGACTGACCCAGCTGCGCATTGCCGAGACCGAGAAGTACGCGCATGTCACGTTTTTCTTCAACGGCGGCGTGGAAAAGGAGTACCCGGGCGAGGACCGTGCGCTGATCCCCTCTCCCAAGGTGGCCACTTATGACCTTCAGCCGGAGATGAGCGAGCCTGCCGTGACGGAGGAGTGCGTCAAGCGCATCCTGTCCGGCAAGTACGACATGATCGTGCTCAACTTCGCAAACTGCGATATGGTTGGCCACACCGGCGTGTTTGATGCCGCCGTCAAGGCCATCGAGGCCGTGGACGAGGGCGTGGGTAAGGTCGTTGACGCTATCCTCAAGATGGATGGCCAGTGCCTGCTGACCGCCGACCACGGCAACGTTGACCAGATGCTGGACGCGGACGGCGTTACCCCGTTCACCGCGCACTCGACCAATCCCGTGCCGCTTGCGATGATCGGCCACAAGGGCAAGCTGGCCGAGGGCGGTGTGCTGGCTGATATTGCACCGACGCTGCTTGCGATGATGGGGCTGCCCCAGCCGGAGGAGATGACCGGCAAGAGTCTGCTGATCGTCTAAGGGGGACTTCCACCTCTTAGCTGCGAAAAAAGTTTCGCAGAAGCTTTTTCGATAACCCGCATCCCGTCCGCAGCGGCGCGGGTTGTGGTATGTAAGTCAGGCAAAGCCTGGCTCGCATAGGGAATAAAATGCGTTCCTTAAATTTTAATATAAAGGAGAAAACAACTATGAAGGGCTACATTGAAATCGTTGATGTACTCGGCCGTGAGGTCATGGACTCCCGCGGCAATCCGACCGTCGAGGTCGAGGTCTATGTTGAGGGCGACACCGGCGCCTATATGGGCCGCGCGGCCGTTCCGTCCGGCGCTTCGACCGGCATTTTCGAGGCTTGCGAGCTGCGTGACGGCGATAAGTCCCGCTACAACGGCAAGGGTGTGCTCAAGGCGGTCGATGCAGTCAACGGCGAGATCGCTGAGACCATCATCGGCATGAACGCGCTCGACCAGCAGGCCATCGACAAGGCGATGATCGAGGCGGACGGCACCCCCAACAAGACCAAGTTCGGCGCAAATGCGATTCTGGGCGTGTCTATGGCGGTTGCCAAGGCGGCGGCTGAGGCGCTCTCGATGCCGCTGTACAACTATATCGGCGGCTGCAATGCCAAGACTCTGCCGATGCCCATGATGAACATTCTCAACGGCGGCGCGCACGCGACCAACAACGTTGAGATTCAGGAGTTTATGATCATGCCGGTTTCCGCGCCCTCCTTCCGCGAGGCGCTGCGCCGCTGCGCAGAGGTGTTCCACCAGCTCAAGACCACGCTCAAGGAGAACGGCACTCCGGCCGCCGGCGTGGGCGACGAGGGCGGCTACGCGCCCAACCTGAAGAAGGACGAGGACGCGCTCAAGGTCATCGTGCAGGCCATTGAGGAGGCCGGCTACAAGCCCGGCGAGGACTTCATGATCGCCATCGACGCTGCCTCCTCCGAGTGGTGGAACGATGAGGAGAAGTGCTATATCCAGCCCAAGTCCGGCCGCAAGATGACCCAGCAGCAGCTGGTCAAGATGTGGAAGGGCTTTGCCGAGAAGTACCCCATCATCTCCCTTGAGGACGGCATGGCTGAGGAGGACTGGGAAGGCTGGGCGATGCTGACCAAGACGCTGGGCGACAAGATCCAGCTGGTCGGCGATGACCTGTTCGTTACCAACACCAGCCGCCTGTCCAAGGGCATCGAGCTGGGCGTTGCCAACTCCATCCTCATCAAGGTAAACCAGATCGGCTCGCTGACCGAGACCCTCGACGCAATCCAGATGGCTAACCGCGCGGGCTACACCGCCGTCGTTTCGCACCGCTCGGGCGAGACCGAGGACGCGACCATCGCGGATATCGCCGTGGCGCTCAACGCCGGCCAGATCAAGACCGGCGCGCCGAGCCGCACTGACCGCGTTGCCAAGTACAACCAGCTGCTCCGCATCGAGGAGGAGCTTGGCGAGGACGTGGCACAGTATCCCGGTAAGACCGCGTTCTTCAACCTGAAGAATAAGTAAAAAACGGCAAAAGGGCCGCTTCCCGTAAGGGAAGCGGCCTTTGACGTTGCCGGAAGCTGGCAGCGGGGCGTCACTCGTCGGCCTCGCGCTCGTACTGCTCCTCTTTTTTGAGCTTTTGCTCGCTGATATAGATGCGGTGCTGCAAGCGGCACAGCTCCTGCGACACGGGATCGGGCAGGTTGATTTGGTCGAGCGAGTAGGAGGGGGACGGGCCGACGCGCTGGCCGTCTATCTTGACCACGCGCGCCTTGACCCCCACGACGGTCGAGTTGGGCGGCACCTCTTGCAACACGACGGCATTTGCGCCGATGCGGCTGTTGTCGCCCACCTTGAACGGGCCGAGTACCTTGGCGCCTGTCGAGATCAGCACGTTGTTGCCGATGGTCGGGTGGCGCTTGCCGGTGTCGTGTCCGGTGCCGCCGAGGGTGACGCCGTGGTAGATCGTGCAATCGTCTCCGATCTCGGCGGTCTCACCGATGACGATGCCCATGCCGTGGTCGATGAACAGGCGGCGGCCGATGGTTGCGCCGGGGTGTATCTCGATACCGGTCATATGCCGCGCAAACTGCGAAAGCGCGCGGGCAAGGAAAAAGTGCCCCCGTTGGTACAGCCAATGCGCCGGACGGTGGTAAATCAGCGCATGAAAGCCTTGGTAGAGCAAAAAGACCTCAAGCGTGGTGCGCGCGGCGGGGTCGCGGTCGCGGATCGAGCGCGCGTCATCGAGCAGGCCCTTGAAAATCATAATAATCATCCTCCCTGAACGGGTGTGAATGGCGGTGTATATTTCATTATAGACGGTTTATCCCGAAAATTCAAACCTTAGATTGAAATTCAACAGAAAAGTGGTATAATGATTAAAGAATGTCGATAAAGAGGTTATGATATTATGAAAATTACTGTCATGGGATTGGGTTATATCGGCCTGCCCACTGCGATCACACTCGCGGAGGCCGGCTTTGAGGTATGCGGCTTTGACGTGAACGAGCAAACGATCGAGACGCTGCGGGGCGGACACATCCACATCGTCGAGCCAGGCTTGCAGCAGGCGTTTGAGACCGCTGTGGCGCACGGGCATCTGCATTTTTCCGGTGAGCTGCATCCGTCAGATGTGTTTTACATCGCCGTGCCCACGCCCTTCTATCAGGATGAGACGGGCAGCCATAAGGCCGACCTAACGTATGTCGAGTCTGCCGGGCGCATGGCGGGCAAGGTGCTGGAGGCATCCAATCTGGTCATTCTCGAATCGACCGTGCCGCCGCACACGACCGAGCTGCTCGCCCGCGTGCTGTCCGAGGAGTCCGGCATTCCGATGGACAAGCTGCACGTCGCGCATTGTCCGGAGCGCGTCATCCCTGGCAATATGATGTACGAGCTGAAGAACAACGACCGCATTGTCGGCGCGCGCACGCCCGAAGCGGCCGAGATGGCAGCCGCCATCTACGAAAAGGTGCTGGAAAAGGGCGTGGTGCACAAAACGGACGACCTGACCGCCGAGATGTGCAAGCTGACCGAAAACACCTTCCGGGATGTCAACATCGCTTACGCCAACGAGCTGTCAGTCATCTGCGACAAGATGGGCATCGATGTGTTTGAGCTGATTCGGCTGGCCAACTGCCATCCGCGCGTCAACATCCTGACCCCGGGCGTCGGCGTGGGCGGACACTGCATCGCGGTCGACCCGTGGTTCATCTATGAGCAGTTCCCGGCTGAGGCCAAGGTCATTCTGGCCGCGCGGGAGCGAAACGAAAACAAGCCGCGCTTTGTCGCGGATAAGGTCGTCGGCGCGCTGCGCAAGGTGACGGACACGGTCGGCGTGCTCGGCCTGAGCTACAAGCCCGACGTGGACGATATGCGCGAGTCACCCTCGATCGAGCTGTGCCACATCTTACAGCAAAAGGGTGTGCGTGTCATCGCCTGTGAGCCGTTTGCCGAGGCGGATGAGGTGCAGGGCATCCCGAACGTCTCCTTCGAGGCGCTACTCGGCAAGGTGGACTATCTGGTGATTACACTTGGGCATACTTTATTCAAAGATAACAAAAAGTTGATTGCTGAAAAGCCATATTACGACTGCGTTGGCCTGATGGAGTGAGAAGGAGCCGTAAAAGCCGGGCTGAGCACGCGCCTTTGTGATGATTTTGTGTCTTTGCTTGTCTTTCGGCGGAGGGCGTGCTATAATAAACCGTATGTTCAGCTTTAATTTAGACAAGGAGAGTTCCAAACATGAGAAAGAATATGCAGCGTGCGATCGCGCTGGTTATCATGCTGGCGGTCGTGGCCGGGGCGCTCATGTGGCGCAGGTCGAGTACCTCGTTCACCTATGAGCCGCTGGCGAGCGGTGCGCCCACCGTCATGACGGTCAACGGAGACGCCATTCCGGCGGACGAATACGCGACCTATTTCTATTACAATATGCAGTACTATACCAACCTGTACGCGCAGTTTTACGGTCTCATGGACATCTGGGACGATCCCGAGATGGCGGATATGATGGGCGCGGCGCTGCCGGTGGACGCGCGTAATCAGGCGGTGTACACCCATGTGCTGCTGCAGGAGTTTGACAAGGCCGGCCTGTCGCTGACCGACGCGCAGCAGAGGGAGCTGTACGACGTCCGGCAGGATCTGATCGAGCAGTCAGGCGGCTATAACAACTATATCATGAAGATCGCGCTGGGGGGCTTTACAGACCAGACCTATAGCAACTTCATGTATCTCAGTCAGGTCTATGCGGCGCTGGACGAGTATTATTTCGGTGAAAATGGACTGAACAAGCCGAGTGAGGACGAGCTGAAGGCCTACTTCCGTGACAACTATATCTCGGCCAAGCACATTCTGATTGGCACGACCGACCCGATGACCGGCGAGGTCAAGCGCACCGAGGAGCAGGCCAAGGCCGACGCGCAAAAGGTGCTCGACCGCCTGAACGCGGGCGAGGACTTTGACGCCGTGATGAACGAGGTCAGCGAGGATACCGGGCTGGCCAGCAATCCGGACGGCTATATCTTCACCAAGGGCGATATGGTCGAGCCATTCTACGAGGGCGCCAAGGCACTGACCGAGGGTCAGATCTCCGCGCTCGTCAAGAGCGATTACGGCTATCACATCATCAAGCGTGAGCCGCTGAACACCGAAGGCCAGTACCAGAACTATCAGGATGCCATTGCGGGCGCGCTCGGCAGAACGATGGATGTGCTGCTCGACCAGTGGATGAGCGAGGCCGACGTGCAGACGACCGAGCTGTTCGACCAGATCAGCTACCAGAACGTGGCCGACTACCTGCCTGCTGAGCAGCAGGCTGCCGAAGTCGAGGCCGAGAAGGTTCTTGAGCAGAGCGCGCAGGCCGAGCTGCAGGCTGACCTGAGCGGCGGGGAGGACACGGCGCAGTAAAGCCTGTGCGCCGCGCAGGAGAAAAGAAGATAGCGGCAAGCCGCAGATAAACAGAAAGCACACCCTTTTCCGGGTGTGCTTTTTTGCGAAAAGCTACGTTCGGTGAGGGAAAAACGGTGCGCCCGGCTTAGCAGGCACACCGTTTATGTGTATCGAAGGGACAGCGCATATTCAATCCGGCTGGATGCGCTTGAACATGCGCAAGTGGTTTCCGTTTGCGTCGCGGTATTCGCCGCGCGGTGTAAAGCCGAATTTCTGATAGAAGCCCCGGGCGCGGGCGTTGGCCTCGGCAACGTGCGCGCACAGCCATATTTTGCCCAGCTGGCGGTACACGCTGATTGCCTGTCCAATGATCTGGCCGCTCAGGCCGTGGCCGCGATAGGCTGCATCAATGCAGAAGCCGCCGACCAGACCGACCTCCGGCTCGTCCTCGTACCATGTTTTCAGGTAGACCAGCGCGACCTCCTCGCCGCTTTCCATGCAGCCAAAGCAGCAGGCGCGCGGGCTGACCGCCTGCGCGCGCACAACGTCGTGCAGCAGCGCGTCCGGGTCAAGGCCGGCGTCTGTGCCATAGGCGCTGCGGTGCAATTCGCGCATATAGGCGGTGATGCGCGCCGCATCTTCGGCGTTCTGCGGGTCGGCGCGGCGGAACCAAATTTGCGGCGTGGACGGCAAGCCCTTGCTGTTTTTCCAGCCAATGGACGCAAAGGTGGACAGCTCCTGCGGCAGATGAGAAGCGTCGTTCTCGTACACAACGGTCACACGGTCTGGTGTATCGAACGCAAGCTTAGCCACGCAGGTGTTGTCCCCCCAGCCGATCTCGCCCATCTGCTCGGGCGCATAGCCGTGCGCAAGAGTCAGCGCACCGCGGATGGCCGAGCCGTGCGTGACGACGGCGATGGTATGCCCCTCGTGCCGGCGCACCAGTGCGCGCACACCGTCCAGCATACGCGCGCCCGCGCCGACTACGCTTTCGCCATGGGGCGGGGTCGCGTCCCACGGGCGGCTGTGCCAGCGCGCATAGTCCTCCGGCCACAGGCGCGGTAGCTCGGCCCAGGGCAGATCCTCCCAGTCGCCCATGTCGATCTCGCGCAGTACCGGGCGGGTCTCGACCGGCAGGCCATGTGGCTGCGCGACGGCCTCGGCCGTCATGCGTGCGCGGAACAGGTCGGACGAATAGACCGCGTCCAGCGGCACGTCCGTAAACCGCTTAGCCAGATGGGGCAGCTGCGCGTAGCCCTGCGGGGTGAGCAGGCTGTCATATTGGCCGTGGCAGCGGCGGTAGACATTGCCCTCGGCTTCGGCGTGGCGGATCAGATAAACCGTTGTCATGCAAGCACCTCCACCGCGCCGGACAGCTCACGCACGCTCTTTACGCCGTGTGCGTCCATCCAGTCTGTCAGCTCGGCCAGCGCCTTGACCGGCGCGGTCGGGTCAGCGAACAGCGCCGTGCCGATGGCGACCGCGTCCGCGCCCGCAAGCAGCATCTCAACGATGTCATGCCCAGTGCGGATGCCGCCCATGCCGAGAATGGGCACATTGACCGCTTTGCGCACCTGATAGACCATGCGCACAGCCACAGGAAACACCGCCGGGCCGGACAGGCCACCCATCACGTTGGACAGGATGGGACGGCGCGTTTGAATGTCGATGCGCATACCGAGCAGCGTGTTGATGAGCGAGAGCGCGTCCGCGCCTGCGGAGACTGCCGCCCGCGCGATTTCAGCGATATCGGTCACGTTGGGGGAGAGCTTGACGATCAGCGGCTTTTTGGCTTTGGCCTTGGCCGCCGTAACGACCTCCTCGACCATGCCCGGCTGCGTGCCGAAGGCCATGCCGCCGCACTTGACGTTCGGGCAGGAGATATTCATCTCGATCAGGTCGACGTCGGCATCCGATATCTTTTCGACCATGCCCTCGTATTCCTCAACCGTGTTGCCTGACACATTGGCAATAATTTTGGTGTCGTGCTGCCGCAAAAACGGAATTTGCTCGGTGATGAAGCGGTCAATGCCGGGGTTTTGCAGGCCGACGCAGTTGAGAATACCGCTCGGCGTTTCGGCGATGCGGGGCGCGGGGTTGCCGAGACGCTCGGACGGAGTCAGTCCCTTGACGCCGATGCCGCCGAGCAGCGACAGGTCGAAAAATGCACCGTACTCATGGCCGAAGCCGAAGGTACCCGAGGCGGTCGTAATGGGGTTTTTCAGCGGAACACCGCAGAAATCGACGTGCAAATCTGCCATTACCACATAACCTCCTCTGCGTTGAATACCGGGCCGTCCTTGCAGACGTGGCCGTACCGCGTTTCTCCGTCCGCCGCCTTGAGCGCGCAGGCGCAGACAAGGCACGCGCCGATGCCGCAGCCCATGCGCTCCTCCATCGAAACGTAGCAGGGCAGACTGGCCTCTCCGGCGATGGCGGCGACCGCCCGGAGCATGGGGCGGGGGCCGCAGGCGGCAACACCGGTCGCATCCGCGGCAAGCTCGCGCAGCACATCGGTGACAAAGCCGCCGCGCGCATATGAGCCGTCGTCTGTGGTGACAAAGGTCGGGCAGACAGCGCGGAAATCTCCCTCCAAAATGACCGCCGCCTTTGAGCGGAAGCCGAGCACGGCGCGGGGCGACGCACCCGTGCCCGCCGCCCGCTGCGCGCAGGCCAGCATGGGCGGCACGCCGATGCCGCCGCCAATCAGCACGGGCTTGGCGCCCAGCGCGGCGATGTCAAACCCGTGCCCGAGCGGGCCGAGCACATCCAGCGCATCGCCCACGCGGCGGGTGCGCAGCCACTTTGTCCCCTCGCCTTTGACCTGATAGACAAGGCGCACCAGCCCCTCCTGCCAAGTGCAGATCGAGATCGGACGGCGCAGCAGATTGCCCGCGCCGCAGGCAATGTGTACGAACTGGCCGCACTGCGCGGCCGCCGCGATGCCCGGCGCTTCGAGCGTCATCGAATATAAGCCCTCACCCAACTGCGTGTGCTCGGCAACGCGGCAAATTTCCTGTATAGACATAACGACCCCCTTTTAGAGCCTGTTGATATTGACCATCTCGCAGTTTTCGATGCGCACATCGCCCTCTAAGCAGCGCAGCAGCGCGGAGGCTGTGTCCATGCTGGTCAGGCAGGGGATGGCGCGCTCGACCGCGGTGCGGCGGATGTGCACCGAGCCAAGCTCGGGATGGCGACCCTTGACCGAGGTGGCGATGACGTAGTCGATCTTGCCGGATTCGATCAGGTCGATGATGTTGGGCGAAGGCTCGTCCACATTGCGGATGGCGCTGGCTGCGACCATATGGCGGTTGAGCACGTTGGCCGTGCCGCTGGTGGCGTACACGTCAAAGCCAAGCGCTTCAAAGCGCTCGCCGATCTTGATGGCCTCCTGCTTATCGCTGTCCCGCACCGAGATCAGCACCGCGCCCCGGCGCTTCATCTGGAAACCCGCACCCACAAGCCCCTTGAGCAGCGCCTCGCGGAAGGAGGTCGACACGCCGAGCACCTCGCCGGTCGATTTCATCTCCGGCCCGAGCTGGGTGTCAAGGTCGCGCAGCTTCTGGAAGGAGAACACCGGCACCTTGACCGCGTAGTGGTCGCTTTCCGGGTGCAGGCCGGTGCCGCAGCCCATTTCAGCCAGCTTTTCACCGAACATGCAGCGGGTGGCCAGATCGACCATGGGCACGCCGGTGACCTTGGAGATATAGGGCACGGTGCGAGATGAGCGGGGATTGACCTCGATGACATAGACCTCATCGTTATACAGCACGAACTGGATGTTGACCAAGCCGAGCACGGCCAGATTTTTGGCCAGCGCCTCGGTGTAGCGCAGGATGGTTTCCTTGTGCTTCTGCTCGATGTTGATGGACGGGTAGATGGAGATCGAGTCACCCGAATGGATGCCCGCGCGCTCGAAATGCTCCATGATGCCGGGGATGAGGATATCACTGCCGTCGCAGATGGCGTCGACCTCGATCTCGCGTCCCATCATATACTTATCGACAAGCACGGGGTTTTCCACCTTGTTGCGGGTGATGACGCGCATGAACTCACGCACGTCCTCCTCCTTATAGGCGATCTCCATGCCCTGGCCGCCCAGCACATAGCTCGGGCGGACGAGCACCGGATAGCCAAGGTCGTCCGCCGCGCGCACGGCCTCCTCCTCGGTCATAACCGTGTGGCCGGCCGGACGCGGGATGCCGCACTTTTCCAGAATGACGTCAAATTTCTCGCGGTCCTCGGCCGCGTCGATGCTCCACGCGGGCGTGCCGAGGATCGGGATGCCCAGCTTTTCGATGTGCGCGGCAAGGTTGATGGCCGTCTGGCCGCCGAACTGCACGATGGCGTAGTCCGGCTTTTCAGCGTTCACCACGCCGGTCACGTCCTCGGGCGTGAGCGGCTCAAAGTACAGGCGGTCGGCGGTGTCAAAATCGGTCGAGACAGTCTCGGGGTTGTTGTTGATGATGACGGTCTCGCAGCCGAGCTTTTGCAGCGCCCATACCGCGTGCACCGAGCAATAGTCAAATTCGATGCCCTGCCCGATGCGGATCGGCCCGGAGCCGAGCACCAGCACCTTTTTCTTGCCGGTGGCGGGCTTTACCTCGGTCTGCTCGTCGTAGGTCGAGTAGTAGTACGGCGTTTCGGCCTCGAACTCAGCTGCGCAGGTGTCAACCATCTTGTAAACCGGCAGGCGCGCGACGGACGAGATATCCTTGCCTGAAAGCTCGGTGATGGTCTTGTCCAAAAAGCCCAGCTTTTTGGCGCGCAGGTACAGGGCATCGTCGATTTCGTCCGCCGCGGCGAGCGCCTGCTCCATGCGCACGATGTTTTGGAATTTGTGCAGGAAGAAGGTATCCACGGTCGTTACCTCGTGGATCTCCTCGATGGTCATGATGTCGCGGCGCAGCGCCTCGCAGATGTGGAACAGGCGCTGGTCGTCCGTGCGGGCGACGCCCTTGCGGATCTCGGCATCGGGCAGCTGCCGCAGGCGGGGCACGATCAGGCTGTCGAGCTTAATTTCGCAGCCGCGCACGGCCTTCATCAGCGCGGCCTCAAAGCTGCTGTCGATGGCCATGACCTCGCCGGTGGCCTTCATCTGGGTGCCGAGGGTGTTGTCCGCGTACACGAACTTGTCAAACGGCCAGCGGGGGAACTTGACCACGCAGTAGTCAATGGCCGGCTCGAAGCAGGCCTTGGTCTTTTGCGTGACGGCGTTTACGATCTCATCCAGACCATAGCCGACCGCGATCTTGGCCGTTACCTTGGCGATGGGATAGCCGGTCGCCTTGGAGGCCAGCGCAGACGAGCGCGACACGCGGGGATTGACCTCGATGACCGCGTATTCGAACGAATGCGGGTGCAGCGCGAACTGCACGTTACAGCCGCCCTCGATGCCAAGCTCGGTGATGATGTTGAGCGCCGCCGTGCGCAGCATCTGGTATTCCTTGTCGCACAGGGTCTGCGACGGGGCGACGACGACCGAGTCGCCCGTGTGTACGCCTACGGGATCGACGTTTTCCATGTTGCAGATCGTGATGGCGTTGCCCTTGTGGTCGCGCATGACCTCGTACTCGATCTCTTTCCAGCCGGTGATGCACTTTTCGACCAGAATTTCGTCCACGCGGGAGTGCATGATGCCGCTCGCGGCGATCTCGCGCAGCTGCTCCCAGGTATAGGCGATGCCGCCGCCCGTGCCGCCAAGCGTGTACGCCGGACGGATGATGACCGGCAGGCCGATCTCACGGGTGAACTCGACCGCGTCCTCGACCGAGTGAACGACCTTGGAGGCAATACACGGCTCACCGATCTTTTCCATCGTGTCCTTGAACAACTGGCGGTCCTCGGCCTTGGCGATGGTATCCGGCTTTGCGCCGAGCAGCTTTACGCCCCACTTGTCCAAAAAGCCGTTTTCGCACAGCTCCATGGCGAGGTTCAGGCCGGTTTGGCCGCCAAGGTTGGGCAGCAGGCTGTCCGGACGCTCCTTGCGGATGATCTCCTGCACGGCCTCGACGGTCAGCGGCTCGATATACACCTTGTCGGCCATGGCCTTGTCGGTCATGATGGTGGCCGGGTTGGAGTTGACCAGCACGACCTCCAGCCCCTCCTCGCGCAGTGCGCGGCAGGCCTGCGTGCCCGCGTAGTCAAACTCGGCCGCCTGTCCGATGACGATAGGGCCCGAGCCGAGCACCATGACCTTTTTGATATCCTTGCGCAGCGGCATTACTGAGCGCCCCCTTTCGTCTTGTCGATGTTTTCGAGGAATTTGTCAAACAGGTAGGAGGTGTCCATCGGACCAGGGCAGACCTCCGGGTGGTACTGCACGGTGAACACCGGCTTGCCGACGTGCTCAACGCCCTCGACCGTGCCGTCGTTCAGGTTGATATAGCGCACGCGGGCAAGCGCCGGGTCGACCGTTTCGCCCACGACGGCGTAGCCGTGGTTCTGGCTGGTGATATAGGTGCGGTCGGTGTCCAGATCCTTGACCGGGTGGTTGACGCCGCGGTGGCCGTACTTGAGCTTTTCGGTCTTGGCGCCGATGGCGAGCGAGAGCAGCTGATGGCCGAGGCAGATGCCGAAGATCGGTATGCCGGTTTCGAGCAGGCGGCGCAGCAGCGCGATGGCCTCGACGTTTTCCGCCGGGTCGCCCGGGCCGTTGGACAGCATGACGCCGTCGTACTTGCCGGCAATGTCCTCGACCGGGGTCAGCGCCGGGACGACCGTGACCTCGCAGCCGCGCTTGCACAGCTCGCGCTCGATGTTGTACTTGACGCCGTAGTCATACAGCGCGATGCGGTAGCGCGGCGCGCCACTGTCGGGCGGATAAACGATGTTTTCCGCGCAGGTGACGGTCTTGACCGCGTCCTTTACCGTATAGGCGCGCATGGCTTCAATGGTTTGCGCGTCGGGCGCGAAGCCCTCGGTGTAGATCACGCCGTTCATCACGCCCTCGCCCCGCAGCTTGCGGGTGAGCGCGCGGGTGTCGATCCCGGCAAGACCAACGACCTTCTGGCTTTTGAGGTAATCATCCAGCGTGTGCTTGCAGCGCCAGTTGGAGGGGTGCTCACACAGCTCGCGCATGATAAAGCCCGAGACCCAGCTTTTGTGGGATTCATAATCGTCAAAATTGATGCCGTAGTTGCCAATGAGCGGATAGGTCATGGTGACGGTCTGACCGAAGTAGGACGGATCGGTCAGTACCTCCTGATAGCCGGCCATGCCGGTGTTGAATACGACCTCGCCGATGCTCTGGCCCTCATAGCCGACGGACACGCCCTCAAACAGCGTGCCGTCTGCCAGCAGCAGATACGCTTTTTTCATATTCGTTCCTTCCACTTTGTTATCTCCACGCTCCTTTGTACTTCGAGTTGGAATCACGCTTCCAATCGAGGGGACGCACCACGCCTGCGGCACGGATGCGCCCTGAACTGCGCAAAGCTCCGATAAACGAAGCTTCGCTCCGTACTTGTATAAAAACCGTGATAGGTGCTCCCGGTTTTTGGGTTTTACGCAAAGCGCAGAACCTGCCGGATGCGCGCCTGCCGGCGCGGCGTACTCCCCCTATACTATCGCTTACCGGATGGCCGCAACGATCTCATCCCGCATACGGATGGCCTCGGCACGGGCAGCCTGCTTGTAGTCGCGTCCGTCGCCGCCGGTCTTTTTCCACGCGCACATGATGGCGCGCGAGGAGTTGACGATCGCGCCCAGTCCGTCGTCGTTAAAGGCGTTTGCGATGTCCTTGGCAGTCGCGCCCTGCGCGCCGTAGCCGGGCACAAGGAAGTAGGACTTGGGCAGCAGCGCGCGCACGATCCGCTGCTCCTCCGGCCAAGTCGCGCCGACGACCGCGCCGATCTGGTTGTAGCCGCAGGGGGTGTCCAGCCCCGCGCCCCACTGGGCGACCATTTCGGCCATGCGGGCATAGAGCGGCTTGCCCTCCATATCGCGGTTTTGCAGCTCGCCCGAGGAGGGGTTGGAGGTCTTGACCAGCACGAACAGGCTCTTGTCCCGTCCGCGGCACTCCTTGAGGAACGGCTCGATGCCGTCCGTGCCGAGGTAGCCGTTGACCGTCACCGAATCGCAGCCGTAGGGCGCGATCTCGGTATCGCCCACGCGGGTCTTGCCGAGGTAGGCCTCGGCGTAGGCCGTGGCGGTCGCGCCGATATCGTTGCGCTTGATATCGCCGATGACGTACATGCCCTTGGCGTGCGCGTAGTCGATGGTCTCCTTGAGCGCCATCGCGCCATACGAGCCGAGCAGCTCATAATACGCGGCCTGCGGCTTGACGGCCGGCACGATATCGCACAGCGCGTCGATCAGGCCGCAGTTGAAGGCGACCACGCTTTCGGCCGCCGCGCGCAGCGTTTCACCGTGCAGCATCATGTTGCGGCCGGAGATATGCGCCGGGATGTACTCCAGCCGGGCGTCCAGCCCGACGACGGTCGGGTTGCCCTTTTCCTTGATCTTGTCTACCAATGTTTGAATCGACATATGCGCACTCCTTTTTGTATTGATACGGCGGTTGATTTATAAAATAACAACGTTGTCCAGGCCATCTACCTCGGTCAGGCGCACGGAAACGCGCTCGTCGCGCGCGGTCGGCAAATTTTTGCCGATGTAGTCCGGACGGATGGGAAGCTCGCGGTGGCCGCGGTCGATCAGCACGGCGAGCTGGATGCGCCCGGCGCGGCCAAGCTGGCTGACGGCCTCGATCGCCGCGCGTACCGTGCGCCCGGTGTAAAGCACATCGTCCACCAGAATGACGGTCGCGCCTTCAACGCGCGCGTCCCGCTGGCAGGGCGGCACGCCCGTGCGGGGCTTGTCGTCCCGCCAAGGGGTCACATCCAGCTCGAGCACGTCGGGCGCGCTGCCCTCGACCTCGCCGAGCTTTTGCGCGATGCGACGCGCCAGATACACCCCGCGCGTGCGTATCCCGGCCAGCAGCACATGCTCCGCGCCCTGATTTTTTTCAACGATCTCAAACGCGATGCGGGTCAGCGCGCGGCGCACGCCGTCCGCGTCCATGATGACGGCCTTTTGTCCGGCCATCGATCCACCTCCCTGTCAAAAAATGAAAAAACGGCTCTCCGCACGATAGCAGAAAAGCCGTACAATGAAACACACCGATCCCATCCGGGCGAGACCCGGCAGGCGGCGTATGCACTGTTTTCTGCCTTAGCCGGCTCGCTGGCCGCGCCTTAAAGGCGGATTGTTGGGTAGGATTGCTTTGCGGCCGTTTTCGGCAGGTCTGCAATCGCTTTGCAGCTATTATATCGTATGTGCGCGGCTTTGTAAACAGGCTGGATGATAAAAGAAGCCGCATTTTTTGGGGAAAAATTTGTCGCGCGCACTCGTGCAGATTTTTGTGCGGCGCGGGGCATGATAAAAACGCGGCACCAAACAGCAGTTGAGATTATTTTTTGAAAGGCGGCGGAATCTTATGCGTATCACTCCCTTTGTATCCGGTATTGCGACCGGCGCGGTCGCGGGCGCGGTCGTCTCGATGGTGGCGGCGGGCGCGATGCTCAATCCTACCGTGCGCAGAAGCGCGCAGCACATGGCGGGCAAGGCCGAGCGCACCATGCACAAGGCGGCGGACAGCGTCGGGCATTTTGTCGGCTGAGCCGGACGCGGCGGCACGGTTTTGTCGAAAAACTGCGGTTTTTCGACAGCCTGAGGAAGGGGCTTTTGCCCCTTCCTCTATTTATGTGCGGGCGCGGCAGGGGAAAATCCCGAAAACCCCGCGCTTTTTCTTGCGCGGCGGCGTAAAAAGGGGTATACTGACTCTATCTGGAATTGTTTTGATAAGGAGCCATCACGGATGAAAGACGGATTTATCAAGGTCGCTGCGGCAACGCCGCCGCTGCGCGTGGCCGACTGCGCCTATAACGCTGCCGAGATCGTCCGGCAGGCGCGCGAAGCGGCCGAGACCGGCGCGCAGCTGATCGTGTTCCCCGAGCTGTGCCTGACCGGCTACACCTGCGGCGACCTGTTTTTGCAGCAGACGCTGTTGGACGGCACGTGCGCCGCGCTGGATACTGTGCGCGAACAGACAGCGGCGCTGAACGCGGCTGTGGTGGTCGGCCTGCCGCTGGCGCGGCGCGGCAAGCTGTATAACTGCGCGGCCGTGCTGTCGGGCGGCCGCATCGCGGGCGTTGTACCCAAGCAGCATATCCCCAATTACGGCGAATTTTATGAGCAGCGCTACTTTGCCTCGGGCGCGGAGGTGGAGAACGAGCCGATCGAGTTGTGTGGGCAGACGGTCCTGTTCGGCGGGCGGCAGGTGTTCCAAAGCCCGGCTATGCCGGCGCTCACCCTCGGGGTGGAGATTTGCGAGGACCTCTGGGCGCCCGAGCCGCCGTCCGCCGCGTTGGCACGGGCAGGCGCGAACGTCATCGTCAACCTCTCGGCCTCGGACGAGCTGATCGGCAAGGCGGCTTACCGGCGCGAGCTGGTCAAAAGCCATGCCGCACGGCTGCTGTGCGCCTATGTGTATGCCGATGCGGGCTTTGGCGAATCGACGCAGGACTTGGTGTTCGCCGGGCATGACCTTATCGCAGAAAACGGCACGCTGCTTGCCGAGAGCCGCCGCTTTACGAGCGGTGTATGCTATGCTGATATCGACCTTGGCCGCCTGCTGCACGAGCGCCGCCGCGTGAGTACCTTTGCCGCGGCGGACGCGCTTCACACCGGCGCGCTGCATCTCGCCCCGGCGGTGTGCGACCTGCGGCACCGCGCGTTTCCGCGTATGCCCTTTGTGCCGGGAGACAAGGCGCGGCTGGACGAGCGCTGCGAGGAGATTTTGACCCTGCAAGCCACCGGCCTTGCCACCCGCCTGCGGCACACCCATGCGAAGACCGCCGTGGTCGGCCTGTCGGGCGGGCTGGATTCGACGCTTGCGCTGATCGTGCTGGCGCGCGCCTTTGACCTGCTGGCGCTCGATCGCAAGGGCATCCTCGCGGTCACCATGCCGTGCTTCGGCACGACCGCGCGCACCAAGGGCAATGCCGAAAAGCTGGCCGAGGCCTATGGCGTGACGCTGCAAACGGTCGATATCAAGGCCGCGGTAGAGCAGCATTTTGCCGATATCGGCCAGCCGCAGAACGAGCATTCCGTGACCTATGAAAACGCGCAGGCGCGCATGCGCACACTGGTGCTGATGGATCTGGCCAACAAGCAGGGCGGTATGGTGGTCGGCACGGGCGACCTGTCTGAGCTGGCGCTTGGCTGGGCGACCTACAACGGCGACCATATGTCGATGTACGGCGTCAACGCCTCTGTCCCCAAAACGCTGGTGCGTTATCTGACGGCCTACGAGGCCGCGCGCGTGAGCGACCCGGTGCTGTCCGGCGTGCTGCGGGACGTGCTCGACACCCCGGTCTCGCCCGAGCTGCTGCCGCCGAAGGACGGCGAGATCAGCCAAAGGACCGAGGATCTGGTCGGCCCGTATGAGCTGCACGACTTTTTCCTGTACTATATGCTGCGCTTTGGCTATCCGCCACGTAAGCTGTTCCGCGCCGCAAGGCAGGCGTTTGCCGGGGCGTATGACGACGCGACCATCAAAAAATGGCTGACGACCTTTATCCGCCGCTTTTTCGCGCAGCAGTTCAAGCGCTCCTGCCTGCCGGACGGCCCCAAGGTCGGCACGGTGGCGCTGTCGCCGCGCGGGGACTGGCGTATGCCCTCGGATGCCTGCGCCGCGCTCTGGCTGGCCGAGGCCGACGCACTGTAAAGGAGCTTTGTGTTTGAAAACCCTCATCCGCATGGCGGCGGCGGTGCTGACCGCCGCGGCGCTTTGCCTGAACCTGTATATCGAACTGGCGCCGCAGTACACGGTACATCCGGGGATAAAGCTCGGGTTTGCCGCGGTGATTGCGGCGCTGCTGTGGCTGGCGTTTTTTTTCGGCGTGCCCAAGGGGGCGCGTGCGGCGCGCCGGCGCGACTATGTGATGCTGCTGTTTTGGTACTACTTATGGGTGCTGGCTAACGTGCTGTTTTTTGACAATGCATTCGGCCGGGGCTTTACCGGGCGTGTCACGCTCGAGGCGGTCAATTTGGAGCCGCTGCGCACCATCCGCAACTATCTGCTGGCCTATGGCTACGGCAATATTTCTCTGTATCTGGTCGTACTCAATCTGGCGGGCAATCTGGCCGCCTTTGCGCCGATGGGATTTTTCCTGCCCGCGCTGTTCCGCTGGCAGCGCAGCGTCTTTTTCTTCGCTGCAACGCTCACGCTGGGCATTACGGCGGTCGAGGTCGCGCAGGTCTACTCGGGCGTAGGCTCGTGCGATGTGGATGACCTGATCCTCAATTTGGCGGGCGCGCTGATCGTATTCGCCGTCTGCCGCGTCACGCCGCTGTGGCGGCGGGTGTGCGCCATCACCAAGCGGGAGTAGGAAAGGTGCGCGGCGCGATGAGCGCCGGGTACTGTAACGGAACGAGAGGAGAAAGCATATGTTCAAAACCGTACTGATCGCCGGTCTCGGCCTGATGGGCGGCTCGATGGCGCAGGCCATAAAGGCGCGCACCGACTGCCGTGTGCTCGGCTGGAACCGCACGCGCGAGACGGCGGAAAAAGCCAAGGCGGACGGCGCGATCGACGCTGTCGCCACCGAAGCGCTGCTGCCCGAAGCCGATCTGGTCATCATCGGCCTGTATCCGCAGGCCACGGTCGATTGGCTGCTGGAGGCTATGCCCCGGCTGAAAAAAGGCTGTGTGGTCATCGATATGGTGGGTGTCAAGCAGTTTCTGCTCGACCGGCTGGAGCAGGCCGCACTGGACGCAGGTGTGCGCTATGTCGGCGGGCACCCGATGGCGGGACGCGAATTCTCAGGCTTCGATTACGCGCAGCCGACGCTGTTTGACGGCGCGAGCATGATCCTCGTGCCCAACCGGTCGAGCGACGAAGCCGCGGTGCAGGCGCTTGAGCGGTTTTTCATGGCGCTCGGCTTTGGGCAGACTGTGCGCTGCACGGCCGGGCAGCACGACCGCATGATCGCCTTCACCTCGCAGCTGGCGCATGTGGTGTCCTCAGCGTACATCAAAAGCCCGGAGGCCGATCAGCATAACGGCTACTCCGCCGGCTCCTACCGCGACCTGACGCGCGTGGCCAAGCTCAACGAGGAGATGTGGAGCGAGCTGTTTCTGTGCAACGCCGGGCCGCTGGTAGACGAGATTGACGAGATTATCCGCCATCTGGAGGAGTACCGCTGCGTCATCCGCGCAGGCGACCGGGCGGCGCTGACCGCGCTGCTGCGCGATGGCCGCGAGCGCAAGGAGCGGCTGGGCTGAGCGAAACAGAAAAAGGGCGTACCTTGTGGTACGCCCTTTTATTTGCTTGTTTATCCCGTCGATAAAGCCTTACTTGACTTCGACGGTAGCACCGGCGGCCTCGAGCTTCTCCTTGATCTCGTTGGCCTCGGCCTCGGACACACCTTCCTTGATGGTGGCCGGTGCGCCGTCAACCTTCTCCTTGGCTTCCTTCAGGCCAAGGCCGGTCAGCTCGCGGACGACCTTGATAACATTGATCTTGGACGCGCCAGCAGAAGCCAGTACAACGTCAAACTCGGTCTTAGCGGCCTCGGCAGAGCCGGCATCGCCGCCGGCGGCAGCGCCAGCAACGGCTACAGGCGTAGCAGATACGCCAAATTCCTCTTCCAGAGCCTTTACCAGCTCAGAGAGCTCCATAACCTTGAGCTCTTTTACAGCTTCCATAATCTCAGCAACAGTCATGGGATGAAACCTCCATTATAATTTATTTTTCGTATCGGTGTTTTTAGATTACTCCGCGGCGGGTGCTTCGGCTGCGGCCTCGTCGGCAGGTGCCTTGGCGGCAACCAGCTCGGCGACCTTCATTTCCTCATTGCCCTCGGCCTTCTTAACGATAGCGTCGCAAGCAATGGCAAGCTGCATGATGGGGAAATTGAAGCTGTACAGCACCTGCGCAACGAGAACCTCCTTGCTCGGCATGTTGGCCAGCTTGGTGACCTCGTCCGCGCCAATCACGCGGCCTTCGAGATAACCGGCCTTGAGCGTGAAGTTCTCATGCTTCTTGGCGAAATCGCCAAGGATCTTGGCGGGCGCTACCACGTCGTCGGTCGTCGAGATTGCCAGCGCGGTCGTGCCGTTCAGGTGCTCGTCAAACCCGTCAAAGCCCAGCTCCTTGGCGGCAAAACGAATCATCGTATTCTTGATGACCGCGTACTCAACGCCGGCTTCACGAAGCTGACGGCGCAGCTTGGTATCATCCTCTACGTTGATGCCCTTATAGTCGACCAGCACGCCCGCGGGGGAGTTCTTGATCTTCTCCACAAGGGACGCGACCAGTGCCTTCTTTTCCTCCAGAACCTTTGCATTCGGCATCTTTTTCACCTCCTATAAAAATAAAGTACCCGTCCCAGTGCAAAGACACAGGAGGGTACACAGAAAACGACATAGGTTTTTCGTGTTGACCTCGGCGGGCGGCAAAATGCCTTTCAAGCCATGCGGCTGCCAGCTGTCTTTGACCAAGCCTCTTTATTATACCGGTCAACGCGGCGCTTGTCAAGAGGGGAAAACGGATTTTTTTGCTTGCCATTGCCGGAAAACCGCTGTTTTTCGGCAATGGCAAGCGCTCCGCGCGGGGCGGAGCGCTTGCGGGATACGGCGGTGTGCGCTGCTGCCGGTAAGACAGGGCTTATTGATCCGCGCCTTTGGCCAGCTTTGCGACCAGACCGGACAGCGCCAGTAGGCCGATCAGGTTGGGCAGCACCATCAGGCCGTTGAACATGTCGGACAGGTTCCAGACAAGGTCGACCTTGAGCGTTGAGCCGACGACGATGAACGCCACGACGATCAGTGCGTATATCTTGGTGGCCTTTTTGCCAAACAGCGCCTTGACGTTCTGCTCGCCGAAGAAATACCAGCCGATGATGGTCGAAAACGCGAAGAACAGCATACAAACCGCTACAAACACGTTGCCGAATGAGCCGAATGCCGCGTTGAAGGCGGCCTGCGCCAGCGCGGTGCCCGTCAGCGCGCCGGTGACAGGCTCGAGCATGCCCGAGGACAGGATGACCAGCGCGGTCAGCGTCAGCACGATAAAGGTGTCGATAAACACGCCCATCATGGCGATGACGCCCTGATCCTGCGGCCGGTCGACCTTGGCCAGTGCGTGCGCGTGCGGGGTCGAGCCCATGCCGGCCTCGTTGGAGAACAGGCCGCGCGCCACACCATAGCGCATGGCCTCCTTCACGCCAAGGCCGAGCGCGCCGCCGAACACAGCCTGCGGGTTAAACGCGCAGACAAAGATGGAGCGGATGGCCTGCGGCAGCGCCGCGCTGTTGATGCACAGGATGATGACACAGCCGAGCATATAGAACAGCGCCATGATCGGCACGACCTTTTCGGTAAAGGAGGCGATGCGCTGCACGCCGCCGAGAAAGATGAACGCCGCAATGACCGCGCACACGATGCCGACCGCGAACTTGGGCACACCGAAAGCCGTGTGGAAGGCGTCGCCGATCGAGTTGGACTGCACCATATTGCCCATAAAGCCAAGCGCCAGTATGATGGCGACCGAGAAAAAGCCCGCGAGGAACTTGCCGAAGCCGCCCTTGAACGCAGCCTTAATGTAATAGATCGGGCCGCCGGTGGTGTGGCCGTCCGCGTCCGTGGTTTTAAACTTCTGCGCCAGCACAGCCTCGGCGTAGATCGTGCTCATGCCGAAAAAGGCCGACAGCCACATCCAGAAGATCGCGCCCGGGCCACCGGAGTACAGCGCGGTCGCGCAGCCGGTGATGTTGCCCGTGCCCACCTGTGCGGCGATCGCGGTGGTCAGTGCCTGAAAGGAGCTCATGCCTTCCTTGCCCGCCTTGTCGCCGCGCAGCGAAAAGTTGCCGAACAGGCGTCGGCCGCCCTCGCCGAACTTGCGCACCTGAATGAAGCCCAGACGAACGGTGAAGAAGATACCCGTCGCCACCAGCAGGAACAGCAGTGCATAGTCCCACAGCACGGTGTTGACCGCACCCACGATCGTTTCGATGATTTGCATTTTTCCCATACTCCTTTTCTTGTACGGCAAACAAAAAGAGCCAAACCAAGCGTGTGCTGCTCAGCTGGCCCTGTGGGGGAGAAAGGCGCGGCGCGCCCGCGCGGGCAAAGCCGCGTGCGGACGGAACACCGGCGGCGCGCCGCCGGTATGCGTTGCCAAATACCCCAAAACCCTGTCCTTTTGCCTGAGAGATTCGCGCGGATTTTGTATGCCGCGCGTTGCACCTTCGGCATCCCCGCTGGGGGGACTTCTCCAGAGCCGCATCCACCTACAGTCTTCATTCCCCAGGGGGAACGCCTGAGAGTTTTGCTCCTTCGGCAAGCCGGAAACGGCTTTTTCCTGCAGATTTCGTTTGTCGCGTTATAATGATGTAGTCAACAATATAGCACCTGTGCCGCGCGATGTCAAGCGTTTATTCAATTTTACCGGCGCGGCTTTTACCGCGCGTTCATGTAAGGCTTGACAGATTGTGCTATAATATATAGGCCACGCCGCACAATTGCGTCTTCGGCGCCTTGCGGCAGTCCTGCGCCCTGATTTTATTGCAATTGCTTGCACTACATCAAGTATTGCTGTGTCACTGCGCCTTGTCAGCACGCAGAACCTGCTCGCAGGCCGCTCTTGCCGAATGATGCGGTGTTGCCTATAAGAAGCTGCGGCGGCCATGCCGCCCTGTATCTCTGGAAGGGAGGAAAACAGTATGACCGACGCTTTGCAGCGTCTGCTGGACGGGATGACCGCCTTTCTGGCGGAAAATCCGCTCGTTGGCGCGTGGTACACGACGGTCGCCCGCTTTGTGTTTCCCGTGCTCGCGCTGATGATCCTCGTCGGGGCGATCCGCTCGCTCTGGAAGGTAAAGCACCCGGACGAGGTGTGGGGCTATCTCAGCCTGCCAAACGGCGTGCGCCTGCCGGTCACCCATTGGGAAAACATCATCGGCCGCGCGCCGAGCTGCGATGTGCAGCTCGAATACCCCTCGGTTTCGCGGCAGCACGCCGCGCTCATCCGCGAGGAGGACGGCTCGTGGACGGTGTACGACTTAGGCTCGAAGGGCGGGGTGGAGGTAAACGACCTGCCGGTGGACGAATACGCTATGGTAAACGACGGGGACACGCTCTCCTTCGGCGGCATTCCGGCCGTGATGACGCCCATCTCGGCCGAGGAAAAACGCGAGCAGATCTATGAGCGCCGCATGGAGGGACGCCCCGCGGGCATGTGGGGCTCACTCGTGCTGCTGACGCTCTTTCAGGTGCTGACCGCAGTGCAGCTGATCATCGCGGGGGGGGAGGACGCATCCGTCACCATCCCGCTGACCTTTCTGGCCTTTACGGCCGTGTGCTGGGGCTATTTTGTCGTGCTGCGCTCGTTCCGGCGCATCGGCTTTGAGATGGAGACCATCGCGTTTTTCCTGTGTACGCTGTCGCTGGCCGTCACCGGCGCGACCGTGCCGGAGGAATGTCCCAAGCAGCTTTTCGCCATTCTGCTGGGTATGGTGTTTTTTTTGGTGCTCGGCTTTTTCCTGCGCGATCTGCGGCGCGCGATGCAGGTGCGCTGGCTGATGGCCATGGGCGCGGTCGGCCTGCTTGCGATCACGCTGGTCATTGGCCGGGAACTGGGCGGCGCCAAGGCGTGGATCGTGCTCGGCCCGCTGTCCTTCCAAACGTCTGAGATCGCCAAGATATGCTACATCTTCGCAGGCTCGGCCACACTCGACCGCCTGTTCAACAAGCGCAACCTGTGGCTGTTCATCGCCCTGACCGCTGTGTGCGGCGGCTGCCTTGCGCTGATGAACGACTTCGGTACGGCGCTGGTGTTTTTCGTCACCTTTTTGGTCATCGCCTATCTGCGCTCGGGCGATTTTGCCACGCTGGCGCTCATCTGCTCGGGCTGCGGTATCGGCGGGCTGATGCTGCTGCGGCTCAAGCCGCATGTGGCCAGCCGCTTTGCCGCGTGGGGGCATATCTGGGAGGATGTATATGGAAAGGGATTCCAGCAGACGCATACGCTGACCGCCGCCGCCTCGGGCGGCATGATCGGCGTGGGCGCGGGCAAGGGCTGGCTATCTGGCCTGCCGGCGGCCGATACCGACATCGTTTTCGGTATGCTGTGCGAGGAATGGGGGCTGCTGATTGCCGTGTTGACCATACTGTGCATTATCACGCTGGCTGTGTTCGCTGTGCGCGCTTGCCGCGCGGGGCGGTCGAGCTTCTACACGATCGCGGCCTGTGCGGCGACCTCGCTTTTGGTGTTCCAAACCTGTCTGAACGTATTCGGTGCGGTCGATATCCTGCCGTTTACAGGCGTGACGCTGCCGTTCGTCTCAAACGGCGGCTCGTCCATGCTGTCGGCGTGGGGGATGCTGGCCTTTCTCAAGGCGACGGACACGCGGCAGAACGCTTCGTTCGCGGTCAAGCTGCCATCGCGGCGCGAGCTGCGCGGGGAGGTGGGATAAATGCGTAAAATCGAAAAGCGCGGTGTATTCTGCCTGCTGCTGGCCGCGCTGCTGGGGCTGGGGCTTGCGGTGTTCTGCTTCCGCTTTGTGGCGGACGGCGGCGACTGGGCCTCCTATCCCTACAACCGCCACCTGTACGACAATGCGGGGCGGCTCAAGGGCGGCGTCATCCTGGACCGGGACGGCGACGTGCTCTCCAAACCCGCGGCGGGCGGCGAGGGCCGCGAATATTATCCGGACAGCGATGTGCGCCGCGCCACGCTGCATGTGGTCGGCGATCAGGCGGGCAACATTGGCTCGGGCGCGCAGACAGCCTTTGCCGACAAACTCAGCGGCTATAACCTGCTGACCGGCGCATACTCGCCCCTTGGCAGCGGTAACTACCTGTATCTGACCATTGACGCATATCTGAACAACATCGCCTATCAGGCGCTGGGCGGAAAGAACGGGACGGTGGGCGTTTATAACTACAAAACCGGCGAGATTTTGTGCATGGTGTCCACCTCGACCTTTGACCCTGCAAATCCCCCGACCATCGACCCGGACGACCCCGCGTGGGACGGCGTGTACGTCAACCGTTTGATGATGGCAAACTCGATCCCCGGCTCGATCTTCAAGGTCGTCACGCTGAGCGCCGCAATTGAGAATATCCCCGACCTGTACGCCCGCAGCTGGCACTGCACCGGCTCGGTCGAGATCGGCGGCGACGCGGTGACCTGTCCCTTTGCCCATGGCGAAATGGATATTGAGGACGCGCTTGCAAACTCGTGCAACGGCGTGTTCGGCCAGCTCGCGGTCGAGCTGGGCGCGGAGACTATGCAGAAATACACTGACAAGGCCGGGCTGACTACGTCCATTAAGGTGGACGGCATATCGACCTCCAAGGGCAGCTTCCGGTTTGACGGAAACGACAACCAGCTTGCGTGGGCGGGCGTCGGGCAGGATCAGGACGCGCTCTGTCCGATGAGCATGATGCTCTACATGGGCGCGATCGGGAGCGGCGGCAAGGCCGCTATGCCCCGGCTGATTTCCAAAACCATGACCGAATACGGCCTGCCGACCGGCTACTATTTCGCCCGCAAATCACCTAAACTGATCGAGCGGGATACGGCGGACGACATTGCCGACATGATGCACAACAACGTCATCGAGACCTACGGGAAGGAGCGCTTTCCCGGCATGGACATCTGCGCCAAATCGGGCACGGCCGAGGTCGGCGCGGGCAAAACGCCCAATGCGTGGTTCACCGGCTTTTTGCGCGACCCGGCCACGCCGTATGCGTTCATCGTGCTGGTCGAGAACGGCGGCGGCGGCTCGTCGGTCGCGGGCACAGTGGCCTCCAAGGTATTGACCGCGGCGCTTGAAAAAAGGTACTGACCGCGCGGTGCGGCGCCACGCCAAGCGCGCGGGTGCAGCGGAATGATTACGGTCAGCCTGCACCGGTCGGCGGGCTTTGCGCGGCGCAGGCCGCACCCCGCCGCGTAAAGCAGTCCTGCGCCGCCCGCCCCACAGGCCAAGCCGGCGGCGGAGACCACTCCCGCATCCGACGCGCCCGCCAGCAAAAACAGCAGCGCCCCGCTCACGGCTTGCAGCAACAGCCCCCATCTTTTGCGCATCATATCATCCCTCCGTTTCGTGTTGTTTCGGATGGCTTGATTGTACCGCAAGGATTGTCCGTTAAAACGGACTTTCGGCGCTGTGCTCTGCCGCAGGGCACAAAAAAAGCCCGGCTTTGGCCGGGCTTTTCGTTTGCCGCGCTGGCGGCAGACGGGTTATTTCGCGTAGTCGATCGCGCGGGTCTCGCGCACCATGTTGACCTTGATTTGACCGGGGTAATCCAGCTCGTTTTCGATCTTCTTGGCCACGCTGCGGGCGAGCAGCACCATCGCGTCGTCCGATATCTTGTCGGGGTTGACCACGATGCGGATCTCCCGGCCGGCCTGAATGGCAAACGAGCCGGAGACGCCGGGGGTCTCGTTGGCGATGCTCTCGAGTTTTTCCAGACGCTTGATATAGTTCTCCAGATTTTCGCGCCGTGCGCCCGGGCGAGCGGCCGAGATCGCGTCCGATGCCTGCACCAGACAGGCGAGCGTGGTCTTGGCCTCGACATCGCCGTGGTGCGCCTCGATCGCGTGGATGATGGCGGGTGATTCCTTATAACGCTTGCACAGGTCGACACCGATCTGGATGTGGCTGCCCTCGACTTCATGGTCGATGGCCTTGCCGATATCGTGCAGCAGGCCGGCGCGCCGCGCGGGCAGAGGGTCGATCCCCAGCTCGCTGGCCATCATGCCTGCGATGTGTGCAACTTCAATCGAATGCTGAAGCACGTTCTGGCCGTAGCTGGTGCGGTAGCGCAGACGGCCGAGCACTTTGATAAGCTCGGGGTGGATGCCGTGGATGCCGGTTTCAAAGGTGGCGCGCTCGCCCTCGGATTTGATGATCTGATCGACCTCGCGGCGCGCCTTTTCCACCATCTCCTCGATGCGGGCGGGGTGGATGCGGCCGTCCACGATCAGCTTTTCGAGCGCCAGCCGTGCGATCTCGCGGCGCACCGGGTCGAACGAGGAGAGCGTGATAGCCTCGGGCGTGTCGTCAATAATGAGGTCGACGCCGGTGAGTGTTTCCAGCGTGCGGATGTTGCGTCCCTCTCGGCCGATGATGCGGCCCTTCATCTCGTCGTTGGGCAGCGGCACGACCGAGACGGTCGCCTCGGCGACATGGTCGGCGGCGCAGCGCTGGATGGCAGTCGAGATGATCTCGCGCGCCATCTGCTCGCTCTCATCCTTGAGCCGCTGGTTGATCTCGCGCACCTTGACGGCCGCGTCATGCGTGGCCTCGCTCTCGATCGAGGCGACAAGCATCTCGCGTGCCTCGTCGCGGGTCATGCTGGCGATGTGCTCAAGCTTTTCGACCTGCTCGGACTTGAGCCGTTCGAGATGCTCCTTCGCGCGCGCGGTCGCATCCAGCTGGCGGGTAAGCTCTTCGTTTTTGCGGTCGAGCGTGTCGCTCTTTTTATCAAGCGCCTCCTCGCGCTGGATCAGGCGGCGCTCCAGCTGCTGGGTCTCGTTGCGGCGGTCCTTCAGCTCGCGGTCGACCTCATTGCGCTGGCGGTGGATCTCGTCCTTGGCTTCAAGGATAGCTTCACGTTTTTTGGTCTCACCGGCCTTGATGGCCTCGTTGATGATGCGTGTCGCTTCTGTTTCGGCAGAGCCGATCTCTTTCTCCGCTACGATCTTGCGGTACAGAAAGCCGACGATGACGCCCACAACAAGACATGCGATACCGGTGACAAGCGGTATGATGATGTTGCCCATTGTTTTGGTGTTTCCTCCTAAGTTGACAATCTGGTTTGGATACCGAGTGGCCGCCTGCGCGCAGGCAGCGGTTATAATCCCTTGAAAAAAGCCATGTGCGATTGAGCACAGGCTATATTACAGTAGGTATTATAAGATAATTGTAAAGCCTGTTGGTCAAAGTGTCAAGAAAAACACAGCTGCTCCTGTGCAAATTTTGACGTATTTTGAGAACAGGCGGCGCGCGCCCTTGTGGAGGAATGGGCAGTTTGCTATAATGGAACAATATTGGGAGGGGATTTTCAGATGCATCATACCATGTGCCGCGTGCAGCGCGGCTCGTTTGTATATTACACATGCAGCCGTTTGCCCGTGCGCCATGCGTTCACGACCAAGGCCGGCGGGGTGAGCACCGGGCACTGCGCCAGCCTGAACCTTGGCTTTAACCGGGGGGACGACCCGGAAAACGTGCGCGAGAACTACCGCTGTTTGGCTAAGGCGCTTGGCGTACCCGCAGCGCGCATGACACTGACCTGCCAGGTGCATGAGGCTGGGGTATCGGTCGTAACCGAAAGCGAGGCCGGCATGGGGCTTGTCCGCCCGATGGCGTGGCAGACGGACGCGCTCGTTACCGCGCTGCCCGATACGCCGCTCATCGGTTTTTACGCCGACTGCGTGGTCACGCTGCTGTACGACCCGGCCACGCAAACCGCGGGTGTGTGCCATGCGGGCTGGCGCGGCATGGCGGCGGGCATTCTGCCTAAAACGGTCGAAGCGATGGCCGGACAGCTCGGCGCGCGGCGCCAAAGCCTGATCGCGGTCATGGGGCCGTCCATCCGGCAGGAATGCTTTGAAACCGACGCGGATGTACCTACGGCGATGGAAGCACTGCTTGGCGCGGCTGTGCGCCCGTTTGTTGCGGAAAAGGGCGAAAAGTTCCATGTGGACTTGCAGGGTATCGGCGCGGCGCTGCTGCGGGAGGCCGGGCTTGCCGAGGAAAATGTGATCGACAGCGGCATCTGCACGATGTGCGCACACGAGGAATTTTGGTCGCACCGCAAAACCAACGGCCTGCGCGGCGTGCAGGGTGGCCTGATCTGCCTGTGATGGGAAGGAGAGCCGAATGAACAACGGAAAAAAACGCCTGCTGGCGCTTGTGTTGGCCGCGCTCTGCCTGCTCTCGGCCTGCGGCGGCATGGGCGGCGGCGAGGAGGGACGGCGGCAGGTGGACAATGTCAAGGTTTCGGATGCCTACTTCGGCCTTGCCTATTACCGTAGCGGCACCTTGAACCCAGTGACCGACAAGACCGCCATCAACCGCCTGCTGTGCGAGGCGATGTACGAAGGTCTGTTTGAGGTCAGCGCCAATTTCGCGGCGGAAAACGTGCTCTGCGCCGCATACACGGGTGACGGTACGAGTTTTACCTTCACCCTGCGGGATGATGTAACCTTTTGGTCGGGCGAAAAGCTGACCGCCGGGGACGTTGCGGCCAGCTTGCAGGCCGCGCGGCAGAACGAGGATTCGCCCTACTACAACCGGCTGACCGAGGTGTCCGCGATCGAGGTGGTGTCGGACGAGCAGGTGCGCATCACGCTATCCTCGCCCAACATCAATTTTCCGCGGCTGCTCGATATCCCGATCTACCGCCAAGGCTCGGCCTCCGGCGGAGATTTTGCCGACGGCACCGGCCCGTTCAAGCCGGTCAAGGAGGACGGACAGTGGCTGCTCACCGCCAATGAGGACTGGCACGGCGGCTTTCTCGGCTCGATACGCAGGATCACGCTGGTAACGCTCACGCGCGCGGACGCGGCCGAGGCCAGCTTTCAGACGGGGGACGTGTCGCTCATACGCGAGCCGCGCATCGCGCCCGAGGCCTCGGCGTTTGGCGGCTCGGTCGACACCGTGCGCACGCCCAGCGCCGACCTGCACTATCTGGGCATCAACCACAGCCATCCGATCCTGTCCAAGGCCGGGGTGCGGCAGGCGCTTTCGGTCGCGATCGGGCGGCAGAGCCTATGCGACGTGCAGCTGCAAACCTTTGCCGACCCGGCGGTGCTGCCGGTTTATCCGCAGCCTGCCAATGATGCGCTCGGACTGGAGATGACGGCCTCGACCGACCGTGCCGTCCGCCTGCTGCGGCAGGTGCTGGAGGAGGATGACGGCGCGCAGCAGGGCGAGGACGGGCAGCAGGGCGAGGGAGCACAGGACACGGCGTTTTCCATCCGCCTGCTGGTCAACGAGGAAAACGCCTTCAAAACCGCCGTGGCCGATCAGATCGCGGCCGCGTGGAAGGCGATCGGCGTGTCGGTCACGGTCGATAAGCAGCCGTATAGCGCGTTTTCGGCCAAGCTTGAGGCAGGGGACTTTGACGTGTATTACGGCGAAACGCTGCTCACGCCTGATTTTGACCTGCGGCCGCTGCTGTCGCCGCGCGGTGGGCTGAACTACGGCGGATACGACAGCGAGCAGACCTCGTCCGCAATCGCCGCGGCACGGCGCGGCGAGGACGTGACCGCGCTCTACCAGCGCCTGCTCGACGAGCTGCCGATCATCCCGATTGCATTTGAGCGCGGCCAGCTCATCATCCGCAAGGGGCTGCTGGACACGTTCTCGCCCGCGCCGTACAATGCATTCGCAGGGGTGGAGCACTGGACCTCGCCGCAGTAAAGGGACACGCATAAGCGCGTGTGTGCGGCGCATACTATCACTGAGGTGATGGAATATGACACACGGTGTAAAACCTGCCGCGGTATTCAGCGCGCTGCTGTCGGACGATCCGGCGGCATCGGCCTTTTTCAGCGACTGCACGACCGAGCAGAAGCAGGCCATCCGCCGTCAGGCTGAGCGCATCGACGACCCTGAGAGTATGCAGGCCTTTGTCGAGCATCTGCCCAGCGCAGCGCTGTGACCGGCCGGCGCGCATCCGCAATTTCAGAGCCTTGCAAAAAGAGCGATGGGAATCCCATCGCTCTTTTTTGAGTGTGCGGCGGCCGCGCGTCCGGGTGCTGGCCGCGCGTGCCGCGAAGAAGGGGGCAGGTTTATGTGCGCGATCAGCCAGCGTTCTCGCCGAAGAACAGCGCAAGGTCGTCCTCCACCGTGCCGATGCCGGCGATGCCGAAGCTATCGACCAGCACCTTAGCCACATTGGGGCTGAGGAAGGCGGGCAGGGTGGGACCGAGATGAATGTTCTTAACGCCCAGATACAGCAGCGAAAGCAGCACAATGACGGCCTTTTGCTCATACCAAGCGATGTTGTAGATGATAGGCAGATCGTTTACGTCGGCAAGGCCGAAGACCTCCTTGAGCTTGAGGGCGATAACGGCGAGCGAGTAGGAATCGTTGCACTGACCCGCGTCCAGCACGCGGGGGATGCCGCCGATGTCGCCCAAATCGAGCTTGTTATACTTGAACTTAGCACAGCCGGCGGTCAAAATCACGGTGTCGCGCGGCAGCGCCTTGGCAAACTCGGTGTAGTAATCGCGGCGCTTGGAGCGTCCGTCGCAGCCGGCCATGACCACGAACTTGCGGATCGCGCCCGACTTGACCGCCTCGACGATCTTGTCCGCCAGCGCCAGCACCTGCGCATGGGCAAAGCCGCCGACCAGCTCTCCGCTTTCCAACTCCTGCGGGGGTGCGCAGCGCTTGGCATGCTCGATCAGGGCGGAAAAGTCCTTGGTCTCGCCCGCGCCGCCGCCGATGTGCGTGCAGCCGGGATAGCCTGCCGCGCCTGTCGTGTACATACGCTCCTTGTAGCTGTCCTTGGGCGGCACAATGCAGTTGGTCGTCATCAGGATGGGGCCGCCGAAGGCCTCAAACTCCTCCTTCTGCTGCCACCATGCGTTGCCGTAGTTGCCGATGAAGTTGGGGTATTTCTTAAACGCGGGATAGTAGTGCGCGGGCAGCATCTCGCAGTGGGTGTAAACGTCCACACCCGTGCCCTGCGTTTGCTCGAGCAGCATCTCAAGGTCGCGCAGGTCGTGTCCCGAGACCAGAATGCCCGGGTTTTTGCCCACGCCAAGCTGCACCGTCGAGATCTCCGGGTTGCCGTAGGCCTCGGTGTTGGCCTTGTCCAGCAGCGCCATGCCATCGACGCCGTACTTGCCCACCTCAAGCGTGAGCGCCACCAGCTCGTCAACGGTCAGGCTGTCGTCCAGCGTGGCGGCCAGCGCGCGCTGCAGGAAGGCATCCAGCGCGCCGTCCTGCTGCAGCAGGGCGTTGGCGTGCTTGGAATAGGCCGACAGACCCTTCAGACCGTAGGTGATCAGCTCGCGCAGCGAGCGGATGTCCTCGTTTTCGGCGGATAGCACCCCGACCTCGGCCGCCTTGGCCGCGAACGCGGCGGAATCGCCATTCCAGCAGGCGGCTTCAGGCAGATGATCGGCCTGCCCAGCCTTGGCCAGCAGCTCGGCCTTGACATCAAGCGTGCCGCGGATGGCGGCGATGATGGCATCGTTGTCAAAATTGGCATTGGTGATGGTGATAAACAGGTTGGTCGTAATGAGGCGATCGACCTCGGGCGCGACCGGCTCGCCCTGCGCGCGCAGCTGAGTGGTCACAGCGGCCAAGCCCTTGGTCACATAGACCAGCAGATCCTGCATAGCGGCCACGTCAGGCTTCTTGCCGCACACGCCGACCTTGGTGCAGCCGGTGCAGCCAGCAGTTTCCTGACATTGGTAGCAAAACATTTGGTGTTCCATTCGTATATCCTCCTCGTATGTGCATGTGGGACGCCGGTATGAGCCGTCCACATGGGTTTGTGCGCTCTGATGAACAAACTATACCACCCGGGGCGGGATAAGTATGTTGTTATAACAACGTAAACGAAGAGAGTTTGCTTTTTTGCGGCAGGTGGTGCGGGCAAGGCTGTGTAAAAAATTCCGGCCTGCTCCCAAATGGAAGCAGGCCGGAGGTACACCCCGACGGGGCGGTCAATCCAGATAATAGGTATAGATACGGGTGGATAAGTCCCCGGACACGGGGGCAAAGTCGAGCGACGCGGCAAAGTCAGCAGCCGAGCCAGCAGATGCAGCCAGCGTTATCCGGGTCTCCGGGGGATAGGTCTGCGCGGCCGCGCGCAGCGCAGCGCCTATCAGCCAGCCTACCACCGCCCGGTTGGGCGAGGCGTTCCACAGCCAGTCAACGCGACACATGTCCCCGAACCGGCTGGTGAGCAGCACGGCCTGTACAGCGCCCTCGTCCACATAGCACCGGCTGGTGGCCGGATCGGCTTCCTCCGGCCGGATCGCGCCGGCGGGATGTGCTTGGTTGTAAACGCGCAGATAGGTCTGGGGCACAGACGCGAGGGGCTGTATCCCGGCGGGGACTTCGGCGGCCATCAGCCGCTGCGCGGCAGGCTGCCGCAGCATATCGCCCAGTACAGCCTGCATGGTCTGCACGCCGCCCGCCCTTGGGAAGTATCCTGCCGCCAGCATCCGGTCGTCGGTCTCTATCAGCTCGGCCTGCGTCCCTTGGCGGACGCAGACGATCTCCCGGATGGTGCTGCCGGCGGCGCGCTGCGTGAGCGCCTGCGTCAAGGCGCGCTCGCATGCGCCTTTGGGGGCGCTGGGGTCGTACAGCAGGCTGACGATATCGACCGCCCGGTCGCCCACCTCGACCACTGCCGCGCCCCATGCCACGCCGTCTTGGTGGAGCGCCAGCACGCGGCGCACCCCGGCGCCCGCAGGCGGCATCGGATCGGGCAGATAGCGCGTAAACACGCCGGGCTGCTCCATGTCCAACAGGCTGACCTTCATTTATTCGCCCTCCTCGAGTGTGTCTCCGAACTCGTGCCGCAGCAGCTGCATGATCTGCGCTGTATCCACCTCCACCGGCTTCACGCGCCCTTCGAGCAGCGCGTCCAACTCGTTGAGCGTCTGTTGATCGGGGGCGTGCTCAACCTCGCAAAACGGGCCGAAGCGGAGAAAGCGCTCGTCGGTCTCGGCCCAATCGACCTGCCCGGTTCGCGTGTCCGCGAGCGCCGCGCGGCCGTCCTCGGTCGTTACCACATAGCAGCCGTAGCCATCGGTGTATTTCACGTTGAAGTTCATGGTGCAGTTTCCTCCTTAGCGTCCGGGAACGATTTGAGAACAGCGACCTGGGTGTGTTCACCCGCGCCGACGACCGTTTTGAGCCGGAGAGGGGGCAGCCCCGTGCGGCCATATGCTGCCGGGTTCTGGTTGATCTCATACACTTTTTTCTGGACCGTCTTCAGGTCACGCAAATATTCACCTTTTACCCGCTCCAAGGCCTCGTCGAAGCTCTCCTCGCTGCCGTCGGCCTTTTCCTTGCGCAGCACGGGCGGGAAAGAGACGATGACCTCCTCCATATCGCGCACGGTAACGTCTCCATGGTATTGCAGCTCGAGGTATTCTGCCCCTTTTTCGCCTTTATTCAGCTCTTTATTCAGCTCTGCCAGCATGTGCTCCACATCATCGGACACGTCTTGCCCGGCGGTGTATTTCTGGTAGGCGCTCAGGATAAGCGCGGCCTTGGTCTCCTGCGCGACGCAGGCGAGATCGGGATCGTCCACCGAGGAGGGGGTGGTGGTAAGTATTTTGTGCAGGCTGTCGCCCACCGTGCAGGTCACCCGCCCTGCCATACGCTCCTTGTTCAGCTTGACCGCCACCGAACCGTAGCCGGCGGTCTTGGAGCGGTTGATCAGGGCATCCTCCGGGCTTGACAGATAGCCGTAGTTCTCATACTCGGTGAGGTCGAGCGAGCCGACTGTGTTGCCAAAGGATTTCTCGGTGAATTTCATGCGCAGGGGCGCGTTTTTCGCGCCGCCGCTCGTGCCGGTTTCCATCTGGGTTTTCATTTTGTCGTCAGCGATCAGGCCGAAGACCGCCGCGCCGCAGCGGAAGCGGTAATCGTTTTTGGCCAGCAGGTCTTGCAGCAAGCGCTTGGCCAGCGTCTCGGCCTCGGCCTGCGTGATGGGCGGCGCGGCGGGATAGAGAGCCTTGAGCTTCCGGTTTACCGTGTCCATAACCTCGTCCATCTGCGTCGGATAGGGGACGTCGTACACTGTGTCACCCTCGCTGCTTTTTTTGAGCGCGTACCGCTGGGTACGTTTTTTGTAATCGCTCAGCACCTGCGGCAACTGCCGCAGCGTGGGTGGCTCGATCGCGCGGCGCTGCATCTCCTGCTCGGCCTGCGCGGCTGTCGCACCCGACACCTGCTGATAGGTGGCTGCCCGCTGGTGATAGCGCTCCACCTGCTTGTCTCCGGCCAGCGTGCCGTGAAAGGCGGTGTTGTAGTCATCGCGGCAGCGCTGGAAGGCCTCGTCGAATGCCGTCCGCTCGGCCGTGAGCACGTCCATTTTTCGGGCGATGTACTTTTGAGCCGACTCGCCCAGCTTTTTTTGCAGCACCTTGCCGACAACGACGGTTGCGGCGTACCGGCGGCGCAGCGCTGCTGACTGGTCTTGCAGCGCCCGCAGCTGCTCAAGGTGCGTTTGCCGCTCCTGCGGCGGCACGCCGCGGTCTCCGCAGGCGTTGACCTTCATGCGCTCGAGCGTGTCGCCGTAGAAGTCCGGGGTGTAATCGGTCTTTTCCGCCCGGAGCGCCGTGGCCATTTGATCGTCGAGCTGCTGCTCGATCCGCTCGCGCACCCTTTGGATACCGTCCCGTTCGATCTCCTCGCGCTGGGCCTGCAGGCGCTTGCGCTCCTTGTAGTCGGCGGTTCTTTCCCGCCGGCGCAGATCCTCCAGAGCCGCCGCCTGATGCTGCTCCGGTGTGCGCATGGCATGCACGCCATCGACGACATCCATATCGCCGAACAGAATGATGGCGTTGTGCTCGGCCAGACTGCTGATTTTTTCGGCCGCCTGCTTCTCTGCGCGTGTCAGCTTTTTTCGGCTGCGCAGCTCCAGATTGGCTTCCTTTTCCAGGTCCATTTGCCGTTGTTCTTCCAGTTTTTTGTCAAGCTGCTCAAATAGCACCCTTTTCACCTCCGCCGGGTCTTGTTGTCAACGCGGCCAAAGCGCGTTTGTCTCTTGCTTATATCATACGCGATGGGAGAAAAAAGAACAAGGAAAAGTTTGGGGATACGGGCGGTTTTTCGTCGCGCGGGCAGGGAGCGGCGGCGCTTTGCGCCCCGGCGGGACGGCTGCGGCGCGAAGCACTGCGTCGGCTGCTTATCATTGAAATATATAAAAAATTACAAAATAATTAATGATTTTTATGCAAAAGAGATAAGCTGCAAAAAACCATTGCTTTTTGAGAACAAATGTGATACGATGCATACCGTTCATCGGAGGATGGCCACTCGCTCGAAGTGGTTATGCCGGATAAGATGGCAGGCTGAGATGCCTGTTGTTTTATCCGGCTTTTTTATTTAAGCAGGAGGGAATGGATATGAAACAAAACGCAAGCTTTACCCAAGGCAGCATAGCGCGCCCGCTGATACGGTTCACGTTTCCCGTGCTGTTCGCCATGTGCCTGCAATCGCTGTATGGGGCGGTGGATTTGCTGGTGGTGGGGCGATTCGGCACAGCCGCCGATGTATCCGCGGTGTCAACAGGCAGCCAGATGATGCAGATGATAACGGTCGTCATAACGGGGCTTGCCATGGGAACGACCATCCTGTTGGGACATGCGATGGGAAGCCAGAATAAACGGTCAGCCGGCAAAATCGTAGGTAGCAGCATGGTATTTTTCGTTTTGCTGGCGGTCGGGATGACCGCGCTGATGCTGTGTATCGCCCAGCCGTTTGTCAGGCTGATGCACGCCCCGGAGGAGGCCTTTCAAAAAACCGTGTGGTATGTTCAGATATGCTCCTGCGGCATTTTGTTTATCGCCGCGTATAATGTGCTGGGCAGCATATTCAGAGGGCTGGGGGACTCCGGAACACCGCTGCTCACCGTGCTTTGCGCCTGCCTGTTCAATATCGCGGGGGATCTGTACTTTGTCGCCGTGCTGCAGATGCAGGCGGCCGGGGCGGCGCTGGCCACGATTCTCGCGCAGGCGTTCAGCGTGCTTTTGTGCATTGTAGTGATACGAAAAAAGAGGATGGCGTT
Organism: Agathobaculum sp.; assembly: GCF_022775115.1. GTDB lineage: Bacteria > Bacillota > Clostridia > Oscillospirales > Butyricicoccaceae > Agathobaculum. The sequence goes on from NZ_JALFLA010000063.1 coordinate 44,200, forward strand.
CCCGCTCACAAGACAGGATATTCGGTTAGACAAAAAAATCGTCGGGCGCATCCTCAAGGTGGGGCTGCCCGTCGCGCTGCAGGACGGTTTGGTGAACATATCATTTCTGGTGATCCATGCTATCGTCAATGGTCTGGGCGTGATTGCATCGGCGGGCGTGGGGGTCGCGGAAAAGGTGTGCGCGTTTATCATGCTGGTGCCGTCATCCTTTTCGCAGTCTCTGTCGGCCTTTGTGGCGCAGAATATCGGCGCGGGGCAAAAAGAGAGGGCAAGACGCTCGATGCTGTACGGCATGGCGGCGTCCCTTGCGATCGGCATGGTCATGGCGTATGCCGCCTTCTTCCACGGAGGGCTGCTGGCGGGTCTGTTTTCCAAGCAGGACGAGGTCATTTTGGCCGCGGCGGACTATTTGAAGGCTTATGCGATTGATACGCTGATCGTGTCTTTTCTGTTCTGCTATATTGGGTATTTCAACGGCTGCGGCAGCACGGGCTTTGTCATGGTGCAGGGGATTGCCGGGGCGTTTCTTGTTCGCATACCGGTTTCGTATCTTGTCAGTAAAACGGCTGGAGCCACGCTGTTTACGATCGGCCTTGCCACACCCGCGTCAACCGTGGTGCAAATCGTATTATGCACGTTGTTTTACAGCTATGTGCGGCAAAAGGAAAAAGGAGACTTATAGGGCCGAAGCGCTGCCGGATAAGGTGCCAGCCAATGCGTAGTACAAAACTACCGGGGGAGTCCCCCCATACAAGCGCAAAAAAGCGCGACACGGATTTACGCATAAAAGTTAAGAGTATACGGGCACTTTAGCGCATCATTATACTTGATATTTGCAACACTATTTGCTCACTGGTCCGGCAATATTTTTCTCATCCGCATGATTATCAATATTGAAGGAGCGGCTGGATGTATCAACTGGGCGGACAGCGCGGGCGGCATGGGAATGATTCTCCCCCTCCTCCCCGCGTGTCAGCGCCCGGCGGTTATCGGCATCCCCCCCCTGATAACCGGCAGGATCTGAACACCGTAGTTTTGTGTAGTATTTACAATATATAGATTTGCCCCTTGCAATTAGCCGAATGATGTTGTGTCTGGCGTATCGTATGGATGCGTCGTTAAAGCCCGTGACTGCGCCAACAGCCACGGGGATAGCTTCTTTTGCGGTGGAGTTGGAAGAAGTTATAATCCCAAGATTTGTTGTTTCTTGGCGTCGAACTCTTCCTGCGTGAGAATCCCTGCATCCAGAAGCTCTTTTAGCTTAAACAATTGATCCATATCGTTCGATGGAGCAGAAAGAGAAGCAGCAGAGGTTTTCGGCTGCTTTGACTGTATTAGAAGGTCATGCAGGCGTTCGCTGACATTTTTAGCCTGTTTTTTGTCAATGGCTACATTAAATTTCTCTCGAATCGTATCAACAGTAATGACCCCCAACGCAATGCCCGAGGAAAAGGTGATATCATTGATCTGATCGAGAGCAACACTCTGAATCGTTTCGCCCAATACTTTCTTTTGTGCCATGATAATACGTTTATCCGTTACAGCATATGCAAAATTGTTTTCATGCATAGCAATAGACTGGTAGTTATGTAACCCCTCAAACACAAAAAGCACGTCTTCATCTGATTTTAGAGCATGTTCAATCAAAGTGAAGTGTTTTAAGTCCCAACTTTTCATGCTGCCTTGACCAAGTCCGTTATCCCTGCAAAACTGAACCATTTCTGGTGCTGTCCGCATATGTATTCCTTCTTTCTAATGTCCGAATTGAGCACCATAGTTATATAATGCTCACAATATATAGATTTGACCCTTGCAATCAGTCGAAATGCAGCGCATCATCAAATATACAAGCGCTTGTTTCGCGCAGGGGCAGTGACGACACACATAGAAGTCATCATCGCAGCTGCATACACAACAAGTGCCCCTATTTTTTGTTTCGGATTCTGAACCTTGCATCGTCATTGCAAGATTCTGCGCAAATGCAAGAACACGGCGCTGATCTGCATCCGAAAGATTGTCCATAACGGATTGTATTTGCTGTGCTTTTTCGCTCACCGCGTTGTCGGTGAGCGTTTTCTTTTCCGTCACATCCTCTAAATGCAACAAGAATACCTCGGATACATGAAAAACAGCACCAAGTTTCTCTATTTGGGATAACTTGACATTCTGCTGCAATTCTTGAATCCGGTTGACAGGAGCGCCGCCTCATTTTGGTTACTATACATTTTAACAGTGCTACTATGAAAAATCAACAGCAGAAATACTACTTAATAATGATGTACTACTCATGCAAAGCAGTTAAGCTGCTAATATAGGTGATAAAATGCTCAAAGTCAGAAAACTGCGAAAGTCATTAGGTATCTGGAAATCTGAGATTGCTCAAAAAGTAAATGTTAATCAAACAGCGGTTAGTGAGTGGGAACGTAGTACCGTTGCCTCGCCGCTGAATAATGCGAAACGATTGGCAGATGTCCCCGGATGCGCGATCGACAAGCTCGGCGGCGCGCTGCTCGGCTGGAGGGGGCTGTCGCGCGACTATCGCCGCATCGGCACGCTGGGGCTGCGGGCGATATGCAGGCCGTGGACGAGCTGGGCGCGCTGTCGGTCGAGCTGAGCTTTACCGTGCTGACCGCGCCGTGGGACAAGTATGTGGAGCGGCGCATCGTGCAGCCGGGCGACCGGCTGCGCCTTGTAAACCACGGGGCGACTGTGTTCGCCGGGCAGGTCGAGCGGGTGGGACTGGACGGCGGCGTGACCGCCTACGACTACGGCTGGTACCTCAATAAGTCGCAGCTGGTGCTGCAGATCACCGGCATGGCGGCGGATGCGGCTATCCGTCAGGTGTGCGGCAAGGCGGGTGTGGCGGTGTCCGCGCTCTGTCCGCTGCCCGCCAAGCTGACGCAGTTATGGACGGGCGACACGCCCGCCGACATCCTCAGCGACATATTGGAG
>NZ_JALFLA010000075.1 GCF_022775115.1 Agathobaculum sp.
CCGCCCACGGAGGCTACCGGCTTTTCTTCCACCTTTTCAGGCTTTGCTTCTTCGGGCGTGGGTTCTTCCGATTTTACCGGCTGGTAATCCGCTCTTTTCGGCAGGCTTGCCTCGGTTTTCTGGTATCTTTCCATCAAAACCAGCACTTCCGCGCGGGAAACCTGATGATTCGCCTGCAGGCTGCCGTCCTCATAGCCCTGTATGATATCCGCCCCATACAGCAGAGCGATGTAATCGGCCGCCCACTCCGGTACGTCACCCACCGGCGGCTCACCGTCTTCGGGCACTTCCAATCCGCCCGCCTGCGTCAGCATCACACAGGCCTCCGCCCGCGTGACCGCATTGTCGCCGCGGAAGGTATTGTCCCCATAGCCATGGATATAACCGTTGTAGACGGCAATCGCCAAATCCTTGTAATACCATGCATCCTTAGGCACGTCGGTAAAGTTGATATCCGCCTCGCCGCGCAAACCGAGCACCCGGTTGAGCGACACCACCAGCTCTGCGCGCGTCATGTACTCATCCGGTCTAAAGCTGTTTTCGCCATAGCCTTGCACATAGCCCTGATCAATAAAGCTCTGGATGGTATCCTTCGCCCAGTGCTTGTCAAAATCGGACGCTTTGCTGCTTTCCGCCGCCACAGCCACCGGACTGACCAGCAGACTGCCCGCAAGCGCCGCACTCGTCACCGATTGGGCAAGCCTCCTTGGTTTCCTCATAAAAACACCTCTTTCCTCCAATTTTGCATACATTATCTATAATTACTTTATTCTATCATAAAACAAGCGCGGAATGCAACAGCATTCCGCGCAATTATTGGCGTTTTTTGGAGATTTTATATTTTTTGCCGCGCATGTTATTTGCGCCTACCGCGCGGCTTTTTGCGCACGCTGTACCCGAAGCTGCCCAGCTTGCGCCCCAACGCAAAATACTCGCCGTGCGCATAGGCCAGCAGCCCCGCGCGGTCAAGATGCAGCTTGCCCGCGTGGTCGATCAGCGACGATTCCACGTCAACCGCCACGATATCCGCCAGAAACATGTGGTGCGTGCCGAGCGGCACGATATCGGTCACCCGGCACTCGAGCGAGAGCGGGCTTTCCTCGATCAGCGGGCAGGCAAGCTGTGAGGCGGGCACGGCGGTCAGTCCGGCAGCGGCGAACTTATCCGTATCGCGTCCGCTGCGCACGCCGCAGAAATCGACCGCGCGCACGAGCGCAGCCGTCGGCAGGTTGATGACGAACGCGCGGCTTTTTTCAATCAGCGGATAGGAGAAGCGCTGCGGCCGCACTGAGATATAGGTCTTGGGCGGCACGGTGTTGAGGATGCCGGTCCATGCGACAGTGAGCACATTGGGCTGCTCTACCGTGCCGCAGGTGACCAGCGCGGGCGGCACGGGCGCGATCAGCGCGCCGCCGCCCCAGACAGTCTTGCTCATGGCGGGAAACTCCTTTTGAGCGTGTCCCAGCAGCGGCGGACACGTTAATAGCCTTATTATACTATCGCCCTTCGGCGCAAGGCAAGCCTTTTATCGTCCGCCCGCACCGGGCATGACCTCCCCATGCCGCAGCGCGACCGGCCTGCGCAGCAAAGCCGCGCAGGCCGGAAAAGGTATCGGATTTGCCGCTTCTCGTCAGATCAATCCCGCCAGCCGCGGCAGCGCCAAGCTGACCGCCGGCACATAAGTCACCAGCAGCAGGCCGGCCAGTATCATCAGGTAATACCCCAGCATGTAGGGCATGACCTGCGGCAGGCTCGACCGTCCAACCTTAATGGCCACGAACAGCGTGTTGCCGACCGGCGGCGTGATATTTCCGATGCACAGGTTGTACACCAAAATCAGGCCGAACTGAACCGGACTCATGCCAAAGGTCTGCACGACCGGCAGAAACAGTGGCGTGAAGATCAGGATGGCCGGTGTCACATCCATGAATGTGCCTGCCGCGAGCAGGATGACGTTCATAATAAGCAGGATGACCACCGGGTTGCTCGTCAGGCCGAGCAGCGCGGCCGAGATGGCCTGTGGAATCTGCGTAAAGGCCATCACCCAGCCGAGGATGTTGGACACGCCGATCAGGAACACGACCATGCCGCTCATCTTTGCGCTGTCCACCACGATCTGCCAAAACGAGCGCAGCGTGATATTGCGGTAGCACACGCCCAGCAGCAGCGCATAAACGACCGCGATGGCCGAGCCTTCGGTCGCGGTGAATACGCCGCCGACGATGCCGCCGATGACCACGACGATCAGCGACAGCGAGGGGATGGCCTTGAGCGTACACACGCCGAGGTTCTTCCAGTCAAACCGGCCGGGTGTGCCGCGGTAGCCCTTGCGCACGGCAAAGAAGATGGCCGCGGCCATGCAGGCGAGCGTCCAGAGCAGGCCGGGGATATAGCCCGCCATGAACAGCGCCGCGACCGAGGTGCCGCCCGCCGCCAGCGAATAGGTGATCAGCGCGTTGGACGGCGGTATGAGCAGACCGGCAGGCGCGGACGCGCCGTTGGTCGCCGCGCAGAGCGCCTTGTCATAGCCCTGCTCCTCCTCGCCCTTTTCGACCATGCTGCCGACCGCAGCAGCCGCCGCCGAGGCCGAGCCGGAGATCGCGCCGAACAGCGCGTTCGCGCCAACGTTGGTCACCAGCAGCGCGCCGGGCAGCTTGCCCAGCAGTGCCATGACGAAATCGACCAGCCGCTTCGCGATGCCGCCCTGATTCATCAGGTTGCCCGCGAGGATAAAAAACGGGATGGCGGTCAGGCTGAATTTGCTCATGCCGACAAAGATGCGCTGCGCAGCCGTGATGACCGAAACATCGAGCGGCACGATCTGCAAAATCGCAGCGAGCGAGGAGATACCGATCGAATACGCAATCGGCACGCCGAACGCCAACAGCAGCGCCAGCACAGCGATGATAATCGCCAAGGATTGCATTGCCATGGCTTATGTCTCCTCCTTTCGCTTGCCCTTGCAGATATCCGCGATATTGAGCGCGGCATAAATGATGTTGAGCACGCCGCACAGCGGCAGCACGATATAGAACACGCCGACGGCCACGCCGAGCGACGAGGTCATCTGCCCCATGGCGAGACTGGTGATCTGCACGCCGCCATACACCAGAATGATGAGCGAGAACAGCAGGGCGATCACCTCGCCCAGCACGTGCAGCGCGCGGCGCGCGCCCGGGCGCACGCGGTCGACCAGCAACGGTATGTTCATATGGCCGCGCTCGCCCGCCACCAGCGACGCGCCCAACAGGCTTGCCCACGCGAACAGATAGGAGACCAGCTCCTCCGACCATGTGGACGGCGCACCCAGCACATAACGGGTGAACACCTGCCAGCAGGTCAGCACGGCCATCATCAGAAAGCTCACACCCGCCAGCACCTGCAAAGCGCGGTTGAGGCCGTTTCGTAATCCTTTCATTTGCTCCTGCCTCCTTTATGTGCCGGTTGAGGGATACTGTGCGTTATACGCCTCGATCGCCTCATAGGTGGGGATGAGCGCAGGATTGCCCGCCAGCATCGACTGGTGCAGCGGTGCGCAGGCCTGCTGGAAGGGCGCGGTGTCCGGGTAGTAGAACTGCACGCCCTGCTCGTCCTGCGCCTTGCGCTTGGCGTTTTCGACCGCAAGGCTCCACTCCTCCCGCTCGACCCGGTTGACCAGCGCGAAGCCCTCCTCAAAGACCGCGCGCTCTTGCTCATTCAGGCTGTCGAGAAACGCAAGATTGCCGATCAGGATATCGGGTATCATCTGGTGCATGTCGTAAGAGTAATACTTGCACACATCGCCGTGGCCGTTGTCGGTCAGCGCCATTTCGTTGTTCTCCGCGCCGTCGATGACCTTGGATTGCAGCGCGGTATACACCTCGCCAAAGCCCATCGGCGTGGCCGAGCCGCCGAGCAGGCGCATCATCTCCACGTTGGTCGGCGACTGCTGGGTGCGTATCTTCAGCCCCTTGAGGTCGGCCGGGCTTTCAATGGGTGCAGACACGGTGTAGAAATTGCGCGTGCCCGCGTCCAGCCAAGTCACAGCTTCAAACCCCGCCTGCTTGGTCGAGGAGAAAATGGGGCCGGTCACGTTTTCATCGTCCATTGCGGCGTGGTACGCCTCGCTTGATGCGAACAGATAGGGCAGGTTGAAAATCGAGTAGTTCTCGCTGAAGGTCTCAAGCAGCGAGTTGGACGCGACGCAAAAGTTGATCGCGCCCGTCTGGGTGAGCTGCACCATCTCGTTTTGCGAGCCGAGCAGCTCGCTCGGGTAGACCTCGACGTTGTACTTATCGCCCAGCCGCTCCTCGATAAAGGCTTCAAAGGCGGTCAGCGCGATATGTGTCGGGTGGCCGGTCGACTGGTTATGCCCGATGCGGACGATTTGGCGCTCGTCCGCCGCCGCGCCGCAGCCCGGCAGCACGCCCAGCAGCACCGCGCCGAGCAAGGTCAGCGACAGCGCGCGCAGCGCTCGTTTCATGGGTATTCCTCCTTTTTCTTTGCCGGTCAAACGCCCGAATAGGCCGCGTAGCCGCCGTCGATCGGCAGACATACGCCGGTGATAAAGCCCGCGGCCTCGTTGTTGAGCAGGAACAGCACCGCGCCGACCAGCTCCTCCGGCTCGCCAAAGCGCCCCATCGGCGTGCCGGCAAGAATCTTGGCTGTGCGCGGAGTGGGCGTGCCGTCCTCGCGGAACAGCAGGCTGCGGTTCTGGCTGCCGACGAAGAAGCCCGGCGCGATCGCGTTGACGCGGATGCCCGACTTTGCAAAGTAGGTCGCCAGCCACGCGGTAAAGTTGACGATCGCGGCCTTGGCGCCCGAGTAGGCCGGTATCTTGGTCAGCGGCGTATAGGCGTTCATCGAAGCAATGTTGAGGATATTGCCCGCGCGGTCAATCATATCGGCCGCGAACACCTGCGTGGGCAGCAGCGTGCCCAGCCAGTTGAGCGCGAACACAAACTCCACGCCCGCCTTGTCCAAATCGAAGAAGGTCTTGCAGCCCTCGATGTCCTTGGCCTCAAAGTGGAACTCGTTATCGGTCGTCGCGCGCGGGTTGTTGCCGCCCGCGCCGTTGATGAGCACGTCGCACGGGCCAAGCTCAGCCAGCACCTGCGCGTGTACCGCGTCCAGGCTGTCCCGCTCGAGCACGTTCGTCTTGTACGCCTTGGCCGTACCGCCCGCGGCGGTGATTCTGTCCGCGACCGCCTGCGCGGCGTCCTCGTTGAGATCGAGTACGGCGACCTTACCGCCCGCGGCGGCCAGCGCCTCAGCAAACATGCCGCAGATCGCGCCGCCCGCGCCGGTCACAACGCAGACCTTGCCGGTCAGATCGGTGTTCAATACATTCTTTTTCATCGGGATTCCTCCTTATTCCATACCCATATAAGCCCATGCGTTGCCAAAGCAGATGTCCTCGATCATGCCGCCGATGCCGTCATAATCGGCGGGCGCAAGCCCCCGGTCGATCCAGCCGCCGACCAGCTCACACAGCACGCGGCGGAAATACTCATGCCGCGGATAGGACAAAAACGAGCGGGAGTCGGTCAGCATACCGATAAAGCGGCTGAGCACACCGATGCTGGCGAGCGACTTCAGCTGGGCGGTCATGCCGTCAAAGTGGTCGTTGAACCACCACGCCGAGCCGAACTGCACCTTGCCGGGCACGCTCGCATCCTGAAAGCACCCCGCCGCCGCGACCAGCTTATCGTTGTCCGCCGCGTTGAGCGTGTACAGGATGGTGCGCGGCAGCTTATCGCGCGCGGCCAGCCGGTCGAGTAACGCGGCGAGCGAGGCCGCCGGGATGGTGTCACCGATCGCGTCTCCACCCGCGTCCGCACCGCAGGTACGGTACAGCGCGCTTGACAGGTTGCGCTGCGCGCCCAGATGGAGCTGCATCGCCCAGCCCTTCTCGCAGTAGAGCGCGCCGAGAAAGTCCATCAGCAGCGACTGATAGGCGCTCACCTCATAATCCAGCAGCACTTCGCCCGCCAGCGCCTTGCGCACGGCCTCCTCGGCTGCGCCCTCGTCCCAGACTGTGAAGTCGGGCGCGCCGAACGAATGGTCGGACAGGCGGCAGTCTGCTGCGGCAAAGTAATCCGCGCGGCGCGCGAGCGCGTCCTTCACATCATCCACCGTGCGGATCAGCACATCGGCTGCCGCGCCCAGCTTTTGCAGATAGGCCGCAAAGCCCGGCGCAGCGATGTCCAGCGCCCTTTCCGGGCGGAAGGTGGGCAGCACGCGCACGTCAAACGACGCATCCTGCGCCAGCAGACGGTGGTAGCACAGGTCGTCCGCCGGGTCGTCGGTCGTGCACAGCGCGCGCACGTTGCTCGCGCCGATCAGCGCGCGTGCCGTGCCGTTTTCTCCCTGCAAGACCGCGTTTGCGCGCGCCCAAGCCTCGTCCGCGTTCTTTTCGCTCAGCGCTTCGTCCATGCCGAAAAAGCGCTTCAGCTCCAGATGCGACCAGTGGTAGATCGGGTTGCCGATCAGACGCGGCATGAGCGCGGCAAAGCGGTCGAACTTCTCCCGGTAGGAGGCTTCGCCCGTCACAAAGTGCTCGGGTATGCCGCCCGCGCGCATCAGGCGCCACTTATAGTGGTCACCCGCCAGCCAAGCCTCGCCAAGGTCGGCAAAACGCTTGTCCTCGTAGATCTCGCGCGGGGAGAGATGGCAGTGGTAATCGAAAATCGGCATCCGCTCGGCGTGCTCGTGATACAGCCGTCTGGCCGGCTCGGTCGAGAGCAGAAAATCCTCTGTGATAAAGCTGGACATGCAAAAGCCCCTTTCTTGCAAACTGCGCCGCCGGGCGCTTTTCTCGCGTTTAGTATAGCAAGCTTTTCGTCCCATTTCCCAGCACATCCCGCTTGAAAACAGGTGAAAATTGCTGTATAATTGAAATATAAACGTTCAGGAGGGCATTTTTTGGCAAATATGCACAATCATGTTTTTACTCCCCGCCAAACCATGCGGCAGCCGGATTTTGAATGCTACCACTATCTGGATACGGTTCCGCCGGTGGTGGACTTCCACGAGCACCCGTTTTATGAGGTCTTTTTCTTTCTGTCGGGCGATGTGCGCTACACCATCGAGGGGCGTACCTACCAGCTTCGTCCCGGCGATATCCTGCTGACCGGCAGCCGGGACATCCACCGGCCGGACGTGCGCCCCGGCAAGGCTTATGAGCGCTATGTGATCTGGATACACCCGTCGCTGATCGACCGGCTGCGCCGCACAGGCGATGACCTCGCTGCCTGCTTTGCGGACGCGGATGCGCGCGCGTACAAGCTCGTCCGGCCGGACAGCGCAGCGCTCACCCAGCTCAAAACCATGTGCGACAGGACGATCAGCGCGCAACGCGAGACGGGCTTTGGCAGCGGCGCGTTGTCACTAATCTATTTGATCGAGTTTCTCATCCACCTAAACCGCGCCTACTTTGCCACACCCGAAGCGATCCGCCGGGACGTGACCGAAAACAGCAAGGTCAACGAGGCAGTCGCCTACATCAACGCGCATCTGGCCGAAGACCTATCACTCGACCGCCTGTCGCGCGCGTTGTACGTCAGCAAATCGCACCTCAACCGCAGCTTCAAGGAGTACACCGGCCTGACCCTGTACCAGTACATCATCAAAAAGCGGCTGGTCGCGGCGCGGAGTATGCTGCGCGAGGGCGCGCCCGTAATGGAGGCGTGCATGAAATGCGGCTTTAATGATTATTCCAACTTCCTCAAGGCATTTAAGCGGGAATTTGGTAAAAACCCGCGGGAATTTCTGGAGCACCGGTAGTGCGCGTCCTGCACATTAGCCTTAGATTGCCGCAAAAGCGCACCGAATAACCGCAAAAAAGGCACGGCGGAACATTTCGTTCCGCCGTGCCTTTTTATCTTCTGTTTGCAGGACATCCGCTTTGCGCTTTTGTCCGGTTTTGCTCTATGCGTTTTCCGTGCGGTAGACGACCGCGAAGCGCTCGCCGTCAAACAGGCCGATCTCGTCCAAATCCTCCAAAATCACGCCGCCCGACACCCGGCTCACATAGACCATCAGCCAGATATCCTCTCCCGGCTCGCGCACGGCCGCCCAGAGCGGCTCGCCACCCGGCAGGCCGCTTTCGACCTCCAGACAGGTCAGCGCGACCGCGTACCAGTCATACTCCTCTTCAGAAAACGCCTCGTCGATGGTGGACACGCCATCATAGCTGCACCATGTCTCGCCGTTTTCGATATACTGCCCGGCTGCGCTGTTCAGCACCAGCCGGTATGCGCCGCCCTCGCCCTCACCGAGCGAAAGCGCGATCATGCCTCCGTCCGGCAGGTCGATGGCCGTCTCCGGACCCAACAGGTCATACAGGCTGCGCGAGGACTGGCTTGGCGTCTCCTCCTGCGCGGGGACGGCAGGCTCTCTGACGGCGTGGCCGGCCCTGTCTGTGATATCCTCCCACACCCTGCTGACTGCGCGCATACCGGCTGGCAGGAATTCGACCAGCACGACAAGCAGCGCCACCACAATACCGGCACGCATCTTGCTCCCTCTCTTGCCCGCCACGGTGGTTTTGGGTTTGCCGCTGCCGGTCTTGCCGGACGCAGCCGTGGTGCAGCTCCTTTGTGTACCGCTCGTCTTAGTATATCTCCTTTGCGTGCTGCCCGTGCCGCGCGATGCGCTCATGCGCCCCCGGCTGCCCGCCCTTGCGCCGCAAATCGGACACGCCCGCTCCTCATCGTCAAAATTGACGCCGCAGTGCTGACATTTCATGCCAACGCCCCCCTTTTCTGCTATCAGCATACCAGAAAACCCGGTCAGGCGCAAGTCCATTTCGCCGCGGCAACAAAAAGGGGAACGCGCTCGATGCGCGTTCCCCTTTGTCTGTGGGTCAGTCACTCCAGATTCAGCCGGTTTTTCAGGATATACTGCGTGCCGAAGAAGAATACCGCAGTCGGGATCAGCTCGAGCAGACACACCGTCAGCATACTTACATGGAACGTCGCCGCCTGCGGCATGCCCTCGCTCCAGCCCAGCAGCAGGTAGTACAGCGGCGATTCGTCCAGCAGGTAGACCAGCCCCACTGCCGCAAATTGCAGCACACTGCTCAGCACGAAGTACCACACCACCGCCATCGCCACGCGGTGCTTTTTGGCCAGATGGCCGAGCGCGATGCACAGATAGATGAACAGAATGCCGCACACAGCTGAAATCGTCATCCACAGCATGGCCTCCAAGCCATACACCAGTGCAATCGGCTTTGCCGACACCATCCGTGCGATCTCTTGGAACAATCCGCCCAGACCGACCAGCCCATTCATGCCGTCCGCAAGGATGAGTATGCTGCACACCGAGACCACGCAGGCCAGCGCGCACATGACCACCGCAATGATCGTTTTCGCCCAAATATGCTGCGCGGGCGTAACCGGCAGGGTGAACATCAGGTAGCCCTCGTCGCCCAGCAGGCTTTTGTAAAAGCGCTGGATGAGCAGCACGGTCGTGACCACCGCCACCGCCACCATAATGCCGAAATACACAAAGCCCATCAGCATGCCGATCAGCTCAATCCAGCGGTTATCGGGCATGGGGCTTTTGCGGAACAGGCCGAACAGCCGGTTGATGATCGATATGACCAGCACCGCGCCGTACAGCGGCAGACAGGTACGCGCACAGGCCTTCCACTCATATTTCAACAGCTTCAGCATACGAACACCTCCCGGAACAGCATATCGACCGATTTCCCGTGCTCCTCGCGGATGGTATCAACGCTCTCATGCAGCATCAGCCGCCCCTCCTTGAGGAAGATCACCTCGTCGAGCACCCGCTCGATATCCGCGATCAGGTGGGTGGACATGACAACAGACGCTTGCTCGCTGTAATTGGACAGGATGGTGCTCAGGATGTAGTCCCGCGCGGCCGGGTCAACGCCCGCGATCGGCTCATCGAGCACATAGAGCTGCGCCCGGCGGCTCATCACTAAAATGAGCTGCACCTTTTCCTTGGTGCCCTTGGACAGCGTTTTGAGACGCGCCAGCGGGCTGATCGACAGCGACTCCAGCATATCGTTGGCCTTGACACGGTCAAAATCGGCATAAAAGTCTGCAAAGAAGTCCAACAGGTCGCACACCCGCATCCAGTCGTTCAGATACGGCCGGTCGGGCAGGTAGCTGACGATGCTGTGCGTATGCACGCCGGGCTTTTCTCCATCGACGGTGATGCTGCCGCTTGTCGGCTGCAGCAGACCGTTTATCAGCTTGATGACGGTCGTCTTACCCGAGCCGTTGGGCCCGAGCAGGCCGATAAAACGTCCACGGCCAAGTGTCAGATCGAGATCGTCCAGCGCGGTTTTGCCGCCATACCTTTTGGTCAGACCCTGACATACGATCAGTTCATTGTTCTGTTCCATTCTCCTCTTCCTCCCCCTTGTGCTTTACCAGCAGCGCTGCTACCTCCTGCGCGGAAAAGCCGAGCTGGCGCATACCCGCCAGAAACGCCGCGATGCGCTCATCTGCGATCTGCTCCCTCACTTTTTCGATCAGCATACTATCCTCCGTCACATATCGTCCGCTGGTGCGGTTGGTGTACAGCAGCCCCTCGCGCTCCATATCAGCCAGCGCGCGCTGCATCGTGTTGGGGTTGACGCCCGCCTCGGCCGCCAGCTCGCGCACGGGCGGTACCTTATCCCCTGCCCGCAGCCCGCCGCTGACGATCCGTTCGGTCAGCTGCTCGACCAGCTGCTGGTAGATCGGCCGGTCGCCCCGCAGTTGCCATTGCATAGGCCCACTCCTCCCTTGTCTTATTGTACTATTATCATAATACAATAATGCATCCTTGTCAATACCCCGCCGCAGAAAATTTTTACGGCGCGCCGCAGACGAGAAAAAGCGTGCAAAAAACAACGTTTTTCACACGCTTTTCTATCTTTTCCGTCACGCATTCTCCGAAAACTCGGCCAGACGCAGGCTCGGGTTGTGATCGGTCGCATAGGTGATGTTCCACGGCGAGGTAAACAGCAACAGGCTGCCGCCCTTCAGATCCTCGACGATCTTGGTGTCGCTCGTCAGCTGGAGCGACTTGATATCGAAGCCCTCCTCGTCGTTTTCCACCCAGCGGACATGCTCATAGGGCAGGTTTTCGCGGATGATCTCGACGTTATACTCGTTCTTCAGGCGGTATTCGAGCACCTCAAACTGCAACACGCCGACTACGCCGACGATGACCTCCTCCATGCCGGTGCCCGGCTCGCGGAAGATTTGGATGGCGCCCTCCTGCGCGATCTGCTCCACGCCCTTGACAAACTGCTTACGCTTGAGCGTGTCCTTCTGGCGCACGCGGGCAAACAGCTCGGGCGCAAAGGTCGGGATGCCCGAATAGACGCACTTGCGCTTGGGGTCGCACACCGTGTCGCCGATCGAGAACACGCCCGGGTCAAAGATACCGATGATATCGCCCGCGTAGGCCTCATCGACAATCGAGCGATCCTGCGCCATCAGCTGCTGCGGCGCGGCGAGCGCCATTTTTTTGCCGCTCTGCACATGCAGCACATCCTGCCCGCGCACGAACTTGCCCGAGCAGATGCGCATAAAGGCCACGCGGTCGCGGTGCGCCTTGTTCATATTGGCCTGTATTTTGAACACAAAGGCCGAAAAATGCGTATCGAACGGGTCTACCACGCCGATATCGGCCGTGCGCGGCGCAGGCGGCGGTGTCATCTGCAAAAACTTCTGCAAAAACGGCTCTACGCCAAAGTTGGTCAGCGCCGAGCCAAAGAACACCGGCGACAGCTTGCCCGCATGCACAGCGGCCAGATCAAACGCGTCGCCCGCGCCCGAGAGCAGCTCGATATCGTCACACAGCGTGTCGTATTGCTCCTTGGGCATCGTGCCCTCAAGGATGGGGTCGTCGATCGACAAGCGCGTCGCCCGCACCTCGTGCCGCGAATCCGCACCCTCAAACTGGATGACCTGATCGTCCATGCGGTCATACACCCCGCGAAAACGCGGCCCCGAGCCGATCGGCCAGTTGACCGCGTACACGCCAATGCCCAGCTCGTTTTCAATCTCCTCGAGCAGCTCATAGGGGTCGCGTGCCTCTCGGTCCATCTTGTTGATGAAGGTGAAGATCGGCACGCCGCGCATAGCGCACACCTTGAACAGCTTGCGCGTCTGCGCCTCGACGCCCTTGGAGGCGTCGATGACCATGACGGCCGAATCCGCCGCCATCAGCGTGCGGTAGGTGTCCTCGGAAAAGTCCTGATGCCCCGGCGTGTCCAAAATGTTGATGCACTTGCCCGCGTAGCGGAATTGCAGCACCGACGAGGTGACCGAGATGCCGCGCTGCTTTTCGATCTCCATCCAGTCGGACACCGCGTGGCGGCTGTTCTTCTTGCCCTTTACCATGCCGGCCTCCTGAATCGCGCCGCCGTAGAGCAAAAACTTCTCAGTAATCGTCGTTTTACCGGCGTCCGGATGCGAAATAATGGCAAAGGTACGCCGATTTTCAATCTCTCTTTTCAAATCTGACACAGAACCGCTTCCCTCCGAATTCGGAAAATTATTTTCAAGAAAATGTAATTTGTTCACAAAATCTTCACTATTTTGTCGTATCATAATAGACGTAGCACGGATGGGGGTGCCCCACACGCTCCCGCCGTCTACGCTCTATCCTACCTTTTATTGCGGGAGCGGCCGGACGGAAGTCCGGCCGTTTCTGTATATTTTACCCCCGCGCGGCAGGATATAAGCACGGCGCGCCCGCCGAAACCGCCGGTATTACAGCTCCAGCCGTCCCTCCAGTGCGCGCGTGAGCGTGATCTCGTCAACAAATTCCAGATGCCCGCCAACCGGGATGCCATAGGCCAGCCGAGTGATGCGGATGCCGAACGGCTGCAAGAGACGCGAAAGATACATCGCGGTCGCCTCGCCCTCGGTGTCCGGGTTGGTGGCAAGAATGACCTCCTGAACATCCTCGTCCGCCACGCGCTGCACCAATTCGCGGATACGGATATCATCCGGCCCGACATGGTTCATCGGTGAGAGCGTGCCGTGCAGCACATGGTACAGCCCCTTGTACTCCTTGGTGCGCTCAAACGCAAGCACGTCACGCGGGTCGGCCACCACGCAGACAGTCTGCCGGTCGCGCAGCGGGTCGGCGCAAATGGGGCAAAGCTCGCTGTCGGTCAGGTTCTGGCAGCACTTGCAGGTGAAGGTCTTGGCCTTGGCGTCGCGGATCGCGTCGGCAAAGCGCTCGGCCTCCTCCCGCGGCAGGTCGAGCACATAAAAGGCCAGCCGCTGCGCGGTTTTTTGGCCGATGCCGGGCAGGCGCGCGAACGCCTCGATCAACCGCTCGACAGGCGGCGCGAAATAATCCATCAGAACAGGCCGCCCAGTCCGCCCACGCCGCCTGTAATGGCCGACATCTGGCTCTGCGACTTCTGCTGCGCAGCCGCAAGCGCCTCATTGACCGCCGCGGCGACCAAGTCCTGCAGCATTTCGATATCGTCCGGGTCGACCACCTCGGGCTTGATCGCCACGCTTTTGACCGTCGACGTACCGGTGACGGTAACAGTCACCATGCCGCCGCCCGCCGTGCCGGTCGTCTCCATCTGGGCGATCTCCTCCTGCGCCTTGCGCATATCCTCCTGCATTTTCTGCGCTTGCTTCATCATCGCCTGCATGTTCATGCCGCCGAAGCCGCCGCCAAAGCCCTTGCCCTTTGCCATCTTGCTATGTCCTCCTTACAGTTCTTTGACTTGTATATCAAATGCTTTTGCGCGGCCGAGCAATTCATCGACCGCCTTGTTGTCTTTCTTAACCGGGGTGTCATCCGCCTCGCGCACCTTGACCTTGATCGGCGCGCCGTTCAGCACCGCCGCCTGTTCGCGGATGGCCTTAATGGTCGGCTCCGCACCCGCCAGCATGGCTGTGATGCTGTCTTCGCACAGGATGATGAGCGCACCATCCTCCAGCACGCCCTTTGCCGACAAGCCGAGATTGGTGTGCGCGCCGGTGTTGATCTTGCCCGCCAAGGCTTGCAGCAGCGCCGGCCAGTGCGGCCAGTCCTGCGGCGCGGATGCCTTTGGCTGGGCGGCTTTGCGAGCCGGCGCGGCAGGAGCTGCGGGCGCGCCCCGTTCCTCGTCCAGCCATACCGGCGCATCCTCGTCCGATGGTGGGGGTGGCCCATCCTCGTCGCCCGGGGGCGGCGGCGTATCGTCCGCTTGCTGCGGCGCAGCGGATGCGCGCCCGGCGGCGACCGGTATTCCGTGCGCCAGCTTTTCCTCAATGGCTTCCACGCGCCCGGACAGCGTATCGTAGCTGTCCGCCCCGAGCGAACACAGCCGCACCGCGCAAAGCTCGGCCTCGACGCGGCGGCTGGCCGCGCTGCGCATCCGGTCAAGCGACTGCCCGATCACCCGGCTCCACGCGAGCAGCGTGGATGCGGCCAGCCCATCGCACAGCTTTTGCAGCGTTTTGACGCTGTACGCCGGCGATATCAGCGCGGAAACATCGCCTTTGGCCGTTTTGACCAGCAGCGCGTCCCGTATCAGGCCGAGCATCTGGTCGAACACCGCGCCCAGATCGCGTCCCGCGTTATAATATTCGTCGAGCAGCGTAATCGCCGCGGCGAGATCGCAGTTTTTCAGATGTCCGGCAAGCTGTATGCCGTCATCCTGCCCCAGCACGCCGAGCGCGGCAGTCACCGCGTCCTCATCGACCGCGCCCGCCGCCGCCGCTCGGTCGAGCATGGAGAGCGCGTCACGCATCGCGCCGTCGGCCAGCCGGGCGATCAGCCGCGCAGCGCCCTCGCTCAACGCGATGCCCTCCTTGCCCGCAATATCCAACAGGCGGCGCGCGATATCCTCCGCGCCGATGCGGCGAAAATCAAACCGCTGGCAGCGCGACAGGATGGTCGCGGGCACCTTGTGCAGCTCGGTTGTTGCCAAAATGAACAGCACATGCGCGGGCGGCTCCTCCAGCGTTTTGAGCAGCGCGTTGAACGCGCCGAGCGACAGCATATGCACCTCGTCGATGATGAACACACGCTTTTTGACCTGCGCGGGCGTGTAGCGCGTCTCGTCGCGCAGCTCGCGGATATTGTCCACGCCGTTGTTGGAGGCCGCGTCAATCTCGGTCACGTCGAGCACCGAGCCGTCCAGAATGCCCTTACAGGCCGGACAAACGCCGCATGGGTCGCCGTTCTGCGGATTTTCGCAGTTGACCGCGCGCGCAAGTATCTTCGCGCAGGTCGTCTTACCTGTGCCGCGCGTGCCGGTAAACAGGTAGGCGTGGCTCAGCCGCCCGCTTTGCAGCTGCGCGCGCAGCGTGTCCGTGATGTGCTGCTGGCCGATCACATCGGCAAACGTCAGCGGCCGCCATTTGCGATACAGCGCCTGATACAGCTTCGCTCCCTCCCTTCCAAATAGATACCACAAAAGAGGCGGGCGCAAGCCCGCCTCCAAGCGTCCTATTTCCCGCGCTCTGCACGGTATTCCATACCAAATCACATTAGCCTGTGATTTTCATACAAGCCGGAGCAAACGTTTCACCTGTTGAAGCTCTTACCCCGTCTGGACGTGCTCGAGCCGCAGGCGCGGCACGTCTCCCATTCGCTCGAAACCGCAATTCCGAGCAATCCCTGTTCAGCGCCCCACAAGACCGCACGCGGGCAGTTCGAAAGCGCACGCCCGGCTGCTTATCCGCACTTTGAGCTCAAAATCGGCAGCTCTGCGGCACACGATGGTTTCTGCTTAATGCTGCTCGGTTCCCCGCCTGACATGGTTCACAGTCCTCCGTTGCGCAGTACCGGTCTCTCATCGCTCTGTGGGCGGCCGCTCTGCCGAGAGAACGTCCCTCCCTGCCCGCAACATCCCCGCTACAGCGGATTGCGGGTGCAAGGCACCGCTAACGCCCCGATGTGTGCGGCCTTATGCGGCGCTGAACAAGGGTTTATTCGTTTTTTCTCATTGTATCCGGCTTGTGCCGTTTTATGCCTCCGGGTCATCCGGCGGCGGCGCAGGTTCGGCTGCACCGCCCGGATCGGGCGTACCACCGGGGCCCGCCGCACCGCCAGGGTCGGTCGGAGCCGGCTCGGTCACGCCCGGGTCAGTCGTGCCGCCGCTCGGCGCGGGCGGGGTCACCGGCTGGCCAATCTCAGGATCGACCGAGGGGTTATCCGGCAGCTGGACATTGCCCGGCTGCTCCTCCGGCTTCTGCTCCTCTTCCTCCTGCTTTACCTCAACGCCGGTCTTTTTGCCGTAGTCGTAGGTCTTGAAGTCCTTGTGGACGCACATCTCGGTCGGCACCTTATCCTTCCAGAAGCGGCCGGTGGCTACACGCCCGGCGGCGCGGCACGCGCCCGAGGGCAGCAGGCCGCTGTCCATGCAGTACGAGATCGTCTGGAAGTCCTCCGGATGAGAGTCGAACTTCAGGCCGCTGTCGCCCTCATGCACCTTACGCATGACGGTCGTCCAGATGGCGGCGGCGTTGCGTCCGTACAGGCCGCTGACCGCGTACTCCCGGTCAAAGCCGACCCACACGGCGGCCGAATATTCGGGCGTTACGCCGCAGAACCAGATATCCTTGTTCGCGGTGGTCGTGCCGGTTTTGCCCGCGGTCTGCACCCCGGGGATGGTCGCGTTGGTGGCCGTGCCGTAGGAGGTGACCGCCTGCATACACTCAAGCATATAATAGGCCGTGCGCACGTTTTTGAAGCCCAATTCCGTGCCCGGCTTGTTCTCCAGCAGCACATTACCCTCGGAGTCGAGCACCTTGGTGTAAGTGCGCGTACCGGCGAACACGCCCTCATTGATGAAGGCCGAGAAGCCGCCCGCCATTTCGCGCACAGTAGCGCCGTTGGTCAGGCCGCCGAGCGCCAGCGGCGCAAGGTCGATATCGCTGGTGACGCTGCCGTC
>NZ_JALFLA010000004.1 GCF_022775115.1 Agathobaculum sp.
TGGCCGATGCGCTGACAACCTTTGCATATGCGCAGTATAGCTATAATGCGGCGCTGCGTGTTGGCAACAGCATTTTGTCCCAGTCTTTCCTTGATTATATGAAATAAAATATAGTAAAGGAGTTGAATCAACGTGAAGCCATTGATTGAGATCAAAAGCGTACCAATCGAACTGGAAATGAAGGTGAATCATGCGCGGCTCGAATACTCCCGCGCCAATGTGGATCTGGAAATTTCGCGCAGCGACGGGGGACTGCGTATCAAGAGCAGTCCGATCAGGGTACAGCTGGATACTTTTGAGGCACGTAATTCGATCACGCCGACAGCTATGCGCAGCGTCGAGCAGGCGGCGCAGAAAGGGCGGCAGCAGGTGTACAATGCGACCGCTACCTACGCAAGGCATGGAAAACTGTTACTGGAGGCCAAGATTGGACAGCAGATGATTACACAATTTGCAATGGAATCGCAGCAGGTAAACACGGATTTTGCGATGGAGTTTCTGCCGTCTACCGGGCCGGAGATCTCATGGGACGGCGGAGAGATCAATATTCGTTATGAGATGGATAAGCTCAACTTCGACTGGCGTATGCAAAATGCAAATGTGGAATTTGTGCCGGGTAACATAGAGTTTACCGTGGCGCAGCAGCCGGATGTGGTGATTAAGTATATCGGCGGGCCGATGTATGTGCCGCCCTCGGCCGATCCGGAGTATGAGCCGGTCGATGTCAAAGCCTGATAGGAGCAGAATATGAAAATACAAACCAAATATTTTGGCGAGCTCAACATTGATGAGCGTACCACACTGCATTTCCCGGACGGAATATTTGGCTTTGAACAGGAAAAAGAATTCGTCCTCCTCTCTTTTGCGAAAGAGGAGGATTTCCTGTTATGCCTGCAAAGCGTGGCAACGCCGTATCTGGCGTTTACGCTGCTCAATCCGTTCATGGTGATGCCGGACTACCGGCCGCAGGTTCCGCCGGAAGAGCTGGCGCGGCTGGAGGTGTCGTGCAGCGAGGATCTGTGCTTTTATGTATTGTGCCGCGTGGGTAAGCCGGTGTCAGAGAGCACGGTCAACCTGCGCTGCCCAATCGTGCTCAACGATCAGACCCGCAAGGCGCGGCAGGTCATTCTGGATGAGTACGAGATGCGCTGCCCGCTTTCGTCCTTGGGAAAGAAGGCGGATGAAGTATGCTGATTTTGCAACGCAAGCAAGGGCAATCCTTTACGATTGGTGAGAATATTGTCATAACGGTGCGGGAGATCGGCATGGGGCGCGTGCGGCTGTCGGTGGACGCGCCGCGTGATATCCCCATCCTGCGTACCGAGCTGATCGAGGCGCGGCAGGAGAATGTCGCTGCGGCAGCCGGACAGGACGCGCCGCTGGAGCTGCTTGAGCTGCTGTGGAGCCATGCCGCTCCGCAAGCCGGCCAGCACGAGTATACGCCCGAGACCGTACAGCCGAAGACCGCGCATGAGCTGCTGACCGAGACGAAAGACCGCCCCGGTACGCCGTGAAGGAAAAACGGCAGGGCGGCTGGGAGCATATTTGGCTGCGGGAGCAGCGGCGGGAGAGTGTGTATTCGGGGCTGATTTCGGCGATTGCGGGCATCATGCTGCTGCTGGTGGTGATCGTGCCGGTCGCGCTGGTGTGGCTGACCGCGCATGACTATGTCATCACGGATGGCAGCCGTTACGAGGTCGTGCGGATGCATCCCGGTTCGGTGAGCGAGGCGTGTGAAAAGGCGGGCTTTCAAGGGCTGACCATTGCCGGTCTGCGCGAGGAAAGCCGAACGACGTATATCACGCTCGATCACCAGATGAGTGCGCAAATCGTCACCGCCGACCAGTCCTTTCTGGTTTGGTTCACCGCCTGCACGGTGGGTGAGCTGCTGGAGAAGAACGGCGTGGACTATGGCGCGGATGACATCATTACGCCGGACTTGGATGAATGGCTGACCGAGGATACCGAGGTGAAGGTCGTTCGGGTGACCTATGAGACTGACAGCGTGGTGGAAGCCATCCCGTTTGAGATTGAGACAATAGAGACGGACACGCTGCCCAAAGGGGAGCAGCGCATCGTGCAGTACGGCGCAAGCGGTGAAAAGGAAACGGTATTTAACGTTACCCTGCACGATGGCGTGGAGGCCTCGCGCGAGGTCATGCGCGAGCGTGTGCGTACTGTGCCGCGCAGCTGCCGCATCCAGCAGGGTACGGCCGAGCCGGAGGTCAGGGAGATTGCTACGCCGGACGATGTGCAGCAGCCGGTAAATGCCACCTCGGCCTCCGCGTATGCTGCCGGGCAGGCGGGGGACACCACAGCGCTGTCAACCGCGGGACGTTCGCAGGTCTGGTCGGTGCCTGCGGGTATCCGGGACGATACCGTAAACAAGGTCATCACCGCGGGAGACGGTTCATCCTTTTCTTATTCCTCGGTCATCAACGTCAAGGCGACCGCCTACCACCGGGTGGAGGAAGGCGGGCTGACCACCGCGACCGGCACGACCACGCGTTATGGCACAGTTGCGGTCGACCCGCGTGTTATCCCGCTGGGCAGTCGGGTCTATGTTGTTTCTGAGGGTGGGGACAGATCATGGTCCTATGGGCCGGGGCTGGCCGAGGACACCGGCGGCCTGATAAAAGGCAGCCGGGTCGACCTGTTCTTCATGACCGGAGAAGAGGCGGAGGATTTTGGTGTACGTGCGGCAAAGGTGTATATTTTGGAGGATTGACCACGCCCACGCGAGGAGAACAGGAGAAAATTTCCGGTTTATCCTTACATAAGGCAGCAGATAGCCGATATACTGAGTATACGCCAAAGCAAGGAGATTCGGAGTGCGTTATATGCCGTGTATCTGCGCGGTAAAGAGGATGACAGAAGGAGGTTTACAGAATGGATATGATGTCGAGCATTGCCGGTATGGCGATGGGGATGCAGGCTGCGCAGCTACAGCAGAATGTCTCGCTTTCAGTCACCAAAAAGTCGATGGACTCGGTTGAGTTGGCGGCGCAGGAGCTGCTGAAAATGCTGCCGAGCGAACCTGGACTGGGCGGTCAGATCGACACCTACGCCTGAAAACCGCGTAGGGGTGCGCCGCAAATTTCATAACTGAAAAGCTGCGAGGTCGGAAAAGAGATTTTCCGGCCTCGCAGCTTGCTTTGCCGAGCGGCCTGAAGGCGTCAAGCAATATCGGAACAAAGCAGCACAGGAGAGAATAGGTCGACCCAGCGGCGCGCCGATGGGCTGCAAGCTGGGGAGCAGGAAGCGATGAAAAAGTAAACCGCGCGGTTTCTCTCTTGAATCCACATATATATTGTGCTATAATACTAACGCTTATGCTATAATTTGTACTTGAAGGAGTTATGCATACATATGAGGATTATCAAGAGAAACGGCTTGTTCCAGACATATTGCGGCGATAAAATCAAGCAGGCGGTGGCCTTGGCCTTTTCCAGCGTAGGCGAGGAAGCCGATCAGGATACCTTGGAGCAGATCCTGCGGGATGTAGAGGCAAAGTTCCCTGTCAGCCGAGGCGGCGAATTATCGCTCTCCGTGGAGGAAATCCAAGATATGGTTGAGCTGACGCTGATGGAGGAAAACCGCTACAAGGTGCTCAAAAGCTATATCCTGTATCGTCAGCAGCGCTCCCAGATGCGTCATGCCCGGCAGGCTCTGCTGCATTATTTCCCGGATTTTCCCGCGCTGGAGCAGGTGCTGTGGCAGACGCAAAAGGAATATGCCGAGATGGAATACTCCATCGAGCATCTGACCCACAAATTCCTTGGCATGAGCAAGGAGGGAAGCTCCCAAAGCGAGAGAATGGCGCTGCTCATCAAATCCGCAGTGGAATTGACCACACGGGAAGCGCCGGGTTGGGAGATGATCGCCTCCCGCCTGCTCTATCTTGATTTTCAGCACAAGCTGGCAAAGCATTTGGACGAGCTTGGCATCAAGGATTTTTACAGCAAGCTGGTGTATTTTACGCAAGAAAAGCTGTATGGCAGCTATATTCTGGAAAATTACAGCCGGGAGGAGATCGACGAGTTTGCCGGCTGGATCTGCGAGGAGCGCAGCAATCTGATGAACTATTCCGGGCTTGAGCTGCTGCTGAGCCGCTATGTCATCCGCACGCGGAGAAACATTCCGCTGGAAACACCACAGGAGATGTTCATGGGTGTGGCGATGCATCTGGCTATGAAGGAGGAGAAAAAGGAGCGCGCCCAGTGGGTCAAGCGGTTCTATGATATGCTCAGTAAGCTGCAGGTGACCGTAGCCACACCGACCCTGTCCAACGCGAGAAAGCCCTATCATCAGCTGTCCTCTTGTTTTATTGATACAGTCCCGGACAGCTTGGACGGTATCTACCGCTCGCTGGACAATTTCGCTAAGGTCAGCAAGTTCGGTGGCGGCATGGGTATGTACTTTGGCAAGGTGCGTGCCAGCGGCAGCAGCATACGCGGGTTTGAGGGCGTCGCCGGCGGCGTCATCCGTTGGATCCGTCTTGCCAACGATACTGCGATCGCGGTCGATCAATTGGGCATGCGCCAAGGCTCGGTGGCCGTTTATCTGGATATATGGCACCGGGATGTGCCGGAGTTTTTGAACCTGCGCACCAATAACGGCGACGACCGCATGAAGGCGCATGATGTATTCCCCGCGCTTTGCTATCCGGACTATTTCTGGAAGCAGGTGCGGGACAATCTGGAAGGCGATTGGTATTTGATGTGCCCGCATGAGATCAGCACGATCAAGGGTTACCATCTGGAGGACTGCTACGGCGAGGAATGGGAGAGAAAATATCTGGACTGCGTGCGTGATTCCCGCATATCCAAGCGTGTTATCCCGCTCAAGTCGCTGGTTCGCCTTATCATCAAGAGCATGGTGGAGACCGGTACGCCGTTTACCTTCAACCGCGATCACGTCAATCGCGCCAACCCGAACGGGCATAAGGGTATGATCTATTGCAGCAACCTGTGCACGGAGATCGCGCAGAATATGGCCGAGATTGAATTTGTCGAGGAGCAGATCAAGACCAAGGATGGGGACGAGGTCGTCGTCACTGTGACCAAACCCGGCGAATTTGTGGTCTGCAATCTGGCCAGCTTGTCCCTTGGCAGGATCGACGTGAAAGATCCCGAGGAGATCGCCGAAATCACCCGCAGCGCGATGCGTGCACTCGACAATGTAATCGACCTGAACTTTTTCCCTGTTTCCTATGCCAAGATCAATAACGAAAATTACCGTCCCGTGGGGCTGGGGATCAGCGGCTATCATCATATGCTCGCCAAGGCGGGTATTCCCTGGGAAAGTGAAGCGCATCTGGCCTTTGCCGAGGATGTCTTCGACCGCATCCACTACGCAGCCATTGAAGCCAGCTGCGAAAATGCCCGGGAAAAGGGCAGCTACCATTATTTTGCCGGAAGCGACTGGCAGACCGGCGCATATTTCACCAAGCGCGGGCTGACCGACGAGCGCTGGCAGGCGTTGGCCCGTAAGGTGGCGGAAAACGGAATACGCAACGGGTATCTGATGGCGGTCGCGCCCACGGGCAGCACCAGCATCGTGGCGGGAACGACAGCGGGGATAGACCCCATCATGAGCCGCTATTTTCTGGAGGAGAAGAAAAACGGCTTAATGCCGCGCGTTGCCCCCGAGCTTTCCATGGAGACCTTCTGGTATTATAAAAATGCGCACCAGATCGACCAGACATGGTCGGTCAGAGCCTGTGGCGTCCGCCAGCGCCATATTGATCAGGCGCAGAGTATGAATTTGTATATCACCAACGAATATACCTTCCGCAAGGTGCTCAACCTCTATTTGCTGGCATGGGAAAAGGGCGTGAAAACCATCTATTATATACGCTCCAAGAGCCTTGAGGTGGAAGAGTGTGAAGTGTGTTCGTCGTAAAGAGGATAAGAGCTTATGTTAAAATTGATTAGAAAGCCCCTGTTCAACCCGGCGGGGGATATTGATGTGCAAAACCGCAGGCTGGTTGGCGGCAACACCACCAACCTGAATGATTTTAACAATGTGAAATATGGTTGGACAAGCGATTGGTACCGCCAAGCCATGAATAATTTCTGGATACCTGAGGAGATCAATCTGGCGATTGACATAAAGGATTACCGTTTGCTGCCGGAGGCTGAGCGGCGGGCGTACGATAAGATACTCTCCTTCCTGATCTTTCTGGACAGCATCCAGACGGCCAATCTGCCTAACATCAGCCAGTATATCACCGCCAACGAGGTAAACCTCTGCCTTTCTATCCAGACCTTTCAGGAGGCGGTGCACAGCCAGAGCTACAGCTATATGCTGGACACGATTTGCGAGCCGCAGGAGCGCAATCAGGTGCTTTACCAGTGGAAAGAGGACGAGCATTTGCTGGCCAGAAACGAGTTCATCGGCACGCTGTACAATGACTTTCAGCGGGAGAACAGCATGGAGATGCTGGTGAGAACGCTTATCGCCAACTATATTTTAGAGGGTGTATATTTTTACAGCGGCTTTATGTTTTTCTATAACCTCGCGCGCCATAACCGTATGCCCGGCTCGGTGCAGGAAATCCGGTATATCAACCGTGATGAGAACACGCATCTTTGGCTGTTTTCCAACATACTGCTGGAGATGACCAAAGAGTATCCCGCGCTGTTCACGCCGGACAAGCTGGATATCTATCGCGGCATGATTCGAGAAGGCTGTGAGCAGGAAATAAAGTGGGGGCACTATGTGATCGGCAATGAGGTCGAGGGGCTGAACATGGATATGGTGACCGACTATATCCGCTATCTCGGCAATTTGCGCTGCCGCGCTATCGGTCTCGCGCCGATCTATGAGGGGTATGATACTGAGCCGGCCAATATGTCATGGGTATCGCAATACGCCAATGCAAACACCATCAAAACCGACTTTTTCGAGGCCAGAAGCACGGCCTACGCCAAGAGCAGCGCTTTGGTGGATGACCTGTAAAACGCACTTGCGCGCCGCTTTACGCATACATGCGCTGCCTTTACAGAAAAATCAAAAAACCGCCGCAGAACCAAAGTTCAGCGGCGGCTTTTTGCGTTATTCCACAATAGTATAGGAGGGAAGTTTGGGGTTTTCCTGAAGAACGATCTGCTTGACCTCGCCCGGGGCGGTTTCCTGAAAAAGCTCAGCGCCGTCGGCCGAGATGAAGTAAGTGCCCAAGCGTGAGTTTGTGTTGGTGTTGTTTTTGCCGAAGACATACACCACCAAGCAGGGGATATCCTCAACCAGTACGAAGCCCGGGCCGGGCTTGAGGCTGTACTCGGCCATTGTCGCGCCGGGCAGGCCAATCTCAGCAGGGGAAAGCGACAGCATCAAATCCTTTGCAGAGGAAAAGGAGAGGGCGATATTTTCACCCAGCAGGGAATTGGCGGTCAAGGCCTGATGCGGTACGCGGGAGAGCGTGACCAGACAGCTGCTTGGCGTCCAGTCGATGCGCACCTGAAAACGCGTTTCGCTATCCTTTTCATAATCGGCATAGGGAGTGAGCGCTGCCTGCGCCTCCTCGTCCTCCGTCTGCTCCCCATCGGTGCCGCCTGCGGCTGCGGTCTTGATCGGGCTGCCGGTTTCATCCAGCGCGACGGCCTGCCGATACAGCAGCACCGAACCGACCGCGCCCGTATAAGAGGGCACTTCCTTGTCATCCATCTCAAGCGCGTTTTCCTCGTTTGTCAGCAATGTGACGTAGCTTTCAGCCAGTGCGCCGGTCGTGCCTTCGGCAAACTGTTGGTAGTCATAGGTCATGGAGGGATAAACAACGGTGTCGCCGTTGGTCTCCTCGGCTGCCGCGCCATCTCCGCCGATACCTTGGGAGAAGGTATATGCAAGCACACCGCCGGTCTCCTCGGTCAAAAGCTGATCAAAAGCGGGGATGGAGTCTCCCTCCAGCGTGTAGATCGCAGGTGCGGCATCTGTATCGCCCTTGCCGCAGGCTGTGACCACGCACAGCGCGGCGAGCGGCAGCAATATGCGTAGTCGCCTCATAGATGTTGCGTCTCCTTTGACAAAAGTATCATTCTATATTATGGTACAATTTTTTTGTTGGAAAAGCAAGATAATTTGTGTTAAAATTTCGTATTAAGATAATAGCAGGAAAAAGCGGGACAGATGGCAAAAAAAATTATGCTAAACAGGTTATTACTGCTTGCAGAGGAAGACCAAATCATGTTAAAATAGAAACCATAATTCTTTCGCGTATGACTATTATAGCGGAGTAGAAGGCATGGCTTTTGGGGAGGGCGATTTGAAACAATGAGACAGCGATGGACAAAACGATTGGCGCTGCTTTTGTCAGCGCTGCTGTGGATGCCGGCGGCACTGGCCGCCAATGATGTTACGGTGATCGCTCCACCCGAAGCTGCAGTGACGGTTGGCGGCTATCATATGACATTGGATAAACAGGATGCTGCCCTGCAAAGTGGGCAGTCGCACACCTTTTCCTTTACCATGGATACCGGCTACCGGCCTACCGGCGTGCAGGTCTCAGTTGGCGATTCGGTGGATACGCAGATGATGACGGTCAACAGCGTGAGCAAAACCGCCACCGTGAAGGATGTGACTGCCACGATCGTCACATGGCCGGAGCGCACGAGAAACGGCAGCTTTTCGATCCAGACCGGCGCGCTGACCGAGGGCAAGACGGTTAAGGTCACCATCCAGACCGAGCAGATGCCGCCCTACATAGCCGACATCACAGCGGCCAACGCGGCCGTGGATGGCGGAAAATCCTACGAGTACGGTGAAACGGCAACTCTATCGGTCATCCCGAATCGGGGCTACCGGCTAACTAAGCTCAGCCTGACCTACGGCACGGTGAGTACGACAGTGACATCCTCCACCACGTGGAACGGGTTGAAAATCACCTGGAGCGAGACCAATCAGACCGCTGTTACGGGCGAGCTGTATGATAATCTGACTGTTGCGGCCACGGTGGAGCAGATACCGGTCACCCATAAGGTGACTATCCAGATGGACAACGGCCTCAAGCTGATCAATCCGGGCAGCACCACGACGACCGTCAATGACGGAGACTCGCTGTACATTCGGGTCAATCAGGAAAGCGGTTATCTGCTGGGCGATCTGACCTGCCAGTATGGCAAGTCCTACGCCAGTTGGGCGGCTGGACAGACCTATCTGACGATGGGTAATACGCGGATACCGATCAAGGAATCGAACGGCTCGGTCACGTTCACGCTGCCGGAGATTCACAGCGACTATACGCTGTATTTCACCGCGACCTATGATGAGAACAATATCCCCATTACGATAGACGAGGGCACGCGCATTAATATCGACTCCGACAGCGGAGACACGGTCGCGCGCGGCGACGATGTGGAGTTCACTATCAGCACGACCTCCACCCGTTACGCGGTGCAGAAGATCACGTTGAAGATCGGCTCTAACTCGGCGACTGTTAGCCCGGACAACGGGGAGATCCGTGTGGGTGGGCGCACCTACGCGATCGAGGATAAGGGAAACGGCAAATATGTTTTATATGTGGATAACATCCGGGAGCCGGTTACCGTGTCGGCAATTTCCAACGCCTCCGGCTCGGTATCCCGTCCAACGCTGACCATTCAGTCCTCAAGCAACATGACCATCACTAAAAGCGTGAGCAGCAGTCAAATCTACGCGGGCGACGCGGTGACGTTTTATTTCACGCCGTCGACCAACTATCAAATCGACGAGATCACGGTCAAAATCGGAACCAACAGCAAGACAGTTGGTGCAGATAATACCTCGGTCAGCGTCAGCGGTACGACATACGAAATGCGCCGCAACACAAGCGGCGTAGTCTCGCTGTACCTGACCGATATCCGGCAGAACGTCACAGTTTCCGGCAGGGCATATTACGCGGGAAGCAGCACCACGCCGGGTACTACACCGGGCGGCGTCACCGGACTGGTACAGCTTAATGAGGCCAGCCGGGGTGCTTTTATGACCGGTTACCCGGATGGCACGTTCCGGCCGGAGAGCAATATCACCCGCGCCGAAGCGGTCGTGATGCTGTACCGTATGTCCAACGTCACCGGCACGACCACGACGAGCGGCAATTTCTATGATGTGCCGTCTAATATGTGGTGTGCAACCGAGGTCAATACCTTTGCCAAGGCGGGCATTGTGGATAGCGGCAGCTATTTTTATCCCAACCAGAATATTACCCGTGGTGAGTTGGTCGAGATGCTGTACCGCCTGTCGGGCAAGCCGTCGTATACGGGCAGCCTGACGCGCTTTGGCGACGTTACGGGCAGCAACCGGACGGCCATCGCTTATGCGGCTTCGCGGGGTTGGGTCAACGGCTATCCGGATGGTACGTTCCGGCCATATGACTATATCACGCGCAGTGAGGTCGCGACACTGATGACCGGCGTGCTTGGTCGCGTGTCGGGTGGCAGCCAGATCAGCTATACCGATGTGCCGCGCACATACTGGGCATACCGGTACATTCAATTGGCATCTTCTGACATTTAAAAGCAACGAAAAGCGACGAAAAGCGACGAAAAGCGACAAATTTGTTTGTATTCTGCTAGTGTATTTTTCAAAAGTGAAAGCAAAAAATGAAAAGCTTTTTCAGCGGATACAGACAAATTCTGCTTTTTTACAAGGGAATAGCAACTTGATATTGCACTCTTTTGTCAGATATGCTATAATAATGTAGAGCAATAAGCAGCAAAATTCACCATAAATCTATTGGCAGCGCATGTATCGCAAGAATGTGTATTTGCTTGCCGCATCACTGCATAGGATGGAAAAGACAGGGAATTTGCATAGTTTACGGTTGTCTGATACGAAAAGATGACATGCCGTGCAGATGGCCTGCATCTTGTTCACACAGCCGCCTTCGGGATACGCACACAGCGCACATTAAGGCGTGGATGAGCGTTTCGGGGTGCGCGGCGGGTGGAGCGATTTGAGTGGAGGGAAGTCAAATGGAGTTCATTACCAACAACGCGCTGCTGATGATGGAACGTTCGCTGAATTTTCAGTGGACGAAGCAGACTGCCATTCTTGACAATCTGGCCAATGTCGAGACTCCGGGCTATAAGACGAAATATGTCACTTTTGAGGAGACTTTGCGCGCGCGCCTGCGAGCAGCTTCCTCGAGTGCGAACCGTATGAGTGAGGCGCTGAAAAGCGCCTCACCGACCGTTCATGTTGCGGAAGGTGAAAGCGCCCGCATGGATGGGAACGGTGTGGATGCGACTGAGCAGAGCATTGAGCTGGCTCGCAACGCGCTGCAAATGCAGCATGTGATGAATGCGATCTCAAACGATCTGACGCTTATACGCACGGCGATCACCGGATAATCGGGGGAAACAAAAATGGCATTTTTAAGTTCGATGAATATCACCGGATCGGGTCTGACCGCGCAGCAGCTGCGGCTGGACGTTATCGCAGAAAACATCTCCAATATCAATACGACGCGCGTAGAGGGCGGCGAAGGGTCGTACCGGCGCAAGCTGGTAGTGATGGAAGCTGAAGCTGGACGAGATTCCTTCCGCAGCGTGCTTGCGCGCGCGGCTGGGCAGGTTCCGCAGGCGGCAGGAACGCTGTCAGAGCGGGGCGGCGTGCGCGTCACCCAGATCGTAGAGGATCAAAGCCCGCTCAAGCTGCAATACGATCCGACGCATCCCGATGCGGACGAGCAGGGTTATGTTGAGTTGCCTAACGTCGATCTGGTCAAGGAGATCACCGACGCGATGGCGGCAACGCAGGCCTATTCCGCAAACGTGACCGCGTTCAATACGCTCAAGACCGTTGCAACAAGAGCGCTTGACATCGGCAAGTAAATTTCTTCGGACAGCAGAGAGGGGTTAAAGAGAGTGGCAGTTATCGGACAGATCAATCCCTTGTGGGATACACTTTCGCTGCAGTCGTCGCAGGGGGTAAAAAGCAGCGAGTGGCAGGGTGGCCTGCCGGTTTTTGAGGATATCTTTCGCAGTGCGATCGACAACGTAAAGCAGACTGACGCGGAGAAAAACAAAGCCGAATATCTGATGGCAACCGGCCAGCTGGATAATCCGTCTACACTGACAATCGCAAGCAGCAAGGCGGTTTTGTCGGTGCAGTTGTTGGTGCAGCTGCGCAATAAGGCGCTGGATGCTTACAATGAAGTGTCGCGCATGAGTATCTGACGCCGTCGGTAAGCGTTACGGATCAGAGAAAAATCGGAAGGCAAGGCGGAGGCAACGGTGAAAGAAAAACTGCAGGGCAGTCTGGGAAAAGTGAAAGATTTCTTTGCGGGTGAGGAACGGAAAAAACGCAGAATAGCGGCCGTACTGATCCTGACGGGAATCATCATTGCGGCCATTATCGTTGCGGTGGTTTTGAACAATCAGCCCTATGAAACGCTGGTTACCGGACTGTCGACGAATGAAATGTCCGCAATCGTGGGCAAGCTGGAGGAATATGGCGCCACCGATTATCAAATCGTGGGTGATTCCATCAAAGTGCCCTCCTCACAGGAACCCAACTTAAAGGCGAAGTTGCTGCTGGACGGATACCCGAAGCAAGGCTTCAGCTATGATACATATTTCAACAATGTCGGAATGATGGCAAGCGAGTCCGACCGGGCGACGGTTCGCAACTTTGAGCTGCAGGACCGCATGGCCGCGGTCATCCGCTGCTTTGACGGCGTCAAAAGCGCGGTCGTTACCATTTCGGAGGGATCCGATCAGCGTTATGTGCTTGAAAACGACAATGTAGTACCAGCTACCGCGTCAGTCGTGGTGACGATGGCCGATGGTGGTCCGCTGCCCGAAAAATATGTTGACGCGATCGCCAACCTTATCACACGCAGCGTCAAGGGCATGGAGTTTGGCAGTGTGTCGATCTCAGATTCGCTGGGCAACAGCTATTCGCCCGGCTCAGAGACGAGCAACACCTCCTCCGCCACCGACCTCAAGTTGCGGCTGGAGACGCAGGTCAACAACCGCATCCGTAATGAGGTCATGCAGGCGCTTACACCTATCTACGGGCCGGACAATGTGCGCGTCAGCGTAACCAGTACGGTAGATGTTAGCCGGCGGGTGACTGAAAGCACGATCTATACCACGCCCGAGGGCGCGCCTGACGGACAGGGCATTATCGGCCGCCGCGAGTACGACCAGGAGCTGACGCGCGGCACGGCGGACGCCGCGGGTGGTGTTGTCGGCGCTGAGGTGAATACGGACATCCAAACCTATATGGAGAACGAGGCCGTGGTCAACGGCAACGAAACATGGATTAAAAACGCCGGAACCGAGGATCACAAGGTCAACACCACCATTGAGCAGAGCGATCAGAATTACGGTGTGGTGACCGATGTGATGATCGCAGTCACGATCAATCAGGCCGCGGCGGGAGGCGTTGGCGCGGCACAGTTGACCAGCCATATCGCGCGCGCTGCAGGCATCAACGCCGCGGATCAGGCCGATAAAATTAATGTTTTGGTCGCGCCGTTCTATACCGAGCAGATTCCGGGCGAGACGCCGGGCATCGCAGGCATTCAATTGCCCAAGTGGGCGATTTACGCTGCCGCGGGTGCGGGTGGTTTGCTGCTCCTGCTGTTGATATTGCTGGTGCTGCTGCACAAGCGCCGCAAGCGTGCGCGCTTGGCACTGCTGCAAATGGAGCAGGAGCAGGCCGCGTTGGCATCGCCTGAGATGGGCGTACCGGTGCAGGAAGAGATACTCAACATCAACAACGACAGAAGCATGGAGCTGAAGCAGGATATCCGGAAGTTCACCGAAGAGAATCCCGAGATAGCCGCACAGATGATTCGGACTTGGCTGAAAGGAGCGGATTCCAATGGCTGATCAGGTGTTGACGACAAAACAAAAGGCGGCAACTGTGATCGTTGCCTTAGGCACGGAAAAAGCTTCCAAAATCTATCAGTTCATGGATCCCGAGGAACTGGAGCAGCTGACAATCGAGGTCGCAAAGCTTGGACATATTCCTCCAGAGCTGACCGAGCAAACGCTGGAAGAATTTTACCAGATGTGTCTGACCAACAAGGTCATCACCGAGGGCGGCATGGAATACGCCCGCTCCGTTCTGCAAAAGGCGTTTGGCGATCAGGTGGCCGATCAGCTGCTGAACAAGGTGACCAAGGTGCTCAGCAACCGCTCCTTCGCCTTCCTCAATAAAACCGATGCTAAGACGCTGCTTTCGACACTGCAGCATGAACGCTCGCAGACGATCGCGCTGGTTCTGTCCTACATCGACCCTGATAAGGCGGCAGCGGTGCTCGAGGAACTGCCGACAGAGAAGAAGCTGCGTGTTGTGGAAAGCGTCGCACGGATGGAGAGCGCCTCACCGAACGCAGTCAAGATGATTGAAGACGAGCTGCAAAAGAAATTCTCCAGCATCATTGTTACCGAGAACGTACGCGTTGGCGGTCTGGATCACATCGCAGCTATCATGAACAACCTCGAGCGCTCGAGCGAAAAGGCAGTGTTCGATGGCCTGTCCATGCGCGACGCCAATCTCGCCGACGAGATTCGCAAGCGTATGTTCGTGTTCGAGGATATCGTCAGCATGGACGACCGCTCGGTACAGCGCTTTATACGCGATTGCGACCTGCGCGATGTTGTACTTGCACTCAAGGGCGCAAACAAGGACGTGGCCGACAAGCTGTTTGCCAATATGTCCACCCGCATGCGTCAGAATATCGAGGAGGATTTGGAGATCACGACCAACGTCCGCATTCGCGATGTAGAAGAGGCGCAGCAGCGCATCGTCAGCATTATTCGCGAACTGGAAGAGCGCAATGAGATTATCATCTTGAAGGGCGGAAAGGACGAGATCATTGCCTAGTATTCTGAAATACTTCATGAAGCCGCGCGCGGAGGAGTATCAGCTGCCCAATACGGAGGATTTTGCCAGCCAGCTTGAGGAGATGGTGCGGCTCAAGGAGAGTGTGCCGCATGAGGAAAGCCCCCCGTCGACAGCTGAGGAGCGAACGCCGCCGCCCGGTGCCGCGCCGCGCGCAGCACCGGAATCGGAGGCGGACCGTGCGACCGGTTCGCTCATCTTCGCCCGCGATCAGGCCAATGAGCTGCTGCGTAATGCGCAGGAGCAGGCGGAGCGCATTGTCGAGCAGGCCAAAATGGCCGCGGAGGCCGAAGTCGTCCGCATCCATCAGCAGGCTGCCGAGGAAGGCTATGCCAAGGGCTACGCAGATGGACAGGAGCGCGGGCGCAAAGAGGCCGCGGAGTCGATAAACGCCGTCGCGCAGCAAACCATCAGTGAGACGCAGGATTTTTTGGAGCGCGCGGCGCAAAAACGCGATGCGGCGATTGACAGTCTGCGCGATGAGTTGCTGGATGTTGCAGTGGCGGTGGCTGAAAAGGTCATCCACGTCAGCCTGAAAAGCAGCGAGGAGATCATCAAGCGCATGATTTCTTCTGCGACTGAAAAGCTCAAGCGGCGTGAATGGGTGCAGATCTATGTGGCCGACGCTGATATCAAGGGCAGGTCGCTGGCCGATCCTGCGCTGGCCGCGACACTTTCGAGCCTTTCCAATCATGTCAAGATCGTGCCGATGCGTGATGCCGAAACCGGCACCTGCATTGTTGAGATGCCGGATGAAATTATTGATGCAAGTGCTTCCACGCAGCTCGAAAATATCCGTCAGGTGATACGCAGCCGCACCTGATATGCCAACATGAAGGAGATACCGATGTTTGAGCAAGTAATTGAGCAGATAAAAGACGGCGATATGCTCAGCCGCATTGGTAAGATCGAAAACATCGTTGGTATGTCGATAGAGGCCTCCGGTGGACATGGGGCGATCGGCGATATCTGTCAGATATACTCCTCGGAGTCCAACAGTCAGGTCTTGGCTGAAGTGGTAGGCTTTAAGAATGAGCACATGCTGCTGATGCCGTATGAAAATATGAACGGCTTAGCGCCGGGCAGCTTTGTGCGTAATACCGGCCGTCGGCTGCGGCTTCAGGTGGGCGATTTCCTGCGGGGACGCATTATCAACGCCTTAGGCAAGCCGATCGACGGACTTGCGTCCTTTCCCGAGGGAGACAGCTACTATGTTGATAGCCCGTACATCAATCCTCTGACGCGTCCGCCTATCCGTGAGCGCATGGAGTTTGGCGTCCGCGCGATAGATTCTACTTTGACCATCGGCAAGGGACAGCGAATTGGTATTTTTGCTGGTTCAGGTGTCGGTAAGTCGACGCTGATGGGTATGATTGCCCGCAACGTAAAAACTGATATCAACGTGCTCGCACTGGTGGGTGAACGTGGCCGAGAAGTACTGGAATTTGTGCAGAAGGATTTGGGCGAGGAAGGTATGCGGCGCTCGATTTTGGTGGTTGCGACCTCGGATCAGCCGGCCATGCTGCGGATGAAGTGTCCATCGGTTGCCACAGCCATTGCGGAGTATTTCCGAGATCAGGGGCTGGATGTGCTGCTGATGATGGACTCGCTGACACGCTTTGCAATGGCGCAGCGCGAGATCGGCCTTGCAGTCGGAGAGCCGCCTGTGGCGCGTGGCTACACGCCGTCGATTTATGCTGAGCTGCCCAAGCTGCTCGAGCGCAGCGGCAATTTTGAGACCGGCTCGATCACCGCGGTATACACTGTGCTGGTCGAGGGCGACGACACAAACGAGCCGATTGCCGATACTGTACGCGGTATCTTGGATGGGCATATCGTGCTTTCCCGTAAGCTGGCCAATGCCAACCACTTCCCAGCAATCGACGTTTCAGCGAGCATCTCCCGACTGATGACCGAAATCGTCACGCCGCAGCATCAGCAGCTGGCGGGCAAGCTGCGCGATATTTTGAGTGTATACGAAAAGAACGAGGATCTGCTGGCGATCGGTGCTTATAAGCCCGGCAGCAATCCGCGCTTGGATAATGCGATCGCAAAGATCGACCAAATCAATCATTTTCTGATGCAGGGCATCAAGGAATCGTTTACCTATGATGATAGTCTGCGCCAGCTTGAGAATATTTTGCGGTAAAGGTCCGTATCTAAAA
Source organism: Agathobaculum sp. (assembly GCF_022775115.1). GTDB lineage: Bacteria > Bacillota > Clostridia > Oscillospirales > Butyricicoccaceae > Agathobaculum. The sequence goes on from NZ_JALFLA010000004.1 coordinate 17,001, forward strand.
GAGAGGAAGGATTGTCATGAAGAAGTTCCGATTTTCGATGGAAACGGTCCTGCATTATCGGGAGCAGATGCTGGATGCGCTGCGCGCCGAACATGCAGCTACAATCACTCGTGTGCGTGAGCAGGAGCGGGAAGTCGAGGCGCTGAACCAGAAGTTTGACGAGATCAACGCGGAATACCGCCAGAAAAAGATGGAGGGTATGACCATTGCGGACGCGGTCATTTTTGATGGCGTGCTGCGTGTGCAGGAAAACGAGATACAGAAGGCCCTGCGGGTGCTGGAGGAGTGCCGCCGGGCGGAGGAGGTCAAGCGCAGTGAGGTGATCGCGGCGCGAACCGACAAAGCGACGGTCGAAAAGCTCCGCGAAAAGAAGCTGGACAGCTACCGCAAGGCGATGGAAAAAAGCGAAGAGCAATTCATTGACGAGTTCGTATCAACCACCCGCGTTTTGACCGCAAGGTCGGCGCAGTAAGGCGTTTGCGTCGGTGGTTTTCCGTTAGACAGTACACACGGGAAAGGAGGTGAGAGAGATGAACATGGAGCAAATGTTGGTGCAGTTGCAGATGAACGCCATGCGTTCACTGCAGGGTGTCAGCACCAAGGATTCGGCGGACGCCGACAAATTCAGCGACCTGCTGAAGACTAAGTCGGACGCATCTGCGCAGAAGCAGCAGACCACGGGCGCATCGGACGAAGGCGGTGCGCAGCAGACCTCGGAAGTACCGCAGAAGGGCGAAGTGCCGCAGCAGGACGAGATGAGCGAGGTGCAGCAGCAACTGGCCGCCGCTGCGATGATGCAGTATGCCGTGCTGAATGTGCAGGTGCAGCAACCGGAGATGCAGGTCGAGCAGACCGTACCGCTGACGCAGGAGGTGCAGCCGGTCGCTTTGCAGCAGACCGCTCTACCACAGCAGCCGCAGGCTGAAAGCATGGTGCAGACTGAGCTAGTGCGTCAAACGCAGCCCTTTGAGCAAGCTGCGCAGGCGGCGCAGCCGGAGCAGATCGTTCCGGCGGAGCAGAAGAGCGATGTGCCGGTGGCACAGGTGCAAACCGACGACGGCGCGCAGATGCAGCAGTCTGAGGCTGATGTGTCGGCGGCGCAGCGGCAGACCGCCCCGGCCGCCAAAAAGCAGGACACGGTGGAGGTCGAGGTGCTCGAGCAGCCGGTATTCCAGAAGGTGGAGACCGTACCTGTCAAGGTGGGTGAGGCTGTGGCCACAGTGGACACCAGTGTCCCGGATATGGAGTCCCAGCTGGCAGACCAGATCCAAGCGACGCTGAAGCTGGTGGGCGATAAGGTGGAGATCCAGCTCAAGCCTGAAAATCTTGGCTTGATTACCATCGAGCTGATCCAGACAGGCGGCAAGATGGGGTTGGTTCTGCATGCGGAGAGCGCCAAGACCACTTCGCTGCTCGCACAGCACGCAGGCGGACTGAGCGCAGTTCTGGAGGATCGCACAGGTCAGGTCGTGCAGGTGCAGGTACAGAGGCAGGATGGCCAGCAGCCGCAGTATGACGGCCGTGGCCAGCAGCAGCAACAGCAGCCGCGTCGGCAGCAGCAGAGCAAGGAGGAGCAGGACAGCTTCCTCGGACAGCTCAGACTGGGTTTGTACCAGATGGAGGCAATTTGAGCGAAAGGATGTGACATGAGTTGAGTGATCTTTGGACAGAGACCATAGCGCGTACAAACAGTACTTTGAATACTGCTGCGACGAAAACGACCCAGTCGAACAACGCTGCCTATCTGCAAAGCAGTAAGACGGATAACTATGCGCTGAGCATGGAGGACTTTCTGCAGCTGATGATCGTACAGTTCCAGAATCAGGATATTGAGAATCCGGCTTCGACGAGCGAAATGATGAACCAGTTGATGCAGATGTCGACCATCCAAGCTATGACGACGATGACTGACGCAGCGACGATGAGCTATGCGGCGTCTCTGGTGGGTAAAACCGTGACCATTGGCGAGTACACCAAGGACGGCCTAAAGGAAATCGTCGGTCAAGTGACGGGAACAGGTACTTATGATGGTGAGCGTGTCATTTTTGTGGACGGTAAGAGCTATGCGCTGACTTCGATCATGGCTGTTGGTGAGCTGCCGCCCAAGGAGGAGAACGCAGGCGATACAGACGCGGTGCAAAAGGTTGTTGATGGCACATGATTGAGCGCTTAGATAGCCTGCACCGGGTTCGATCGGGCGCACCGGTCAATCAAAGAGCGGCAGCACCGGCGGGTACGTTCGGCGATCTGCTTCGGCAGCGTTTCGAGACCGTCGGCACAGAGCCGCAGTCGGCCCCGGGGGCGATTGAAATGACCAAGCACGCGCAGCTGCGGGCAGCGGAACGTGGGATTGAGCTGACGGCCGACTTGATGGCGCGCTTGTCCGATTCAGCCCACCGCGCACAGGCGAAGGGCGCGAAAAATATACTGGTGTTTGATGCCACACGCGCATTTATCGTCAACGTGCCGCAGAACCGCGTAATCACCGCGATCTCGCAGGATGAGATGCAAGACAACGTGTTTACCAATATTGACGGCGCCGTTCTTCTGCGATAGGAGAAGACAGCAGGTCCCTTTAGGGATGCTTTGAAGGCTTGTCCGTATGACGGCCTTCGACGGCGCCTTTGCTTGGAAGGAGCAACCGAAAGATATGACAGGATCAATGTACGCTGCGATTGCGGGTCTGCAAACGCATATGCAGAAGATGAACGTAATCGGCAATAACATCGCAAACGCAAATACTTATGGCTTTAAGCCGGGCGTTACCACGTTTACTGAGTCTATGTACACCTCGGTCAACGCGAGCGCGGCGGGCGGCACACAGTTTGGCGGCACCAACGCTTCCCAGATCGGCTATGGTTCTAAGGTCAGCTCGATCGACCTGAATATGTCGGGCGGTACCTATGCGCCCACCGGCACAAACTCCAACCTTTACCTTGACGGCAACGGTTTCTTTCTGGTCGGCCAGAAGCCGGACGCCGCACAGGGTGACCCGAGCGACGGTTATATCGGCGACCCCAATGATCTGACACTGACCCGTGTGGGTAACTTCCGTCTAGACGGTGACGGTTATCTGGTCGATGCCAATGGCTATTGTGTTTATGGCTTTATGCCGCTTGGCGAGGATAACGGTGCGCTGCAAACGGATGCGGACGGCAACTTGACTTGGGACACCTGCCTGCGGCCGATCCGTCTGCCGGTCGAGGCGCCGGCATCGGCTGATGCCAATGCACTGGCACAGGGCAAGCCTGTGTATGCCAAGCTGACAGGCGCTACCGGTACGGCGGCGGACAATGTGTGGACCTATCCGCAGACTATCACCGATACCTCCAAGCGTATCTCGGTCGATGCGGTCAACCTGAGCGTGGGCAGCAACGGCGTTATCACGGTTGTCACGCAGGACGGCACGCCGACCACGATCGGCGTAGTTGCGGTAGGCAGCGTGGTCAACCCCAACGGTCTGACCAAGCAGAGCAATGGCTACTACCTGGGCGGCAACAACGCGGGCAACCTGCGCGTTGGTACCTGTGGCGAGGTCATCACCGGCAAGTACCTGAGCAACGAGACCGCGCAGGGCAACAATGCGATCGATCCCTCCCGGGCTGTCAGCGGCGCGGGCACGACCAAGATCATTTCCGGCGGTCTGGAATCCTCCAAGACCGATATCGCGACTGAGTTTGCCGATATGATCACCACCCAGCGTGGCTTTCAGGCGAATACCAAGATCATCACTGTAACCGATGAGATGCTTTCCGACTTGGTCGCCATGAAGAGATAATGAATTGACTGTGATAGGTGGGGCGGGACGCGGCTCCTGCGTCTCGCCCCGCAGGTCAAGCCTTTGAACGGAAGAAGGGAATTATACTATGATTCGATTGACAAAACTGAACCGGGAGCCCTTCCTGCTAAATCACACGCAGATTGAAACCATTGAGATGATTCCAGAAACCAAGATCATTATGATGAACCATGACTATTATATTGTGCGCGAATCGCCCGAGGAGGTTGTCAATTTAATTGAACTCTATACGGCTAAGGTTCGAGATATTTACCGTGAAATCACGATCTCCGATAAACGCGGAGACTGAACATATAAACCATTTTGATTTAAGCGCCTCAAGAAGCTTGGATTGGGGGAAGTAAAACACTTATGAATTTGACATTTATCCTCGGCATTGTCGGTGGCTTCATCTTGATACTTTACGGCATGGCGATCGGTGAATCCTTGATTTCGCTGAATTTCGGCCAGCTGAAAAATTTTGTGGATGCCTCCAGTATTCTGATCGTTATAGGCGGTACACTGGCGGCTGTTGTTGCAAGCTTTCCGGCAAAGAGCCTTGCTAGATTCCCCAAGCATATCGGTATCATTTTGAATCAAAAAAAGTTTGATCCGGTCGCAATCATTGATGAAGTGGTTGAGTTTGCGCAGATCGCGCGTAAAAATGGTCTGCTGGCGCTTGAAGAGCGCGCCAATCAGTTGGAGGATCCCTTCTTTAAGAAGAGTATCATGCTGATCGTTGACGGTAACGACTCGGATAAGGTGCGGGCGATGCTGATGAGTGATATCGAGCAGCTGGCAGTACGCCACGACGATGTTGCCTCGATGTATGAACGTGCTTCCTCGTGTGCACCGGCATTTGGTATGGCAGGTACGCTGATCGGCTTGATCAACATGCTGCAAAACATGGACCCGACATCGGGCGGCTCGTCGATCGGTAAGGACATGGGCGTTGCGCTGGTCACGACTTTTTACGGCGTTCTTTTGGCGAACTTGATATTTAACCCCATTGCTAATAATCTGCGCACCCGAGATGAAGAGGAGTGTCTGTGCCATCAGCTGGTCGTGGAGGGTGTTATGGCGATTCAAGCCGGTGAAAACCCCAAGTTCATCCGGGAAAAGCTGGAGGGCTATTTGGAGCAGGGTGCTACCGGCGGTGAAGGCGGAGGAAAGAAAGGCAAAAAAGGCAAAAAGGGCGGCGACAATGAGTGATCTGACTTGCCGGCAAGACGAAGGAGTGAGGACGAATGAAACGAAAGAAAGGCGGCGGTGGCGGCGCAAACTGGATGGATACCTATGGCGATATGGTCACGCTGCTTCTCTGCTTCTTTGTTCTGCTGTACAGTATGTCAAGCATCGAAGAGTCGAAGTGGGCCGCTATTGTACAGAGCTTTAAGCGCGAATCGACGGCACAAACGGCGGGCACGCCCGGACAGGGCATGGGCATCAGCGATAATACCGGCGCCATCCAGCAGGATAAACCGATCACGCAGCAGGAGGTCAAGGAAGCTTTGAACCAGATCGCGGCCTCGCTGAACAGTTACAGTGCCAGTAATAACCTACAGCAGATGATGATGGTTACACAGGGCGCAGACTATGTATTTATTACCTTTCAGAATGCGGTGTTTTTTGAAGGTGACAGCTATGTGCTGCTCGACAGCGGCAAGGTGCTGCTGGATGAAGTCGTGGCGGCTATCTCACCGCAAAGCGATTTGATCGACGAGATCCGCGTGATGGGGCATACTTCGCAGGGCGACCCTACACGGCCGAACAATCCCACATCAGATCGGTTTTTGGCCTCTAACCGTGCGTCGATCGTGACGGTCTACTTGCAGGAAAAGGGTATTATCGACCCGGATAAGCTGGTAAGCGTGGGTTATGGACAGTGGCGGCCGGTCGACGGTTTTGATACCTCAGTCGAGCGTTCGCACAACCGCCGCGTTGAGCTGATGATAACCGGATTGGATCCGACCAAGCCGGGCGGCAGCATTGATCAATACTATACCATGCGTGAAGGCAAGGGATCCGTGTAACAATGAGCAAATAGAAGGATTTGTTGTAGATGTCTGAAGTTTTATCACAAAGCCAGATCGACGCGCTGCTCAACGCTGCCAGAAGCGGCGATATGGATATCGGAGCGGCCAGTGAGAGAAAAAAAACTGAAGAAAAAGTATATCCAAAGTATGACTTCTACAGTCCGAAGAAGTTTACGCGCGACCGTTTGAAGATGATCAGCGTAATATTTGAAGGATATGTGCGTATTTTATCGTCGCGTTTGAATACCATGCTGCATATGTCGTGTGACTTAGCGGTGGATTCAGTCGAGGAGCAGCGATATTACGAATTCTCAAACGCGCTGACCGAGCACGATGTTCTGGCGCTGGTAAATGATACGATGGAGGATACAGTGGAGAAGGAGCCGATCCTGTTCCACATCACGACGGGTGTCATGATTAGTATGCTGGACCGGCAGCTGGGGGGAAGCGGTAAGATAGAAGGTGAGGTCGGCTCGGATTATGAGTATACCGATATCGAGCTGCGGCTGTACACCGACTTTATGATGAGCCTGATTGGCAGTCTGTCGGATGCTTGGAAAAGCTATTTGGATATCGGCTTCGAGTATAACCGAACGGAAACCAATCCCACATTGGTGCAGTTGATTGGACTGGATGAGGCGGTCGTGATCGTCGGCATCACCATCAAAACATCTGTGAGCGAAGGGCGTTTTACTATCTGCTTGCCTGCAACGATGTTAAGTGATGTTTTCAGTCAGATGAATCGGGAAACGGCCAGTATGCGTCAGCCCAATCAGCACGACAGTGACGAGATCATGGAATACCTGCGCAGTTCCGAGCTGGAGATCATCGCAGAGCTGCAGCATACTACACTGCGGATGGAGGATATCTATCATCTGCATGTGGGTGATGTCATAGATCTCGATCAGCCGAAGGACTCTAAGGTGTTCTTGAACATTGGGGGAAAGCGCTGGTTTGATGGTAAAATGGGCATTTTCCAAAAAAACAAAGCGGTTCGGATCGAGCAGACCTATGTGCTGTCAGACTGGGAAAAAATACAGGATAAAGGAGAGAAACCGTAAGAATGGGGTCGAATTTATTCAGTCCAATGGCGATTGACGCGATTGGAGAGGTATACAATATTAGCTTGGGCTCTTCGGCGACCGCGGTTTCCAATATGCTCGCAAGGCGTGTGGATATCACAACACCGACAGTGAGCGTGGTCTCTGCGGAGGATTTTACACTGGGCGATCTACAGCCTGCAATCGGCGTAAAGATCGACTATGTCGCCGGTCTGACGGGCAGCAACATTATGCTGCTCAAGCGCAGCGATGTACGCGCCATTGTGGATATCCTGATGGGTTCGCAAACTGCCGACGAGGACTTTGAGATCAACGATTTGAATCTCAGCGCGATCTGCGAAGTCATGAACCAGATGATGGGTGCCGCGTCTACCGCTTTGTCGGACTTCCTTGGCCGAATGGTCAACATTTCCACACCGCAGGCGTTTGAGATCCAGAGCCTTGAGCAGTTTGTGGGAGAATACTTCCCGGTGGATGGCACACTGGTCGTTGTGCGCTTTAAGCTGAACATCGAAGACGCGGTGGAAAGCGAATTTATGAGCGCGCTGAGCGTTGATCTTGCGCGTGAGCTGCTGAAGGGCTTTGGTATCTCCGGTGCGGATGTTGGCCTGCCGGAAGAAGGTGCGGCAGCGCCCGCAGCGTCGGAGGAGGCCGCCCCTCTGAGTGGGCCACCTAAGAATGACGGCGCGGTATTGAGTCAGGAGGAGATCGAAAAACTGCTTTCCGCTTCGGCGCCTGCGCCTGCTCCGGCGCCGCAGCCTACGCCGGCAGCATCGGCCGCTCCGCCTCCTCCGCCCCCGGTACCGCAGCCTGCAGCGGCGTCTCAGCCGGCAGCAGTGTCTCAGCCTGCACCGCAGCAGCAACCTGCACCACAAGCCGCGCCAGCTCCTCAGCCAGCAGCACAGCAGCCGGTAGCACAGCAGTCTGCGGCAATGCCGCAGATGCCGATGATGCCGCCGATGATGACACCCGAGGCAATGCAGCAGATGTACGCGCAAATGTATCCGCAGATGCCGTACCCGCCGATGTATTACATGCCGCCCCAGCAAGCGCCTGCGCCTGAGCCGAAGACGGTAAAAACCAGCAAGCCCCATATGCCACAGCTTGAGGGCAGAGAAAACGCACTCAATGAGGAGCAGGAGGGCAATCTTGACTTGCTGATGTCCGTGCCGGTGGATGTTGCGGTCGAGATCGGTCGGACGCGCCGCCGGGTGAAGGATATCCTGAACTATACGAAAGGCTCGCTGGTCGTGCTGGATCGTCTGGCTGGTGACCGGGCGGATCTGTATGTCAATGGTAAATGTATCGCCAAGGGCGATATTGTTGTGGTGGACGATAATTTTGGTCTGCGCATCGCGGAGATTGTCGCGCCGCTGGAACTTGAGGATATCAGCCAATCATAACGAATAATGAGAAAAGGATGGTTTTGAACAATGGCAAAGATTTTGTTGGTGGATGATGCGGCTTTCATGCGAATGATGGTCAAGAATGTGCTGACTGAAAACGGATATACCGATTTGCAGGAGGCAAGCGACGGCGCGGAAGCAGTTGCAAAATACAATGAAATCCGCCCCGATCTGGTCATCATGGATATCACCATGCCCAACAAGGATGGTCTGGAGGCGCTCAAGGAGATCCGCGCTGCCGATCCCAACGCATCTGTTGTAATGTGCTCTGCGATGGGACAGGAGGCTATGGTTATTGAGGCGATCAAATCGGGCGCGAAGGACTTTATCGTAAAGCCCTTTAAGCCGGATCGTATCATCAAAACGGTCACGTCGATCGTCGGACAGCCGTAAGGATGATGGGAGAAGGCTGGCTTTCTTTTGTATGGATGCTGTTGTGCGTGGCGGCGGTTCTGTTTCTGGCCTATTGGTTCACCAAGCGGGTCGGTATGAGCGGCCGCACATGGGGTGCACCGGGCAGTCATATGCTGGTGTGGGACAAGATGTTGCTCGGACAGGATAAGGCTGTTGTCGTCGCGCAGGTGGGTGAAAGATGGCTGGTGCTGGGTGTGACCGGCTCTCAGATTCAGCTTTTGACCGAGCTGAGCGCCGAACAGGCGCAGCTTTGGCAGCAAAGCAAGCAGCAAGACGGTCAGAACAGCGCGCCCGGCTTTGCAGAACTGCTCGGCAGTCTGCGCAAAAAAAACGATGGGCGATAGGAAGGGGGAGAAACCGGAATGCCGGAAGGCTTGATCAATGTAAACGGCAACAATGTGCAGACACTGGAAATCCTGTTTCTGACGACGATCATCGCGCTTCTGCCGTCGATCCTCGTGATGATGACCTCGTTTACACGCATCATCATCTCGCTTTCCTTTCTGCGCACGGCGATGGGAACGCAGCAAAACCCGCCTAATATGGTGCTGGTCGGCATCGCACTATTCTTGACGCTGTTTATCATGAATCCGGTTTTGACTGAGATACAGCAAAATGCCTATGAGCCTTATAAACAGCAGGAAATCACACAAGAGGAAGCGCTTGACCGCGCGGGGCAGCCGCTCAAAAGCTTTATGCTGCGGCAGACTGAACGATCTTCGCTCGGCATGTTCTGCGATCTGGCACAGGTGCAGCGGCCGAATACCGATGAGGAGGCGATGGCGCTTTCCTTGCGGGTCGTGATACCGTCTTATATCACAAGCGAACTTAAACGCGCGTTTCAGATCGGCTTTTTCCTGTACATCCCGTTTATGCTGATCGACATCATCGTTTCAACGACACTGATGAGCATGGGCATGATCATGCTGCCTCCTGCAATGATTTCAGCGCCGTTTAAGCTGCTGCTGTTTATCACGGTGGACGGATGGCAGCTGCTGTTTTCCACATTGGCGCAGAGCTTCCAATAGCCTGAAGGGAGGCGGTCTGATTTGGATCAAAATCAAATCATTGATATCCTGCGGCAGGGGCTTATGGTGGCCTTGCGGATTGGCGGGCCGATGCTGATCGGCGGCATGGCGATTGGCGTAATGGTAGCTATTTTTCAAGCGGCCACGCAGATCCATGAGCAGACCTTGGCATTTGTGCCGAAGCTGCTGCTGGTGATAGCTTTCTGCTTGCTGGGCGGGCAATGGATGCTGCAAACACTGCAGGAATTTACCAGAATGCTCTTTACGCAGATGCTGGTGTAAGCAGGAGGGAAGGGGCGTACCCATGATCGACCAGGCGCAGCTGACGCTGTTCCTTTACATATTGATACGGATGACAGGCTTTGTTGTCTTTAATCCGCTGTGGGGCAGAACGGGTATCCCAACCATGATTAAGTCCGGCTTGAGCTTGGTGTTCGCCGTAACGGTCTATTCTCTCACAAGCAATCAAGCGCCTGCGCCGCCGCTGACGGTCGTCGAGCTTGCGGTGAAGATGCTGGCTGAGTTTGCGATTGGATATCTGATTGCGTTTGTCATGCAGTGTTTTTTTTATGTTGTTCTGCAAGCGGGTCAGTTGATTGATGCGCAGATGGGCATGAATATGTCGGAGACATACGATCCCGCGATGGGAACGAACAGCTCGCTGACAGCTACTCTCATGAATATAATGCTGGTGCTGCTCTTCTTTGCGGCGAATGGGCATATCACGTTGCTGCGCATTTTGCTTGGCAGCGGGCGTGTTATTCCGTATGGCACAGTGATGCTGGGCACGGAGGCGGCGACCTATGCGCTGGAGATATTTGTTAGCTGCGTCATCATGGCGATAAAGCTGGCCATGCCGATCTTGGCGGCCGAGCTGCTGGGTCAGTTGGGCATGGGCATTTTGATGAAGGTCATTCCGCAAATCAATGTGTTTGCGATCAATTTTGAGTTAAAAATATTTCTGGGTCTGTTGTTGGTCTTGCTTCTGCTGCCGCTGATCGGAGAATACCTGCTCGGTATGGAAAAGCAGATGCTGGTTGCGGTAGAGCAAGCGCTGCGGGTCGCGGCGGCTTGACGCAAATCGGACGAAAAAAGGGGGGACGGAAGTGCCGGCGGGCGAAAAAACAGAAAAAGCCACACCAAAAAGACGGCGTGACGAGAGAAAAAAAGGTAATGTTATGATGAGCCGCGACGTGGTTGCTGTGGTAACGCTGTTTGCCAGCTATGCCGCGCTTCGGTTTGGGTTGCCTTTGATCGCGGGCGCGATGAGCGGGCTGCTGCGTTTTTGTATCGACTTGATAGGCAGCGTGCCGACCGGCGGCGCGAGCGCCATAGGGGCTGAGTTATCCAGTCATATGGTTATGGCGCTCGCGCAGTCGGTTGCATTACCGCTATCGGCGAGCATTTTGGCTGCGATCATTGCAACCTTTGCACAAACGCGGCTGCTGGTATCCTTTGAAGCGCTGAAACCGAAATTCAGCCGTATGAACCCTCTGGAGGGCATCAAAAAGCTGTTTTCGCTCAAAAGCATCATAGAGGTGTTCAAGGGGATACTCAAGATCACCATCCTGCTGGTGCTGATTTACCGTTTTGTGTCGGGCTCTCTGCTGCTGTTTTCCCGCTATATGGATTCTGATATTGCGGCTGCGCTGGCGTCCATGCGCGACTTGGGGTTGGGTTTGATCTTGCAGGTCGGCGCGGCATTTTTGGTGCTTTCTTTCTTTGATTACCTTTATCAGTGGTGGGAGTTTGAGCGTCAGCTCAAAATGTCCAAGGAGGAAATCAAGGAGGAATACAAGCAGACCGAAGGCAATCCGCAAATCAAGGGCAAGATCAAGGAAATACAGCGCCGTATGGCACAGTCCCGCATGATGCAGGCCGTGCCGGGCGCGGACGTTGTCGTGCGCAACCCGACGCATTTTGCCGTGGCGCTCCGGTATAAGCCGGGCAAAGACAAGGCGCCGGTCGTGGTGGCCAAAGGGCAGGATGAGCTGGCGCTGCGTATCGTGGCCGTAGCCGAGCAAAGCAGGGTCGCAGTGGTGGAAAACAAGCCGCTTGCGCGCAGCCTTTACGCTGCGGCGGAAATCGGTCAGGCGATCCCGCCGGAGCAATACGGCCCGGTGGCCGAGCTGCTGGTCTACATCTATAAGCTGAACAAAAAAAATCCGCTGGAACCCTCATAGACGTTCCTTCGCATAGAAATCTGAGTTAGAAACGGTGGAACAATGAAACGACTTTTTGACAACATCATATCGGTGTTTGTGGTGGTCATCGTACTGTTCCTGTTGGTTCCGCTGCCGCCGTTCCTGTTGGATGTTCTTTTTATCTTCAATATATCTCTGTCAATCATTATTTTGTTGATTACGACCAATATCCATGAGGCATTGGAGTTTTCGATATTCCCCTCGCTGTTGCTGGTTACCACGCTGTTCCGCTTGGGACTCAACGTGTTATCGACGCGCTTGATCCTGTCGGAGGGCGGATCGGCCGGTCAGGTTATCAAGGTGTTCGGTGAATTTGTTATCCAAGGCAATGTGGTCATCGGCGTTATCATCTTCTTGATCATTGTCTTGATGCAGTTCATCGTTATTACCAAGGGCGCCGAGCGCGTATCCGAGGTTGCAGCGCGTTTTACGCTCGATGCGATGCCTGGCAAGCAGATGGCGATCGACGCTGACCTTTCCTCCGGCATCATCAATGAGCAGGAGGCGAAGGTTCGGCGCTCCAAAATCCAGCGCGAGGCCGACTTCTATGGCGCGATGGACGGCGCGACCAAGATCGTCAAGGGCGATGCGATCATGTCGATCATCATTACCTCGATCAACTTTATCGCCGGCTGTATCATCGGTATCGTACAATCGGGCATGGCGTTTAACGAGGTTTTGAACGTCTACGCGATCGCTACCATTGGCGACGGTCTGGTCTCCCAGTTGCCCTCGCTGATGATTTCGACCGCGACCGGTATGATCGTCACCCGTTCAGTGTCTGAGGGCAGCCTGAACGAGGATGTGATCAAGCAGTTCCTTGCGCAGCCGCGGGCACTGCTTATCACAGCTGTCATCGTGGGGCTGTTCGGCGTGATGCCCGGTATGCCGCATGTGCAGCTGCTGCTTATTGCGGGCGCACTGGGTGCTGTCGGCTGGCGTGTTTCGCGGCAGATGGAAGCGCTGGAGCGCGAGAAGGAGGCCGCGCCGGCCATACAGGAGGCGGCTAAGCGCGAAGCAGAAGCACAGCAAAGCGAAATGGACTATTATAAGGACATCAACAATGTCTATTCGCTTATCAATGTGGAACCGATTGAAATGGAATTTGGTTACAGCCTGATTCCTCTTGTGGACGAATCAAGCGGCGGCAAGCTCATCAGCCGCATTGTTATTTTCCGTCGGCAGTACGCGCAGGAGATGGGCTTTGTCATTCCCTCCATCCGCTTGCGTGATGCGGCCATGCTGGGTACCAATCAATATGTCATCAAACTCAAGGGGGAGGAGATCGCACGCGGCGAGATACTGATCGACTATTTCTTAGCGCTTGAGCCGCCTAATCCGGCCGGTGAGATCGAAGGCATTGAAACAATCGAGCCGTCCTACGGCATCCCCTCCAAATGGATTCTGCCGGAGAACAAGGAGATGGCCGAAATATACGGGTACACCGTGATCGACCCGCTGTCGGTCATGCTGACCCATTTGTCGGAGACCGTCAAAAAGCACACCTACGAGCTGCTCAACCGCGCAGAAACGATCCAGCTGGTGGAGAATATGAAGCGCGTCGCGCCGCAGCTGGTCGAGGAAGCCTTCCCCAATGTGATTTCTTACGCCATGCTGGAAAAGATCCTGTGCAATCTGCTCAAGGAAAATATCCCGATCAAAGATATGGTGACGATCGTCGAGACGACTGTGGACGCACTTTCCATCACGCGCGATACCGATCTGATCACCGAGAGTGTACGCGCGCAGCTCAAGCGAACGATCACCCACCGCTTCTGCGAGGATGGAAGGCTGAGTGTCATCACGCTGGACGCCGAGGTGGAAAAGAAGATCATCGCCAGCCTGACCAAGAACGATCAGGGCGTTTATCTGGCACTGGGTTCGGATCTGATGCAGAAGCTGCTCACGCAGCTCGGGGAATATATCAAAAAATTCGCCGACCTTTCGCAGCAGCCGGTGCTGCTCACCAGCCACATCATCCGCATCTACCTGAGCCGCCTGCTGGAGCAGTTCTATCCAGACATCATTGTGCTTTCATTTAATGAGATCATCACAAATGTGCAGATTCAATCACTGGGGAACATCACATTTTCCTGATAATGTCAAAAAAGAACGGGGAGATACGCCTTGACAGAGCAAAAAAAATGGGAAGATATGTCCAATGAGATGCTTCTCAAGGAGTATAAGGAAACCAACGATCAGGAATTGAAAAAAGTGCTGGTGATGCGGTATGTGTATCTTGTGAAAAATATCGCATTAAAGCTCCGGGGGGTTTATTTGAGCTTTGCACAGGTCGATGATATTATAAATGAGGGTGTGCTCCTACTGATGAGCGCGCTGGATAAATTCGACCCCGGTCAAAATGTGAAATTCGAAACTTTTGTCTGTAAGCGCTTGCGTGGTATGATTATTGACTTGGCACGCAAGCAGGATTGGGTGCCGCGCTCGGTGCGCCGACGGATGCATGAGATAGACGAGGCGTACAACGAGCTGTTTGCCCAGTTGGGGCGTACGCCAACGGATAGCGAGGTCGCCAAGCGGATGGGCATGAGTGAGGCGCGTTATCAGGAGGCCATTTCCAAGACGGCCTTGTGCAACGTCATCTCGCTGGATATGATGCTGGATGAGCGCGAATCCGAAACGCTGGGGCATAGATTGCCGCAGACCGACCCGGAAGCACAGCCTGAGGAGTTCTTTCAGCGCAAGGAGATGGGCGAGGTACTGCGCAGCAGCATCCGTGAGCTGCGTGAAAATGAGCAGCTGGTGCTGTCACTTTATTATCAGAAATCCTTGCAAATGAAGGAGATCGCCAAGGTATTGGGTGTCAGCGAACCACGGGTTTCTCAGATACATTCCAACGCGATCCGCAAGCTGCGGATCCGCATGACAGCATATATGAATGGTGCATAGACGGGAGGGCTTATTTCGTGTTCAAAGGATTTTATGACGCAAGCTCAGCCATGCTCACGCAGACTCGTAATCTGGATGTGGTGGGCAACAATATGAGCAATATCGCAACGGCCGGCTATAAGATCGACCGGTATGCGAACTCGACCTTTGACGAGGTCATGCGCAGCCGCATCGGCAATAAGCAAAAGGCCCCGCAGGAGCTTGGTACGACGACCAGCTACATTACGGCGCTTACCGAGGTGCGTACCGTACATACGCAGGGCGTGATGCAGCCGACCGGGCTGCCGCTGAACTTTGCGCTTGAGGGTTCGGGTTTTTTTGCAGTACAGACTGCCGATGGCCTGCGCTACTCCCGCAACGGCGCTTTCATGCTCGATGATCAGGGATATCTCTACCTGCCCGGGCAGGGTCGCGTGATGGGCAGCAACAACCAGCCGATTTATTTGGGAACGGACTCCTTTAATGCGCAGGCCGACGGCACGATCACCACCGAAAATGGGCAGGTGCTTGGTCAGCTTGGTGTATTTGATTTTGAAGATCCCGCGCAGACGCTTGAAAAAGTCGGAGAAGGCATGTTTGTGCCGATCGGGGCAGCCCAGCCGCAGGCGGCAAACAACGTGATCGTGCGTCATAAGCACCTTGAGCGCTCCAATATTGATATGGTGCAGCAGATGGTTGATATGATTACCTGCCAGCGCGCGCTGCAAAGCGCATCGCAGATCAGCAAGATGTACGACCAGTTGATGACCAAGTCGACGACCGAGATTGGCCGTGTATAAGCCTGGAGAAAGGAAGAGGAGCAGATGAATCAATCCTTTTATGCGGCCGCGGTGGCGGCTTCGCAGCAGCAGCAGCGGCTGACGGTAACGGCAAACAACCTTGCTAATATCAACACGATCGGCTTTAAGGCCAGTCAAGCGAATTTCTCCGATCTGCTGTATAACAACTGGGTTGGCCCGGACGGTGTCAACCTACCGCGCGGCACGGGCAGCCGTATCATCCAGACTTCGACCAACTTTGAGTCCGGGTCGATGCAATATAGAAACGATGGGCAAAATTACGCGATCAGCGGACGCGGCTTCTTCGCGCTGCGCAATCCGCAGACCAATGAGGTGTTTTACAGCCGCGCAGGCTCGTTCCACTGGGGCAGCATGGATGTGGACGGTGCGCTGGAATATTATCTGCTCGATTCCGACAGCTTTTTTGTGCTCGACCAAAACCAGCAGCCGATCCGCATGACTGCGGACGATGATGCGGAATATCCGGTAGGTGTGTTTGACTTTGCCAATACCGACGGTATGCTGCATTTTGGCACAAACAAGCTGCAGCCGCTGCCCAAGAACGGCGGGGCGTTGCCGGCGGAGGGTCAGGCGGTGCATGGCATGGTAGAGGAATCCAACGCCGATGTGGCCGAGGAGTTTTCGTATATCGTTGAAATACAGCGCTCCTTCAGCTACGCGCTCAAGGTCGTGCAGACGCAGGACGAGATCGAAACGACCATAAACGGTTTGCGGAATTGATAAGGAGATGCGCTGGTGGTTTTACGGAAATATGAAGAGATCAACTCGATGCAGATCGACGCGCTGCGAGAGATCGGCAGTATCGGCACGGGTAACGCCGCAACTGCGCTATCCGCGCTGCTGGGTTGCGAGGTGCGTATTCCGCTGCCTGAGGTTCAGATTTTGGAGTTTAACGCGGCGGTCGAAAAGCTTGGCGGTTTTGAGACCGTGTCAGCCGGCATTATCTCCAGCCTGAGCGGAGAGATTAATGGTTTGATGCTGGCGCTTTTGCAGCTCGATGCGGTCAACCTGTTTTTAGGGCGTATGATGGGCAAAAGCATCAGCGATTATAGCGAAATGGGCGAGCTTGAAGGCTCTGCTGTGATTGAGGTCGGCAATATCCTGATCTCGTCCTTCATCAATGCGCTGTCCGGCCTGTCCGGTGTGCGGATATCGCCGTCCGTGCCGCAGATATCTATTGATATGCAGGGCGCGATCATCACCGTGCCGATGGCGGCCTACGGCAGTCAGTCTGACTATATCATGCTGATCGGCGGCAGCTTCATTGTAGAGGGCAAGCAGGTGCCTTGCCGGCTTTTGCTGGCGCCGGATATGCGCTCGCTGAATTATCTCTTGCATAGGTTGGGAATTGACCATGAATAAAATTACAATTGGAATCGCGGATATGAAGATGGCAAAGAAGGAAGGGACGCTGATCACCTATGCGCTTGGCTCCTGCATCGGTATTTGCCTGTATGATCCCGTGATCCACTTGGGCGCGTTGGTACATATCATGCTGCCGATCAATATGGAAACCAACCGTACATCGCCGCTGAAATACGCAGATACCGGTATCCGGCTGACCTTGACCCGGATGGAGCAGATGGGCGCGCTGCGGACAAGGATCGTGGCTAAAATCGCGGGTGGCGCGAAAATGTTCGAGGTGGCTACCGGCAGTTTAGGAAATATCGGGCAACGTAATATTGAAAGTGTGCATCAAGTGCTGCAGCGGGAGCACATCCGCCTGTTGCGGGAGGATGTGGGCGGCAACGCGGCTCGCACGCTGTCATTTGATGTAGCCACGGGGGAGGCTTACATTCAAGCATACGGAAAACAGGTGACAAAACTGTAATCATTAAGTTGCAAATAAAGGAGTGACAGTGAATGCTGGACAATGAACGCGGTAAAATATTGCTGGAATCAGGCACGAATGAAATTGAGATCATGCAGTTTACCATTGATAACAACCTGTATGGCATCAATGTAGCCAAGGTGCGTGAGATCATGATGAGCGCACCGGTCAAGCCGATGCCGCATGCGCACCCTGCGGTGGAGGGCATCTTCAAGCCGCGAGACGTCGTGCTGACGGTGGTCGACCTGCCATATTACCTGAACGGAAAGCGCTCACAGCCCGATCCGAGGCATCTGTTCATCGTGACCAACTTTAACAAAATGTACATAGCATTCCGGGTGCATACGGTGGTCGGCATCAGCCGCATCTCGTGGACCGATATCCAGAAGCCGGACAAGACCATTTCTGGTGGCGAGGAAGGCGTGGCGACCGGTATTGCGCAGTGTGAGAATCAGCTGGTAACGGTGCTCGATTTTGAAAAGATTGTCGCTGAGATCGCGCCTGAGACCACCATTCAGATGAATGAGATCGACCAGAAGGGACACCGCGACCGCCGCGACAGCCCAGTGCTGATTGCCGAGGATTCTATTCTGCTCTCGCGTATGATCCAGCAGGCGCTCCACAAGGCGGGATACGTCAACCTGAGGGTGTTCTCCAACGGCAAGGAGCTGTGGGACTATGTCAAGCCGCTGGCCGGCGAGCCGGAGACTCTGCTGCAGAAAGTGGCTTTGATTATCACGGATATCGAAATGCCGAGCATGGACGGACACCGCCTGACCAAGCTGGTCAAATCCGATCCGGTACTCAAGCAGATCCCGCTCATCATTTTCTCGTCGCTTGTGACCGAGGAAATGCGCGCAAAGGGCAAACAATTGGGGGCGGATGAGCAGTTGTCCAAGCCCGAGATCGGTCATTTGGTGGACATTATGGATGCGCTGCTGGATAGGCAGATGGCTGATAAAAAATAATCTCCGCGAAGAAGGGAAGAATGGTCTGTGGAAAATAACAAGTATATTGTCAGGCAGGCGATCAAGGACGTAGACAGCCATGTGCTGGGCTACGAGATCATGTACTCGGACGGCAACGAGGCGTATAGCGGAGATGGCGGTAACGAGGTCACGGCGGCTGAAGCGATCTACGATTTTCTAATGCAGAATAGTGAGAAGGCACTCAAGGATTCCTGCACGTTCATGACGTTTACCAGTTCTCTTCTGGCAAGACGCACGCCGCATTTGTTCAAAAGCAAAAATCTGGTCATCCAGATCGACGACAGCGTTATCATCCATCCGTTTGCCATGCATCTGGTGCGGCAGTATGCGCAGGAAGGATATCAAATCGCGGTCAATGATTTTCAGTTCATGCCGCGCTATCTGGCGCTTATGGAATATCTGTCGTACATCAAGATTAACATGAAGTCCATGACTGCCAGCGCGGCTGATAATATCATGCGCGTGGCGCAGAGTATGAATAAGCGGGTCATTGCGACCGGCATCAGCGATAAAGAGACCTTTGACTGGGCATCCAGCATGGGGGTCTACGGTATGCAAGGCTCGTTTGTGGCTGACAAGCTGGCCAATAAGGTACACCAAAGCGGTTATCTGCGCAGCAACTTTTTCCGCTTGGTGGTCGCGGTCACCAAGGAGGAGCCGGATCTTCAGGAGATCGAGCAGATCGTATCGACCGATGTCACGCTCACTTACAGCTTGCTGAAGATCGCAAATTCTGCGTACTTCGCCCGCCGCACAAAAACCACATCCATCCAGCAGGCGATCATGACGATGGGCCTGAATCAGCTCAAACGCTGGGTATATCTGCTCAGCGCGGGCGATCAGGGCGGCAATGATTTGGAAAACTCCGAGGAGTTCATCCGTATTTCCTTTATGCGCGCGAGCTTTGCGAGCGCATTGCAGGGCTATCTCAAAGAGCCGGTGCTCACCCGGTCGGAGGCCTATCTGTTGGGTATGTTCTCAACGCTGGGCTATCTGATTGATGCGCCGCTTGAGGACATATTGTCCGATATCCCGATGGTCGATGAAATGCGCAGCGCGCTGCTCGAGCATACCGGCGTCGGCGGCAAGCTGCTTGACTTGATTATTGACTACGAACGGGCGGACTGGAAACGCATCACCGAGGAAGCGGAGGAGCTGGGTATTCCTTCTAACCAGCTGACAACGATCTACTTTAACTGCATGGAAGAGGTCAATACCATCTGGAAGCAGATGGTGAATCCTGAAGCGCTCAAGAATATGGAAAAAAGCGCAGCGGAGGCGTCTCTCGCAGAAGAAATTTCTGTTTCCGCGGCAGAAGCAGCGGAGACACAGAAACAATAATACAGGAGAATTTGGAAAGCACCTGCGAAAGCGGTATTTTTCTAAATAGATGCGCAGATCAAACAAGGGAGCGCTTACCTTCTGGTTTCGCTCTCTTGTTTTATACTCTTTTGAAATCATACATTTTTAGCGTGTATTTTGCAAAAAAAAGTATACATACTGCCCGAAGGAGGTGACGCTTAAAAATACAAGCCTTTTATTTACACAGTTCTCGGGTGGATTGTTGCAGCCGAGGCAGATTCCAGACAGAGAAAAGGAGAAAACTATGGCAAAGTTAGTGACGATTGACGATGCGGCCAATATGGTCAAGGATGGGATGACCATCATGGTGGGCGGCTTCATGGGCTGCGGCTCGCCGCACCGTATCATTGATAAGCTGGTGGAGAGAGGGGTCAAGGATTTGACGCTGATCTGCAATGACGCTGGCTTTCCGGACTATGGCGTGGGCAAAATGGTCATGCAGAAGCAGTTCAAGAAGATCTATGCCTCCCATATCGGCCTGAACCCGAATGCCGGCAAGCAGATGAACGAAGGCGAAACTGAGATCATCCTTGTGCCTCAAGGGACGCTGGCAGAGCGGATTCGCTGCGCGGGAGCAGGTCTGGGCGGCGTGCTGACGCCGACCGGCGTCGGGACGATCGTGCAGGAGGGTAAGAAGGTGATCAATGTCGACGGCAAGGATTATCTTCTGGAGCTTCCGCTGCGCGCGGATATTGCAATCATCGAGGCTTACCGCTCGGATCGAATGGGCAACCTGCAATATCGCGGCTCCACCCGAAATTTCGGAGAGATCATGGCCACTGCGGCAGATACTGTCATAGCAGAGGTGCGTGAGGTAGTGGATGTGGGAGAAATCAGCCCGGATCATGTGCATACGCCCGGCATTTTCATTGACTATATCACAGGAGGGAATTGACTTATGGAAGATCTGAAGAGCTTTATCGCCGCGCGCGTGGCGAAGGAGTTGAAGGATGGAGATGTTGTCAATCTCGGCATCGGACTTCCGACTCTGGTGCCCAATCACATCGGGCCGGATGTAAACCTGATTCTCCATTCGGAGAATGGTTTTGTCGGCCTTGGCAACGCCCCGGCGGAGGGTGAGGAGGATATGGACATCACCAACGCGGGCGGAAAGCCGGCAAGTATTGTGCCGGGCGGCGCATTCTTTGACAGCGCAACCTCATTCTTGATCATCCGCGGCGGCCATGTGGATGCGACGATCCTAGGCGCGCTGCAGGTGGACGAAAAGGGCAATATTGCAAACTGGATCGTTCCCGGAAAAATGGTTCCCGGCATGGGCGGCGCGATGGATCTTGTGGTCGGCGCAAAGAAAGTAATCGTTGCGATGGAGCACACCAACAAGGGCAAGCACAAGATCCTGAAGGATTGCGAGCTTCCGCTCACGGCAAAGGGTGTGGTCGATATGATCGTGACAGAGATGGGCGTGATGGATGTGACGGACGAAGGCTTGGTACTGACTGAGTATAACCCGGAATTTACCATTGAGGAAATCCAAGAAGCAACCGGATGCCCGCTCATCATCAGCGAGAATTTGAAGAAGATGGAAGTGTAAGGTTTTAAGAGAGATATAGGAGAGGTATATGCTAAATAAGGTTTCAAAGTTTTTCGTAAATATCGTACAGCGGTATCTGCCCGATCCGTTTATTTTCTGCATTTTGCTGACGCTGTTCGTATTCATCGTAGCCATGCCGCTGACCGGACAGGGCCTGCTTCAGATGGTACAGCACTGGGGCAACGGCGTGTGGGGTCTGCTGCTGTTCTCCATGCAGATGGCGCTTGTGCTGGTACTTGGCTCGGCGATGGCGAGCGCGCCGGCCGTTAAAAAGGTGCTTACAAAGCTGGCATCCATTCCGAAGACGCCGTTTCAGGCGATCTTTATGGTCACTTTTGTTGCGGTCATCGTTTGCTGGCTGAACTGGGGCTTTGGTCTGATCGTCAGCGCGATTTTCGCCAAGGAAATTGCCAAGCAGCTCAAGAACGTTGACTATCGTCTGCTGATTGCCTCAGCGTACTCGGGCTTTGCCGTATGGCACGCGGGTATCTCTGGCTCGATCCCGCTGACAGTCGGCTACGTGACCGAGACTGTCACCAAGCAGACAAACGGCGTGCTCACGGCGAGCGTGCCGACCTCGGAGACCGTGTTCTCCATCTGGAATCTGGTGGCCTGCCTGCTGATCCTCATCATCCTTCCGATCGTTAACGCGAAGATGCATCCGTCCGCTAAGGACACCTTTGTGGTTGACCCGAAGATTCTTGAGGACGAGGTTCCGGTCATCAAAAAGCCGGAGACCCCGGCGGAGAAGCTCGAGAACAGCGTTATTCTCTCCGCCTGCGTGATCCTGCTGGGCACTGCGTATATCGTGTATGAGATCGTAAACGGCACCTTTACCCTGAGCTTGAATTCGGTAAACCTTATTTTCCTGATCCTTGGTATCGCGTTCCACAAAACTCCGATCAGCTATATCAGAGCGATCATGGATTCGGCTAAGAGCGCGGGCGGCATCATCCTGCAGTTCCCGTTCTATGCCGGTATTCAGGGTCTGATGGTCGGCATGAACCCGGTAACGGGTGCGTCCTTCGCGGGCGTTATCAGCGAGGCGTTCGTATCCATTTCGAATGCGACCACCTTCCCGCTGCTCAGCTTCCTCAGCGCTGGTATTGTTAACTTCTTCGTTCCCTCCGGCGGCGGACAGTGGGCTGTGCAGGCGCCGATCATGCTGCCGGCGGCAGAGAGCCTTGGTGTTTCTCACGGTTTGGCCGCGATGTCCATTGCATGGGGCGATGCATGGACCAACCTGCTGCAGCCGTTCTGGGCGCTGCCGGCGCTGGGTCTGGCAAAGCTCGGTGCGCGCGATATCATGGGCTATTGCGTCATTGGTCTAGTCGTGGTTGGCGTTATCGTCAGCGGCTGCTTGCTGGTGGCGGGTGCGCTCGGCATGTAAATACATACGGGGAGACGAAACAATGCAAATAGCCCGTTCGGACAACAGTGAGCACGGTGAAAGCAATGAAAAAAGCAGCTTGACGTTTGCGAACGCCAAATAAGGAAATAAGCGGTGATCCCAATCGGGAGCACCGCTTTGCTTTGTTTTGCTGCTACAGCGCGGGCGCTGTCAATTCATGCGATATATGCCAAGCGCGGGCGTTTACCGCACACCGGTCAGATCTTTGATGCACTCGCCCGCAAGGATCATGCCCGCCACCGGCGGCACGAACGACACGCTTCCCGGCACGGGGTGTCCCGCTGTGCCCTTTTGCTCGTCTGAGGGCAGGGGCGTGCGCGCCTCTTCCTTGGAATATACTACCTTGAGACGGCGAATGCGCCGTTTTTTGCATTCGAGCCGGATGACGCGCGCCAGCGGGCAAACCGAGGTTTTATAGATGTCGGAAACCTCAAAGCGTGTTGGATCGAGCTTATTGCCCGTACCCATTGAGCAGATGAGCGGCACCTGCAAACGGTCGCACTGCGTGATTAGGTGCAGCTTGGCAGTCACAGTGTCGATTGCGTCGATCACATAGTCAAACTGGGTCAGGTCGAGCGCGCTGTCAGGGGTATAAAAGGCTTGCAACGCAGTCACGCAGCAATGGGGATTGATGTCCGCGATACGCGCACGCATGACTTCAACCTTGGGGCGGCCTGTAGTGGAGGCGAGTGCAACCAGTTGGCGGTTACGGTTGGTGAGCGAAACCGTGTCGTTGTCAATGAGTGTCAACGCGCCGACACCTGCGCGCGCGAGCGCCTCACAGGCGAACGAGCCGACACCGCCAACGCCGAAGACTGCGACATGCGCGTGGGCGAGCTTGTCTAGAGTCTCTGCGCCGAGCAGCAGCTCCGCGCGGGAAAATTCATGCAGCATAAGAACCTACCTCGTCTGTGTGATGTGGCTATTATACCACAGCGGCGAGCAGTCTGTTTAGCCAAAGCATCTGCCTATGCGCCGCTGGTGGTATAATGATAAAATACTTGGTATAATGGCCGTCTTGCGGCTATTATACCACAGCGGCAGGCGGGTTGCCAGTTTTCTTTTTCGGTGGTTTGCATCGCGGGCACAAACATGATAAGATAAAACAAGCAAAGAAGGGGGAGGGCCATCTTTATGCGTATCTGGACGGGCCGCGCGGGCAGCGGCAAATCAACGGCTATCCTCAGCGAGATCGCGGCGGCCAGCCGCGCGGGTGAGGGGCGGCAGATATTGCTCGTGCCCGAGTTAGGCTCGCACCGGATGGAGCGCAGATTGGCGGCTTTTACCGCTAACCAAGGCGCGCGCACGGCCGAGGTGTTGACCTTTTCCCGCCTTGCTGACCGCGTGTTTGCCGAGGTCGGCGGGCTGGCGCAGCAAATGCTCACACCCGCGGGACGGCTGCTGACCTTGCAGGAGGCCGCGCGGCGTGTGCAGGCTGGTCTGTCCGCATGGAGCGGATTGGCGGACAAGCCTGAGCTGTTGGGAGAAGCGCTTCGGCTGATCGACGAGTGCAAGACCTGCGCAACGCCGCCTGAAAAGCTGTTCGAGGCAGCGCAGGCGTGTGCGGATGAAACGCTGTGCGCCAAGCTGTCCGATCTGGCGCAGCTGTTGACTGCGTATGACCGCCTGTGTGAGCAGTCTGTCCCCGATCCGCGCGACAGGCTGACTCATCTGTGCGACAGCTTGCCGCACAGCCGGGTGCTGGAGGGAGCAACCGTCTATCTGGATGGTTTTTTGAGCTATACACCGCAGGAGCTTGCAGTGGTCGACCAGATGCTGGCCATGCGAACACCGCTTGCCGCGGCCGTGACCTGTGACCCCGCCTATCCGGACGTGTTCGTGACCGGCTGCCGGACGGTGCGCACACTCAGCCGCATGGCCGCACGCCATGGGATGCGCGCCACGCGCATCGACCTCGGCGCAAGCCGTGTCACCCGCCCACCCGATCTGGCGGCGGTCGAGCGTGAGAGCCTGTTGCCGGTGCGTACACCGCAGCCGGCACAGGGGCAAGGCGTGACCATCTATGCCGCCGCCTCGCCGTTTGACGAATGCGAGCACGCTGCGGCCTTTATCCGCCGTATGGTGCGCGATGCGGGCGCACGTTACCGTGATTTTATCATCGCCGCACGTGATATAGAACCATATACAGGCTTTCTGGCCATGGCGATGGCACGATATGACGTGCCGGTGTTTCTGGCGGAAAAGCCCGATCTGCTCTCCCGGCCGCCGATGGCGCTGGTCATAGGCGCGCTGGATGCGGTGCAGTCGTATTTCCGCTATGAGGATATTTTTGCCTGCTTTAAGACCGGGCTGACCCACTTGACCCGCGATGAGAGCGACACACTGGAAAACTACGTGTTGCTTTGGAGCATACGCGGCAGTGCGTGGGAGCGCCCGTGGACTGCGCATCCGGATGGCTATGGCCAACCGTTTGACCGGGTGGCGCGCGCGCGGCTGGACGTACTGAACGCGCTTCGGCAAAAGGCGATCGAGCCGTTTTCCGCGCTGCGCACACGCTTGTCCGGCGAAAATCCGGCAGCAGACTGTGTACGCGCGCTGTATGACTTCCTGTGTATGGTCGATACGCCGCAGCGCCTGTCCGACCGCGCGGCTGCGCATGAGGCGGCGGGGCGGCTGCAGCTTGCGGATGAATATCGCCAGCTGTGGGAGATATTGGTGTCCGCCATGGAGCAGTTTGCATGGGTCTGCGGCGAAACACCGCTCTCCGCGCAACGGTTTGCGCAGCTGTTCCGACTGGTGCTGGGCGAATATGACGTGGGTACGATTCCGGTCTCACTCGACCGTGTGACCTGCGGCAGCATTGACCGCGCATGCGGTGAGAACGCAAAATATCTGATCCTGCTGGGTGTCAATGATGGACTGATACCCAAAGCACCGGCCTTGACCTCGCTGCTGAGCGATATGGACAGGGACAAGCTGGATGCATTGGGCGTTGAACTGAAGGCAGCGGGTGCAGAGCGCCTGCTGATGGAGCAGGAAACGCTGTACAAGGCGCTGGCCTGCTCGACCGATGCGCTGCTGCTCAGCTATCACACGAGTGACGCAGCGGGCGGCGAGGCACGACCAAGCTATTTCATTGGCACAGTAACCAGCCTGCTGCCCGGCGTGCCCTTTTCCGACCATCTGACCGAGAGCGGACATGACCGCTTGCAGGCCGAGCGCCCGGCGGTCGAGGCCGCGTGCGCTTGGCTCTCGGGCGACCGCTCGCCCGCCGTGCGCGCGGCGTATGCGTATTACAAGGACGATACGCGTGTGCTCGAAGCGGCGGCGCAAAGGCGAGGGCGCGGCCCGCTGACCAGTCCGCACACGATCGACGGCTTGTACGGCAAAAGCCTGAACCTGACGGCGTCGCGCGTCGATACCTTCTATTCCTGCCGGTTTGCTTTTTTCATGCAGTATGGACTGAAAGCCAAGCCGCGCCGTGTGGCCAAGTTTGACGCGCTGGAGACCGGCACATTTTTGCACTATGTGCTTGAGCACGCGCTGGACGCACTGGGCAAGCAGGAGGGCGGTGCGGCTGCGGCGGACAAGGCTGCGGCAGGGCGCGCGTGCCGTGCGGCTGTGCGGCAGTATGTGGATGAGGAACTGGGCGGATTGGAGGATAAGTCCGCGCGCTTTCGGTATCTGTTCGGACGGCTGACGCGCATGGCAGCACAGGTGCTGGAAAATGTGTTGGACGAGCTGCGCGTTTCCGATTTCGCACCCATTGACTATGAGGTCGATTTTTCGCGCGGCGGTGATCTGCCGCCCGTCTGCTGTGAGGAGGGCGCGCTCTCGGTGTCGCTTTCCGGCAAGGTCGACCGTGTGGACGGCTACATCAAAAACGGGCGGTTATATCTGCGCGTGATGGATTATAAGAGCGGGAAAAAGTCATTTTCACTGTCGGATATCTGGCATGGGCTGAATATGCAGCTTATCATCTATCTGTACGCTCTGCAACGCGAGGGATTGGAGCGCTACCGCGCCCGGCTGACTGCTGAGCTGAACGAGATCGTACCGGCGGGTGTGTTGTATGTGCCTGTGCGCGACGAGTTGCCCGAGGCGGCGCGCGATGTGGACGAGGACACCCTGCGCGCGCTGCGCGACAAGGCGCTGCGGCGAAGCGGCCTGCTGTCGGATGATATGGCGCTGCTCGAAGCAATGGAGCATGGCCTTTCGGGCGACGGGCGGTTTATCCCAGTCACGATCAAGACAAAAAAGGGTGAGGACGCGCCCTCTATAGCCGCAAAATCGGCGGTAGCCGGATTGGAGCAGTTTGGCCGGTTGGCGCGGTATACGCACGAAAAGCTGCTCGAAATGGGCCGTTTGCTGCGGGAGGGCAGCGTGGTGGCCGACCCCTGTAAGAAGGATAAAAAGTCCAGCTTTTGTGATTGGTGCGATTTCCGGGCAGCCTGCCGGTTTGATGAGACGGCGGGTGACCGGGCGCGCTGGCTCCGGCATTTGTCGGATGAGGAATTTTGGCAGCAGGTGGGAGGTGAGCGGTAATGCCGCGGTGGACAAAGGATCAGCAAACTGCGATCGAGGACCGGGGCGGTGCGCTGCTCGTCTCGGCGGCGGCAGGCTCGGGCAAAACAGCCGTGCTGGTCGAGCGGGTGCTGCGCCGCCTGACCGACCCTGCTGAGCCGGTCGATATCGACCGGCTGCTGCTCGTCACCTTTACTAACGCGGCGGCGGCCGAAATGCGCGCGCGCATCGGCGCGGCGCTTGGAGAGGCTGTGGCGCGCGACCCACAAAATACACGCTTGCGCCGCCAGCTTTTTCTGGTGCATCGCGCCAAAATAACAACGGTGCACGCCATGTGCTTGTCGCTGGCGCGGGAGCAGGCGGCGGCGCTTGGCATCGCGCCCGACTTTCGCCTGATGGATGAGCAGGAGGGTAAACTGCTTCGTGCCGAGGTGCTGGAGGAGGCGCTGGACGCGGCGTATGCGCGCGCGGAGGAGGGCTTTTTCGCGCTGTGCGACCTGCTGACTGCCGGACGGGACGATAAAAAGCTTGGTGAGGTCATCCTCAGCACCTATGAGAAAATACAGGCGCATCCCGACCCGCGCGCGTTTCTGGAAACCGTGCGGCAGGGCTTGCACGCCGCAGGCATGGACACACCGCACGGACAGGTGCTGCGCACACAGGCGTGCACGGCGGCGGAATACGGTGCGTCCTTTCTGCGCACAGGCATCGCGGCGATTGAGGGCATTGACGAACTGCGTGACACCTATCTGCCTACGCTGACAAGCGATTTGCAGCAGGCCATGCGGTTGCTGGACGTGCTGCGCGGCGGCACATGGGACGAATGCGTCGAGGCCGCGCGGTCGATCTCGTTTGACCGGCTCAAGGCGGCGCGCGGCTTTGAAGACAAGGCGCTGCTTGAGGAGATCAAAGCGCTGCGCGAGGAGTGGAAAACGGTCGCCAAGGAGATCAGGGGAAAGTGGCTGACGGTCACCGCCTGCGAAGCCGAGCACGACCGCGCGCTGACCGCGCCCGCGCTCGGTGCGCTGACTGACATGGTGTGCGCCTTTGACGATGCGTTTTCCGCGGCCAAGCGCGCGCGCAATGCGGCGGATTTTAACGATTTGGAGCACTTTGCCGTGCGACTGTTGTATGACGGGCAACGGCCGTCCGCGCTCGCCCGCTCGCTGGCTGAGGGCTATGCCGAGATCGCGGTGGACGAGTATCAGGATACCAACGCCGTGCAGGATGCGATTTTCCGCGCGCTGTCGCGGGAGGAGAGCAACCTGTTCATGGTAGGTGACGTTAAGCAGAGCATCTATGGTTTTCGCTTAGCCGACCCCTCCATTTTTCTGGATAAATACCGTGCGTTCGCAGATGCGGAGGAGGCGGCGGCAGGTACGCCGCGCCGTGTCATCCTTGGGCAGAATTTTCGCTCACGCGCGGCGGTGCTGGACGCTTGCAACTACCTGTTTTCCGCCGTGATGGGCGAGACGGTGGGCGACCTTGCGTACACCGACCGCGAAGCGCTGCACCTCGGCGCGGCGTATCCCGATGCGGGGCATACACGCTACCGAACCGAGGTACTGCTGGTCGACGCAGCCGAGCTGGGCGATGATGATGACGCGCCCGATAAGACCGCGCTGGAGGCCCGCTTGGCCGCGGCACGCATCCGGCGGCTGCTGGACGAGGGCTTCCCGGTGACTGATCAGGCGACCGGCAGGCTGCGCCCGGTCACAGCGGGGGATATCGTCATTTTGCTGCGCTCGCCGAGAACCAAGGCGCGTATATTCGCTGCTGCGCTTGAGCAGGTCGGCATTGCCGCGCTTGCTGAGGAGCGGAGTGGTCTGCTCGAAACAGCCGAGGTGGGCACCATGGTCTCGCTGCTCAGCGTGATCGACAATCCGCGGCAGGACGTTGACCTGATCGGCGTACTACGCTCGCCGCTGTTTGGCTTTACCGAGCAGGAGCTGGCCGATATCCGGCTGACCGACCGCGCGGTCAGCTTTTACGATGCGCTGCTGCGCGCCCGCGCGGATTTTCCCAAGGTCGAGCTGTTTTTGCAGCGGCTTACCTTCTTGCGGGATTTTGCTTGCGATCAGCCGGTTTACCGGCTGCTGTGGGAGATATACGACCAGACCGGCGCGCTCGGCCTGTATGGCGCGCTGCCAAACGGCGCGCGGCGGCAGGCCAATCTGCTGGCGTTTTTCGAGCGGGCACGCGTCTTTGAGGGACAGGGTTTTCGCGGCCTGTTTGCCTTTGTGCGCTTACTGAGCGGGATGCGGCAGACGGGTGAGGATTTCCAAACGACCGGCGCGGAGACAGGCGGGGGTGCGGTGCGCATTATGAGCATCCATAAGTCCAAGGGGTTGGAATTTCCGGTCGTGTTGGTGGCTGATTGCGCCAAGCAGTTCAACGAAGCCGATCTGCGCGAGCCGGTTTTGGTGCACAGTGCGCTGGGCTTTGGCGCAAAGTGTCGTGACCGTGCGCGCGGACTGCAATACAACACAGCCGAGCGCGCGGCGGTCGCCGCCTGCAAGCGGCGGGAAATGGTTAGCGAGGAGCTGCGTGTATTGTATGTTGCGCTGACGCGCGCCAGAGAAAAGCTGATCGTCACCTGCGCAAGTGGTACACTTACGGCCAACCTTCAGCGCTGGGCGCGTCTGGCTGCGCTCGATACCTTGCCGCAATATGCAATGGGCGCGGTGCGCGCGCCGCTGGCATGGCTGGTTGCGCCGCTGCTGCGGCATCCATGCACGCGGACATTGCGGGAGCGGTATGTGCTGGACGTACCTGAGCACGGCACGGACTGCGATGCGTTCACCGTGCGTGTTGTTACGCCGGACGAGCTGGGCGAGCCTACGCCGGAGCAGGTGGTGGCGTTTGCCGAGCCTGCGGACGAAGCATATCAAGTCATCCCCTATCTGGACTATCCGAACGCCTATCTGGCCGAACTGCCCAGCAAGCTGACAGCCACAGGCATCGGCCGGGGGTACCGCGCCGACGAGGCCGCCGAGCAGACGCCGCCGCCGCGCCGTGAGACCACGCTGCGCGTGCCGCTGTTTGAGCAGCAGGCGTGCCGGCTTAGCCCGGCGGAGATCGGTACGGCGCATCACTTGTTCATGCAGTTTTGCGATTTTGACGCGGCAAGCGCGCCGGGCGGCGTGCAGCGGGAGCTGGCTCGGCTGGCGGATAAGAATATCCTGTCGCCCGCACAGGCAGCGGCGGTCAATACCGAACGGATCGAAATGTTCTTCACCTCTGCGCTGTACCGCACGCTGATAGCCGAGCACCCGGTGCGGCGGGAGTTTAAGTTTTCCGTGCTTGTGCCCGCGATGCGGTATTATGAGATAGCCGCAAACGCACCAGAAGAAAAGGTGCTGCTGCAGGGCGTGATCGACTGTTTGATCGACACGCCGGAGGGATTTATTATTCTGGACTTTAAGACCGACCGCGTCGGCGAGGCAGGACTTGCCGCGCGCGCCGCGCGCTATCGCACGCAGATGGATGCGTATGCCTATGCAGTGCGCGAGGTGTTTGATCGACCGGTCGTGCGGCAGCTCCTATACTTCTTTTATTCTGGGATAATATGTGAATTATAGAGAGGGAGTTAAGAATTCGTTAAGAACAATATTAAAGATTGACAAAACTGACACAAACTGATAAACTATAAACAATCCAAGCGAAAGGCGGCATACCGCATGCCGACGGATGCTTGGAGAACCCATCTTTTGACCGCAACCTTCATTCCTCATTTCCAAATAGAAAGGGCTGCAGCTGTATGCTGTGGCTCTTTCTATATTTTGGGAAAAGATGCGAAAAAGCGTGCCGGTGTGCGCGGTTTCTGCGGCGTCGGCAAAAAAACGTAGAATCTGTCAGATGTCCGCTTTACTTTGGCGGACAAACAGGCTATAATGATAGCAATATTGCATTTTGGACAGATAGGAAGGAGAAAAATCAGTATGGCCTATTATTTCAGTGAGCCCTCGCACACGTTCAACGAATATCTGCTGGTGCCCGGTTACTCGTCGGCAGATTGCATCCCGGCGAATGTCAGCCTGCGCACCCCGATCGTCAAGTATAAAAAGGGGGAGACAGCAGCGCTGTATGCCAATATCCCGATGGTGTCAGCTATCATGCAAGCTGTTTCAGACGACCGTATGGCAATCGCGCTGGCGCAGGAGGGTGGCATTTCCTTTATCTACGGCTCGCAGACGATCGAGAGCGAGGCTGCGATGGTCGCCCGTGTCAAGAGCTACAAGGCGGGCTTTATCGTGTCCGACTCCAATCTGCGGCCTGACCAAACACTGGCCGATGTGCTTGCTCTCAAGCAGCGCACCGGGCATTCGACTATGGCGGTCACCAATGACGGCACGGCGACCGGCAAGCTGCTCGGCATTGTGACCAGCCGCGATTACCGGGTCTCCCGCATGTCGCCCGATACCAAGGTGTCCGCGTTTATGACGCCGTTTGAAAAGCTCATCACCGCGCCGGAGGATACCACCCTGAAAACCGCAAACGACATCATTTGGGACAACAAGCTCAACGCTTTGCCGCTGGTCGATGATAAGCAGCGTCTTGTCTATCTGGTATTCCGCAAGGACTATGATTCCCACAAGGCCAACTCGCTGGAAATGCTGGACAGCCACAAGCGCTATGTGGTCGGCGCGGGCATCAATACGCGCGACTATGCGGAGCGTGTGCCCGCGCTGGTAGAGGCCGGTGCGGACGTGCTGTGCATCGACTCGTCCGAGGGCTTTTCCGAGTGGCAGAGCCGCACACTGGCATGGGTGCGCGAGCGTTACGGTGATTCGGTCAAGATAGGTGCGGGTAACGTGGTCGACCGCGAGGGGTTCCGCTTTTTGGCAGACGCGGGCGCGGACTTTATCAAGGTCGGCATCGGCGGCGGCTCGATCTGCATTACCCGAGAGCAGAAAGGCATCGGCCGTGGGCAGGCGACTGCGCTGATAGAGGTTGCCGCGGCGCGCGACAAGTATTTTCTGGAAACCGGCATCTATGTGCCGATCTGCTCGGATGGCGGCATCGTGCACGATTACCACTGCACGCTGGCGCTCGCCATGGGTGCGGATTTCCTGATGCTTGGCCGCTACTTCTCGCGCTTTGACGAGTCCCCGACCAACAAGGTCAACATCAACGGCAGCTATATGAAGGAATATTGGGGCGAGGGCTCGGCGCGCGCGCGCAACTGGCAGCGCTATGATATGGGCGGCGACAAGAAGCTCTCTTTCGAGGAGGGCGTCGACTCCTATGTACCATATGCCGGCTCGCTCAAGGACAACCTTGGCCTGACGCTGAGCAAGGTGCGCTCGACTATGTGCAACTGCGGCGCGCTCTCGATTCCAGAGTTCCAGAAGAAGGCCAAGCTGACGCTGGTTTCGGCGACCTCGATCGTCGAGGGCGGCGCGCACGACGTTGTCCTCAAGGAAACGGCGACAACCTCTAAGTAATGCTCGCAAAACCGTATGCTTGCCCCGCAGACCGCTGCGGGGCAATTTTTATCAGAGCGCAAAAGGCAGACGGTAGGCGGAAATATGGATGGGAAGGAGCACAACATGCATCATTTTAAGGGCGCGATCTTTGATATGGACGGTACGCTGCTGGACTCCATGCCGGTATGGGATCGGCTGAGCGAACGGTATTTGAGCCGGTTTGGCATACGGGTGGCCGAGCGGGACTATGTAGCAATCGAGGGCATGACGCAGATGCAGGCGGCACAATATTTTATTGATGCCTATCCGGCACTGCCGATGGATGCGCAGACGCTCGCACAGGGGCTGGACGAGCTGATCGACGCGCGGTATGAGGCGCTCGCGCGGCCAAGAGATGGTGTGCTGCACCTGCTGGATGCGCTGCGAGAGAGAGGGATCGGTATGGCAGTTGCCACGCTGACCGCGCGCAGACACGCGGAAAAGGCACTGCGCGCGCATGGAATGCTCGATTATTTTCGCTTTCTGCTGACCATCGAGGACGTGGGCGTGTCCAAACGGCAGCCGGATATCTATCTGCACGCGGCAGGGCGGCTTGGGCTGACGCCGACAGAATGCATCGTGTTCGAGGATGCTCCCTATGCTTGCACGACCGCGCAGCGCGCGGGCTTTACTGTGTGCGGCATGGCCGAGCCGGCGTATGCGGCGGGTGTATGTGAAACGCGCAGAGCCAGTACGTTTTTTGTGGAGCACTCGTTTGACGAGCTTTGGGGAAAAATGTTGTAAAGGGACTTGCATTATCCCAGTGGATGGATTACACTATACCACATAGAGAAAATCGGACGGCTGCGGCGAGAATTTGCCGTAGCCGCCTTTTGTCGGGAGGAATGTATGATGGAAGCACAAAATAAGATGGGTACCGCGCGCATGGGGCCGCTGATTTTTTCGATGGCTCTGCCCGCGATGATCTCCATGGTCATCAACGCGTTGTACAATATTGTGGACAGTATTTTTGTGGCCCAATATTCGCAGAGTGCGCTGGCGGCGGTTTCGCTGGTCTTTCCGTTGCAAACGCTGGTTATCGCAGTCGCTGTGGGCACAGGTGTGGGCGTGAACTCGCTGATCGCGCGCCGTTTGGGAGAGAAGCGGCAGCTGCACGCGGATTCAGCCGCTGAGCACGGTCTGATGCTGGGCATTATCGGCGGCGCGACGTTTCTGATTGTTGGCTTTGTGCTGTCGGGGCCGTTTTTGGCCGCCTTTCGACCGGAAGCGGATACGTTGGAGCAGGCGATCCAATACGCGCATATCGCGGTCGGCTTGAGCTTTTTCCTTATGGTTTCCATCATGTGTGAAAAGATCCAGCAGTCGACCGGCAACATGATCGTGCCCATGCTGCAAGGGCTGATCGGCGCTATTATCAATATCGTGTTCGACCCGCTGCTGATCTTCGGCATCGGCCCGTTTCCGCGGATGGGTGTGCGCGGTGCGGCGCTGGCAACCATCCTCGGTCAAGTCGTGGGTATGCTGATTGGCTTTTGGGGTGTATTCGCGCACCAGAAAACGCTGCGCATGGATATGCGCCGCTTTCGTTGGCGCGCGCAGACGGTCAAGGATATTTACCGCATCGGCTTGCCGAGTATCGTGATGCAGAGTGTTGTTTCGGTGATGACCGCCGGCATGAACGCGATTTTGATCGGCTTTTCGCAGACGGCGGTCAATGTGCTCGGTGTGTATTTCAAGCTGCAAACCTTTGTATTTATGCCAGTGTTCGGACTAAATCAAGGCGCGCTGCCTGTTATGGGTTATAACTACGGCGCGCGCAACAGAAAACGGCTGATGAGCGCGTACCGCATCGCGCTTTTCACGGCGGTCGTTATTATGCTGATCGGTCTGGCGGTTTTCCAGATTATGCCGCAAAAGATGCTGCTGCTGTTCGTCTCGCGGGATGATGCCGCGGCCGCGCAGGAGATGATGCGCGTGGGCGTGCCCGCACTCAAAACGATTAGCCTGTCGTTTATCGGCGCGGCGTTCGGTATCATCAACTCGACCTTTTTTCAGGCGGTCGGCCGTGGGATGGACAGCTTGATCGTATCGGTTTGCCGTCAGCTGGTCGTCATTCTGCCGGCGGCATGGGTGCTTGGGCGCGTGGCTGGACTAAACGCCGTGTGGTATGCATTCCCGATTGCCGAGATTGCGGCGTTCGTCATTTCTTTTATATTGGTCGTTCGCGTCTGCAAGAACGAGTTAAGCCATTTTGACGACAAAAAGGAGGCTGCTGTATGAAACGCATTGCAAGCTTTGCAGTAAACCACGACAAACTTAAGCCGGGTATGTACACGTCCCGCATTGACGGAGATGTGACCACCTATGATATCCGCATGGTCTATCCCAACGCCGGTACCTATATCGATCCGGCGGCCGGGCACACCTTTGAGCACCTGTTTGCGACCTACGCGCGCAATTCGCGCTTTGAGGATAAGATCATCTACTGCGGGCCGATGGGCTGCCAGACCGGTTTTTATTTCCTTGTGCGCGATTTTGCACCGCGGGACGCGATCGAATTGGTGCGCGAGACGATGGACTTCGTGGCGGCGTTTGAGGGGGAGATCCCCGGCGCGAGCCGCGTTGAGTGCGGTAACTATAAGCTGCACGATTTGGCGGGCGCAAAACGGCTTGCCGCGTCCATGCAGCCAGTGCTGCGGGACTGGACGGAAGAAAAGCTGGTATACGAAAAATAATACTTGCATTTTTATGTGGGACGTGTTATCATATTCTTACGACTGTTAGAGATATTTTGTCAGTTCCCGTGGAAAGAGGTGAAACAACATGAAACAGGGCATCCATCCTGAGTACAAGCAGACCACGATCCGCTGTGCCTGCGGCAATGTCATTGAGACCGGCTCCACCAAGGAGAATATCGTCGTTGACGTTTGCTCCAAGTGCCACCCCTTCTTCACGGGTAAGCAGAAGCTGGTAGACACCGGCGGACGTGTTGATCGCTTCAAGAAGCGTTTCAATCTGGATAAGTAAGATCAAAGCCATCGAAACGTGTTTCGATGGCTTTTCTTATCGTTCTCCAGCGGAGGAGATAGTAAGAAAGACTAACTATTAAAAGTCAAGTCTAAAAAGTGTGGTGAGGCAAAAACCGTAGACAGTTCAAAAAGGGTATAGCAAAGCTGACGTCCGTTTGGACATCTGGCTGAGCTTATGAGAGCGAGAAGATTATGCGGCGCTGTTATAAGGCCGGTTTGATTTCTCCATGGCGTAGATCAGCCGTACAAGTTTCTTAGCAGCATGAGATATGGCGATATTGTAATGCTTTCCCTCCGCCCGCTTCTTGGCAAGATAGGCA
>NZ_JALFLA010000006.1 GCF_022775115.1 Agathobaculum sp.
AGCGCCGCATAATCTTCTCGCTCTCATAAGCTCAGCCAGATGTCCAAACGGACGTCAGCTTTGCTATACCCTTTTTGAACTGTCTACGGTTTTTGCCTCACCACACTTTTTAGACTTGACTTTTAATAGTTAGTCTTTCTCTTTGACGCGCCCGGCCGCATTTCCGCCGTGTCCATCCACAGCGTCACCGGCCCGTCATTTATCAGTTCGACCTGCATATCCGCGCCGAACACGCCGGTTTCGACCGGTAGGCCGCTTTCGCGGCAGCGCGCGATAAATGCTTCGTAAAGCGGGATGGCGGTTTCCGGCCCCGCCGCACCGGTAAAGCTCGGCCGGTTGCCCTTTTTGCAGTCTCCATACAGGGTAAACTGCGAAACGATCAGTATACCGCCGCTCACATCGGCCAGCGCCAGATTCATTTTGTCGTTCGCGTCGGCAAACACACGGCATTTGACAATCTTATCGGCCAAATACCGCGCCTCGTCCGTCG
The DNA here is from genome assembly GCF_022775115.1 of Agathobaculum sp. Classification (GTDB taxonomy): domain Bacteria; phylum Bacillota; class Clostridia; order Oscillospirales; family Butyricicoccaceae; genus Agathobaculum. The sequence goes on from NZ_JALFLA010000006.1 coordinate 491, forward strand.
TGTCCCCCTCCGTGATGCCGAGCAGCACGAGAAAGCCACGCCCGATTTCGCCGTGCACCGCGCCGCCGATGCGCACCGACGCCTGCGTCACCCGCTGGATAAGCGCCCTCAATAGACTTCCCCCTGTCCTTTCAGCTTTAGTTTGTATCGACCGTTCTGGTCACATCCAGCACGCCCTTGATGCCGCGCAGACGGCTGATGAGATTTTCCAGCTGTCGCACGCCGGCCACATCGACCATCGCGTTGATGACGCCAAAGCCGTCGTTCAGGTCGCGTGCGGACAGGTCATGCACATTGATCTTGCAGGTCGCCAGCACGGCGGTCACATCGCTCAGCACGCCGATGCGGCTGCGCGTTGAAATTTGCAGGCCGGTCGAAAACCGGCTGGTACGGTCGCTGTGGTCGACCTCCTCATCCCACCACGCCTTGACCCAGCGGTCGGGGTCCTCCTCGACATGGACATTGACGCAGTCCCGTCGGTGAATGGACACGCCGTAGCCGCGCGTGACAAAGCCGATGATCTCATCCCCCGGGATGGGCGTACAGCACCGGGCAAACTTGACCAGACAGTTGTCGATTCCCTCGACCACCACGCCGGTCGTGCTCTTGGCAGTGCGGCGCTGCTCCGGCTGGCTTTGATTCTGACGCTCAGCCAGTTCATGCGCGCGGCGCAGGCGGCCGACGTCGTCCTTGACCTTGTTGATGACCTTGGTCAGCGTGATGCCGCCGTAGCCAATTGAGGCGTACAGCTCGTCCAGCGTGGAAAAAGAGAACTTGTTGAGCGTGTTCTTCTGTATCTCCTCGTTCTCATAAAAGCCGTTGTAGAGCAGGTTGGCGCGCAGCTCGCGGTCAAGCTCCTCGCGGCCGTTGGCGATATTTTCCTCCCGGCATTCTTTTTTGAACCACTGCTTGATCTTATTGCGCGCCTCGGTGGTCTTAACGATTTTGACCCAGTCCCTGCCCGGGCCATGCGCCTCCTTAGAGGTCAGTATCTCGACGATATCGCCGTTTTTCAGTTGGCTGTCGATCGGCGCGATGCGGCCGTTGAGCTTGCAGCCGGTCATACGGTTGCCGACCGCCGAGTGGATGGCATAGGCAAAGTCGATCGGCGTTGCGCCTGCGGGCATGTTGACCACATCGCCTTTGGGCGTGAAAACAAACACCTCATCGGCAAACAGGTCGACCTTGATATTCTTGATAAAGTCCTCGGCCTCGGTATCCTGCTGCGCTTCCAGCATCTGGCGTATCCACGCGAAAGCCTCCTCGTTGCCTTTGCGGTCCAGCCCCTGCTTATATTTCCAGTGCGCGGCAACGCCGTATTCGGCCATTTTGTGCATTTCCTCGGTACGGATCTGTATCTCAAACGGTATGCCCTCGCGCCCGATGACCGTCGTGTGCAGCGACTGGTAGCCGTTGGGCTTGGGGGTCGAGATATAGTCCTTGAACCGCCCCGGGATGGGCTTATACAGGTCGTGCACATAGCCGAGCACATGATAGCAGTCCGACACGCTGGAGACGATCACGCGCACCGCGCAGATGTCGTATATCTCGTCAATGGTCTTGTGCTGCGCGTACATCTTGCGGTAGATCGAATAAACGTGCTTGACGCGCGTCGAGATCGTGTTTTCGATATGCGCCTCGGACAGCTTTTGGCTGATGCGCGCGCGGATACGCCCCAAAAACTCCTCATGCTGCTCGCTCTGCGCCTTCAAGCCCTCGACAATCTCGTTGTAGCCGATTGGGTCGAGCACCTTGAGCGACAGATCCTCCAGCTCCCACTTGATGCGGCTCATGCCCAAGCGGTGTGCGATGGGCGCGTAGATCTCCATGGTCTCAAGCGCCTTGTCGCGCTGCTTGCGCTCGGGCAGGAATTGGAAGGTGCGTGCGTTGTGCAGCCGGTCGGCCAGCTTGATGAGGATGACGCGGATATCCTTAGCCATGGCCATGAACATCTTGCGCAGATCCTCAAATTGCTCCTGCTCCTTGGAATAACGCAGCATACCCAGCCGGGTCACGCCGTCTACCAGCTCGGCCACCGGCGTGCCGAACTTGTTTTCGATCTCCTTATAGCCAAACGGCGTGTCCTCGATGCAGTCATGCAGCAGGCCGGCGCAGATCGAATCGGTATCCAGCCCCATCTCGACGATGATCTCCGCCACCGAGACGGGATGGATGATATACGGCTCGCCGTTGCGGCGCTTCTGCCCCTCATGCGCGGCGGCCGCGCACGCATAGGCCGCGCGTATTTTTTTGATATTGGCCTGCGGGTTTTGTTTTTGGACACGCTCAATCAAAAAATCGAGTTTATCTTGCATAATGATCTCCCCCTTATCCGGCCATGCTTTGCAGTGTTGCCAGCACAACCGAACCGGATATGTCCGCCTTGCCCTGATAGGGCTTGAGCAGGACGTTGAGCATCCCTTCCTTGAAATGATAGCTGATCAGTCCCGACTCGGAGAATACATCCAAGCAAACGAACAGCTTGCCGATGTTGACCTCCCGCCGGCTTTCCCATGACACACGGCGCGACAGCGCGCCGTCCGGCACGGACAGACGGCCGTCCTCCGCCCGGCAGGTGATATGCCGCCACACAGCCACCAGATCATCGCGGTCGGGCAGCAGGATGCGCGCCTCGCGCGCGGTCAGCGGGCCGTCTCCGATGTAAGTATGGTACAGGTTGAGCAGCTTCTGGTCGGCCAGATGCTCACACTGGCTCAGCCGCACATCGCACAGCGTCAGCTGCGGTGTACGGCGGCCGCGGAATTCGTTGACCTCCAGATGGAAGGCCGCATCCACGATGTTGCCCTGCGCAAACCCCAGCCCGCCCACGCCCGTGCCAAACAGCATGGCGGAAAAACGCGCACCGTCCTTGACGAGCGTCAACCGCACATGGCGGTCGCTCGAAATGGGCGTGATGTCCTCAACCGTCATATCCCGGATGCAAAACACCGGCTCGGGGTTTTGCATCCCGTATGGCTCGAGCACGGACAGCGCCTCGATGTTTTCCAGCGTAATGGCTGACGGCTCGATCGCGCTGTCGACCGCCAGCTGCGGGATAAGATCGGCCATAGTCACATGGCTTTCCGCGTAGGCGCGTAGCCGCGCGCGCAGCGCCTCGACCTTGTCCGCCGAGACGGTCAGCCCGGCGGCCAGCTCATGCCCGCCGTAGCGCTCGAGCAGATCGCCGCAGGCGGTGAGCGCTTCAAACAGGTTAAAGCCGCTTACCGAGCGCCCCGAGCCCTTGCCCGTGCCGTCCTTGTCCAGCGCGATGAGCACGACCGGACAGCCGTACCGGTCGCACAGGCGCGAGCAGACGATACCAAGCACGCCATGATGCCAGCCCTCGCCCGCCAGCACGATCAGCTTATCCTCGACCGGGTTGTATTCGGTGCGCAGGCGGGCAAGCGCCTGCGTCAATATTTGGTTTTCCTCGTTCTGCCGCCGCTTGTTCTGCTCACATAACGCGGCCGCGAGCGCCTGCGCGCGCACAGGGTCATGCGTCAGAAACAGCTCGGCAGCCAGCTCGGCCCGTCCCATGCGCCCGGCGGCGTTGATGCGCGGTGCGAGCACAAAGCTAATGGCCGACGAGCCAAGGCGTTTGCCCTTCATGCCCGCCTCACGCAGCAGCATCTCCAAACCGACATTGGAGGTGTGCTTCATCTTTTCCAGCCCGGCGGACACGATCACGCGGTTCTCATCGACAATGGGCATCACATCGGCCACCGTGCCGAGCGCGACCAGCTCGGCATAGCGCGCCAGCATGGCCGTGCTGTCGCCCTCGAGCGCGCAGATCAGCTTGAACGCCACGCCTACTCCGGCCAGACTGCTGAACGGATAGGTGCAGTCGGCGCGCTTGCAGTCGACGACCGCGTCCGCCACCGGCAGCGTTTGGTGGCATTCATGGTGATCGGTGATGACCACCCGCATACCGAGCGCCCGCGCGGCCGCGATCTCCTCCGCCGCTGTGATGCCCGAATCGACCGTGATGAGCAGCCGCGCGCCCTGCTGGTACAGCTGCTCCAAGGCTGCGCGCGACAGGCCGTAGCCCTCGCGCAGCCGGTTTGGGATATAGTAGGTGCACCGCGCGCCCTTGCCACGCAGGTAATCGACCAGAATGCAGGCCGCAGTCGTGCCGTCCACATCGTAATCGCCGTAAACGACGATTGGCTCATCGCGCTCGATCGCGCCGCGGATCGCCGCAACGGCCTTGTCCATATCCCGCAGCAGATAGGGATCGTGCAGCCTGTCTTGCCCGCAGCTGAGGCAGCGCGCCGCCTCCTGCGCCGTATCCAGTCCGCGCGCGACAAGCACGGCCGCGGTCAGCGGGGCATATCCCCCCGCGCGGGCGAGCGCGTGTACGCGCGCCTCGTCCGGCTCGGCCACCACCCATCGTTTCGTTTTCATAAAAGCTCCCTCATTTTATTTTTAATTACTATGATTATACCAAAACGCGCGCGCAATCTCAATAACTTTTATGCAAATTGCAAAAAGCAGGCGTTCCACCCCGGAACACCCGCTTATGCAGTCCAAAAATGACTCATTCTTCCGTTTTTGTATGCGCAAACCGTTCGAGCACCGGCTTTAGATACCGTCCGGTGTACGAGTCCGGGCAGGCCGCGACCTCCTCCGGCGTGCCGCAGACAACCAGCCGGCCACCGCCGTCGCCGCCCTCGGGTCCGAGGTCGAGCACATGGTCGGCGGTTTTGATAACGTCAAGGTTATGCTCGATGACGACGACCGTATTGCCCGCATCGACCAGCTGCTGCAGCACATCGACCAGCTTGTGTACATCAGCGATGTGCAGGCCGGTGGTCGGCTCGTCGAGAATATAGATGGTCTTGCCGGTCGAGCGCTTAGACAGCTCGGTGGCCAGCTTGGCGCGCTGCGCCTCACCGCCGGACAGCGTGGTGGACGACTGTCCGAGCTTGACATATCCCAGCCCGACCTCACGCATAGTCTCCAGCCGCCGCGCGATCTTGGGCACGTTGGCGAAGAACTCACAGGCCTCGTCCACGGTCAGGTCGAGCACCTCATAGATGTTTTTTCCCTTGTAGCGCACTTCAAGCGTCTCTTTGTTGTAGCGGCGCCCCTTGCATACGTCACAGGGTACATACACATCGGGCAGAAAATGCATCTCAATCTTCAAAAGGCCGTCGCCCGCGCAGGCCTCGCACCGGCCGCCCTTGACATTGAACGAAAACCGCCCCGCTCCATAGCCGCGCGCCTTGGCGTCCGCCGTTTTGGCGAACAACTCACGGATATCGTTGAACACGCCGGTATAGGTTGCCGGGTTGGAGCGCGGCGTGCGCCCGATGGGCGACTGGTCGATATCAATCACCTTGTCCAGATGCTCGATGCCCTCGATGCTGTCAAACGCCCCCGGACGGGTCTTGGCGCGGTTCAGCTCAGCGGCGAGCTTTTTATACAATATCTCATTGACAAACGACGATTTGCCCGAACCGGACACTCCGGTGACACAGGTGAGCGTGCCGAGCGGAATGGTAAAATCGGTGTGCTTGAGGTTGTTGACCGCGCAGCCGCGCACGGTCAGGCACTTGCCGCTGCCCTTGCGGCGCACCGCGGGCACGGGGATGCGCTTGCGGCCGGACAGGTACTGCCCCGTAACCGAGGTCTCGCTTTTGAGCAGCGCCTCCACCCCGCCCTCGAACACGACCGTGCCGCCGTTTCGCCCCGCGCCCGGGCCGATATCCACGATATGGTCGGCGGCGAACATGGTGTCCTCGTCGTGCTCGACCACGATCAGCGTATTGCCCAGATCGCGCAGCCGCTTCAGCGTGGCGAGCAGCTTGTCATTGTCGCGCTGGTGCAGGCCGATGGACGGCTCATCAAGGATATACAGCACGCCCATCAGCGACGAGCCGATCTGGGTCGCCAATCGGATACGCTGGCTCTCGCCGCCCGACAGCGTGCCCGACGCGCGCGAAAGCGTGAGGTATTCCAGTCCGACCGACTGCAAAAAGCCCAGCCGATCCATGATCTCCTTGATGACCCGGTCGCCGATCTTGCGCTGCATCTCGGTCAGCGTCAGCGTGTGCAAAAACTCCATCGCCTTGACGACCGACTTTTCAGCAAACTCCATGATGTTCAGCCCGCCGATGGTAACGGCCAGCACCTCCGGCCGCAGCCGGCGGCCATGGCAGGCCGGGCACGGGATCTCGCTCATGCACTCCTCGATCTCCGCGCGGGCATAGTCGCTCGTGGTCTCGCGGTAGCGGCGCTCCAAATTGCCCACCACGCCCTCGAACGGCTGCCGCATCACGCCGCCGGACACGCGGCTGACCGAAAGCTCAAGCACCTGATCGCCCGTGCCGTACAGCAGCGCCTGCACGGCCTGCTCACTCATTTGCTCCACCGGGGTGTCGAGCGTAAAGCCGTGCAGCTTGCCCAGAGCGGTAAAATACATGCCTGCGATCGTACCCGGCTCGGCGCTGCCCCAGCCCGAGGCACGGATCGCACCCTGCTTGATGGACAGCTTGCGGTTGGGGATGACACGGTCGGGATCGACGCGCATCTGCACACCCAAGCCGGTGCAGACCGGGCACGCGCCGTAGGGGTTGTTGAAGGAGAACATGCGCGGCGTCAGCTCCTCGACCGAGATGCCGCAGTCCTCACAGGCATAGTTCTGCGAAAATAGGAGCGGCTCGCCGCCGATCACATCCGCAATGACCAGCCCGCCGGAGAGCGCGGCCGCGCTCTCCACCGAATCGGTGATGCGGCTGCGCGCGTCCGGCCGCACAACGACGCGGTCGACCACGATTTCGATATCGTGCTTGCGCGTTTTTTGCAGCTTGATCTCCTCGGACAGATCGCGCGTCTCGCCATCCACCCGCACGCGGACATAGCCCGATTTGCGCGCGTCCTCGAGCACCTTTGCGTGCTCGCCCTTTTTGCCGCGCACGACCGGCGCGAGGATTTGCAGGCGGGTCTTTTCGGGCAGCGCCATCAGGCGGTCGATGATCTGGTCGACCGTCTGCCGCCGTATCTCCTTGCCGCATTTGGGGCAATGCGGCGTGCCGATGCGCGCCCAGAGCAGGCGCATATAGTCATAGATCTCGGTCACCGTGCCGACCGTCGAGCGCGGGTTCTGTGAGGTCGTTTTTTGGTCGATCGAGATGGCGGGCGAAAGTCCGTCGATATAATCCACATCGGGCTTGTCCATCTGCCCCAAGAACATCCGCGCGTAGGAGGACAGCGACTCGACATACCGCCGCTGCCCCTCGGCATAGATGGTATCGAACGCCAGCGACGACTTGCCCGAGCCGGACAAGCCGGTCAGCACGACCAGCTTATCGCGCGGCAGCTTGATGTCTATATTTTTCAGGTTGTGCTCACGGGCACCCTTTACATGGATAAATTCCTGCATACTTGCTGATTCCTCACTCCTCTATGCGGCATATACCGCCCCTCAGCCTTGCTCCAGCGCACGGATCTGGTCGCGCAGCTGCGCGGCGATCTCAAATTCGAGCATCTTGGCGGCCTCCTTCATCTGGCGCGTCAGGCGGGCGATCTCCTGCTGCCTTTCGCCCTTGGTGCGCAGCTTTTTCTTGCTGCTCGTCGGCACGTTGGAGGTGATTTCAATCACCTCCTGCACCTTTTTGCGCACCGAGCGCGGCGTGATGCCGTGCTTCTTGTTGAATGCGTCCTGCAGCCCCCGGCGGCGCTCGGTCTCGTCCATTGCGCGGCGCATCGACGGAGTGACGCTGTCCGCATACAGGATGACCATGCCGTGCTCATTGCGCGCTGCGCGGCCGATGGTCTGGATGAGTGAGGTTTCCGAGCGCAGAAAGCCTTCCTTGTCCGCGTCCAGTATGGCCACGAGCGATACCTCGGGGATATCCAAGCCCTCGCGCAGCAGGTTGATGCCGATCAGAACATCGTACACGCCAAGGCGCAGGTCGCGCACCAGCTCCTGCCGCTCTATCGTCTTGATATCATGGTGCATATAGCGCACCTTGATGCCGGCGGTCTCCAGGTAATCGGTCAGATCCTCGGCCATCTTTTTGGTCAGCGTCGTCACCAGCACGCGCTCACCCTTGGCCGTGCGCGCGTTGATCTCGCCGATCAGATCGTCGATCTGCCCCTCGACCGGGCGCACGACCACCTCGGGGTCGAGCAGGCCGGTCGGGCGGATGACCTGCTCAACCACCTGCCCCGAGCGCGACAGCTCGTATTCGCCGGGCGTGGCCGAGACGTAGATCACCTGATTGAGCCGCTCGTTAAACTCTGCAAAGTTGAGCGGACGGTTGTCATACGCCGAGGGCAGGCGGAAGCCGTTTTCGACCAAACTTTCCTTGCGGGCGCGGTCGCCGTGGTACATCGCGCGCACTTGCGGCAGCGTGACGTGGCTCTCATCCACGATGAGCAGAAAATCCTTGGGAAAATAATCGATCAGCGTATAGGGCGACGAGCCGGGCGCGCGGCGCGAGAGCACCCGCGAGTAGTTTTCGATGCCGCTGCAAAAGCCGATCTCCTGCAGCATTTCAATATCATACCGCGTACGCTGGCCGATGCGCTGCGCCTCTACCAGCTTGCCGTTTTCGGTAAAATACGCGATACGGGCATCCAGCTCGGCCTCTAAATCCTTGATGGCGGCCTGCAGCTTGTCCTTGGGCGTAACATAATGGCTGGCTGGGAAGATCGCCGTGTGCCCCAGCTCGGCCAGCGGCGCGCCGGTCAGCGGATTGATACGGGTGATGCGCTCGACCTCGTCGCCGAAAAACTCGACGCGGACAACATCCTCATCCGAATACACCGGCCAAACCTCGACCGTGTCGCCGCGCACGCGGAAACGGTTGCGCTCGAAGGCGATATCGTTCCGCTCGTACTGGATATCAATCAGACGGTGGATCAGCTGCTCCCGCCCGAATTCCATGCCCGGGCGCAGCGAAATGACCATCTTTTTATAATCAATCGGGTCGCCCAGCGAATAAATGCACGAAACCGACGAGACGATGACAACGTCCCGCCGCTCGGAGAGCGCCGATGTGGCCGAGTGGCGCAGGCGATCGATCTCGTCGTTGATGGCCGAATCCTTTTCAATATAGGTATCAGTTGAGGCGATATACGCCTCCGGCTGGTAATAATCATAATAGGATACAAAATACTCGACCGCGTTGTTGGGGAAAAACTCCCGCAGCTCGGTGCAGAGCTGGGCGGCCAGCGTTTTGTTGTGGGCGAGCACAAGCGTCGGCCGCTGGGTGCGCGCAATGATGTTGGCCATAGTGAACGTCTTGCCCGATCCGGTCACACCCATCAGCGTCTGCTCCTCCAACCCATTGTCCACGCCGCGCGCCAGCGCGTCGATGGCCTCCGGCTGGTCGCCCGAAGGCCGGTATTCAGAAACGATTTCAAATTGCGGCATCTCGTTCTCCCTCCCTGTTAGCCCGGCCTGCCGGCGGTCACGCCGCCCCATATGCGGGTGCGGCGCGGATGCTATTTTCTCAAATACCCGATGTTCAGCCGCTGGCAGATCGAGCAGTAGCGGTCGTTTACGACGACGCAATGGTCGACCAGCTGGATGCCCAGACCGGCCAGCTGCCGGATCAGGTTTCTTGTCAGCTCGATGTCCTCCTGCGACGGCTCGCACCGGCCGTTTGGGTGGTTGTGCGCCAGTGCGACGCCATGCGCGCCGCAGAGCATCGCCCGCCGCGCGACGTTATACCCATCGACCAGCACGCGATCGTGCGAGCCGTGGCTGATAACCTCACACTTGATGACCCGCCCCGAGCCTTCCAGGTAGGCAGCCATCAGCATCTCCTCTGTCTTGCCGAAAAACTGCGGCACAAAATATGCGCCGACCCGTTCGCGGGTGGTCAGCTTTTCGCTGTCGCGGTCAGCCCGTACACGCCCCTGCTGATAACGGCCGAAGGAGCAAAACACCAGCTTGAGCATGGTGGCAGACTGCGGGCCGATGCCCGCAACCTCGAGCAGCTGCTCATACGGCGCTTCGAACACCTCATGCAGCGAGCCGAAGCGCGCGATCAGCCGGTGCGCGATCGCGTTGGTATCCTTGCGCGGGATGGCAAAAAACAGCAGCATCTCAAGCACCTCGTGCTCCTCGAACACCTCCAGACCGTGCCGGCGGAATTTGCCGAGCATACGGCTGCGATGATCAGCGTGATCGTGCTCCGCCATACAGGACACACCTCGCTTTCCTACCTTGACACGTGCACGCGCTGCGCAGCCTGCCGAAGCGCGCGGGCGACCAGCGGACTGTCCTTAATTGCCGGGAAGGGCACAGTCGGCTGGGGCTCGCCGTCGTGCGGGCGCAGGCTCTTGCCCATCCAGAGCACATCGCGCCACTGGCCAAATTTATACATGCTCTCCTGATACGCACCCGAGATGATAAAGCCCATCGCTTTGTGGAATTTCATTGAGCGCTCGTTGGGCGAGGTGATGCCGACAAAGATATTATAGTATCCCTGCATTGCCAGCAATTCAAACAGCGCCGCATAGATCGCGCCCGCGATGCCGCAGCGGTGCCACGCCGCGTCGACGTAGATCGACGTTTCACACGACCACTGGTAGGCTGCGCGCGCGCGGTGCGGCGAGGCATAACCGTAGCCGACGACTTCTCCGTCCACCGTGCAGACCAGCCACGGCAGGCGCGCCCCATAGGTCCGCATCCGCTCGACAAACACCTCGAGCAGCGGCGGTTCGTATTCGCTTGACACGGTGGTTTGCAGCACATACGGCGCGTACAGCGCGAGCATCGCCGGTGCGTCCGCCTCGTCCGCGGCGCGCAAAAGCACTTCGGGCATTTCTCTTTCCCTCATCTTCCGTTCTGTTGTGTGATAGGCTGCGGCAGCCGGCGCTTTGCGGCGGCTTCGTGCCCGAATCTCGCTGTAGTTTCCCGCAAGATATCCGCTATTGCCGTCCAGCCGCGCCTTGTCCGCGCGTGATCCCTTTCACAAATCATTTCTGCTGAATGACACGGTCTTTTTCTATTATACCGCGCATTCCGCCCTTCTTCAACAGCTTTTTGCGCACTTCGCATACAAAAACGCACATCTGTTCGCGTATGATTTGTGCGTTTTTGGACAAAATCAGGTGTTTTCCAAAGAGTGCCTTACCAACGCCGCCGCACCGCCCCTCCGACTGGTTGCTTTTTTCTGTCTTTTGCGCTATACTAAGACAACAACTTTCGGCAAAGGAGTTTTGGCTGCGTGGTACGCTATGGTTTTATCCACTCCAAGGAGGATATCAAATTCCTTGTTCTGTTCGCAATGGATCTGCTGCCCTTTCCCGTCACCTTCAGCACTGTGGTCGATCTGACGACATGGTGCGACGAGGGCTTTGGTTATTTTGAGCTGAGCGAGGCATTCTATGAAATGCTGCCCACCGGCCATATCGAGGAGCACCGGGACGGCGGCGAAGCGCTGTACAGCATCACCGAAAAGGGACGCGAGGCCACCCGCATTTTCGAAAAGCAGCTCCCCGCCCCTGTGCGCCAAGCCGCACAGCGCTCAGCGCTGCGCGTCGTGCGCCAGATCCGACGGGACGCCGCCATCCACACCACGGTGACCGAGCGCGCGGCAAACGACCTGACCATCCGCATGGAAATGGATCAGGTGTTCGCCATTGAAATGAACGTCGTCAGCCGTGCGCAGTCCTCGATGCTCGAGCGCGCGTTCAAGGCCAACGCGGAAACGATCTACCAGACGCTGCTCTCCGCGCTGACGGCAAACCACCGTTCCGAGAAAGAAGGCGAAGCATTTTGAGCTATCTTGAACAACTGGGCGTGCTGCTGGGCTGCTGCGTGGCGGGCGATGCCCTGTCGCTGCTGCTGCGCGGCCGCCTGCCGGGTAACATCCTTGGGTTGACGCTGCTGCTGGTGCTGCTGATCTGCGGCATGGTCAAGCCCGCCCATGTGGCGGATACGGCCGATTTCCTGCTGCGCAACATGGCGATACTCTTCCTGCCCGCCTGTCTGGGTGTGCTAGATATCTTTGCCGACATCAAGACCGAGATTCTCGGCATTATCGCCGTCTGCGCGCTGACCACGCTGTGTACCGCCGCAGCGACCGCGCTGACCGTTCACCTTGTATGCCGCTTGCAGCGGCGCGCAGGCAAGGAGGGCGGCGCATGAGTGAGCTGCTTTCCTCCACCACGCTGTGGCTGGGTGTTTCAATCACCTGCTACGCCCTCGGGTGCCGGCTACAGCAGAAAACCGGCTCGCCGCTTTGCAACCCGCTGCTCATCACCGCGGTGCTGGTGGGCGCGCTGCTGGTGCTCACCGGCACAAGCTACACTGTGTATAATCAGGCCGGTCGGCTGATCGCATTTTTCCTCACCCCGGCGACTGTGTCGCTCGCGCTGCCGATCTACCGCAAGCTGGACGTGCTGCGGCGCAATCTGCTGCCCATCCTTGCGGGCGCGTTTGTTGGCTCGCTGACCTCAATCGTGAGTGTGATCGGCTTTAGCCGCCTGTTTGGCCTATCGCCGGTGACCACCCGCTCGCTCATCCCCAAATCAGTGACCTCCGCCATCGGTGTGGCGCTGTCCGAAATGCTGGGCGGCCTTGCGCCGCTCACAGCCATCTCCATCGTATTCAGCGGTATTTTCGGTGCGATCATACTGCCCGCCTTCCTGCGCAGCCTTGGCGTGACCGACCCGGTGCAGACCGGTCTGTCGATCGGCACGGCGGCGCATTCGGTCGGCACCTCGCGCGCCATCCAGCTCGGCGAGACTGAAGGCGCAATGAGCGGCCTTGCCATCGGCGTGGCCGGTCTGTTCACTGCATTGCTTGTCTCGGCCGGTTCGGCCTTTCTCGGATAAACCCCAACTAAAATGCGCCTGAATGCGGCTATTTGCCGGTTCAGACGCATTTTTCTGCCATTTTCCCTGACGGCAAAGAAGGAGCAGCCGCAGCTGCTCCTTCTTGAAAACGATATTTCCGAAGTGCTTTATTAGCCGAAGTAGCGCTTCAGCAGACCCTCGAAAGCCTTGCCGTGGCGAGCCTCAACTTGATACTACCTACAGAAACACAGATAGAATATCACTTTTACTTTCTAAAAATACTCATTTCCCACCAATTTCCCTTCAGAAATTAGATTTTGAAAAAACGTGATATTATTAGAGATTTTGTTTCCCTTGAGACTTTCCAAATAATTCAATATTATTTATTTCATTCCTTCAATTCCTTCACGACTTCTTCAATGACTGCATTTTCAAAGCTGGTCGTTGGAGCAATATATTTCCAATTCTCGTGTTTAAACTCTGATTTAGATAAAACCGCATCAATTGTTTGTTTACAACGCCCAATGATGTCTTTTACCCGTTCCTCATCACTAAAAATATCTATAATCATCTGTTTTTCTTTTTCATTATCTTTAGTGTTACTGGCAGGATAGGGGTTAATGCTGTTTGCAGAGAATACCCTAAAAAGAAACGCTATGTAATAAACAAAGTAATGATATTTATTATATGAAAGAATATAATTTCTCCTTATAAATTCTCTGACTTTAAATACAATATATGAACTTGTGAAATATGGAGCACAACAATCTGTGTTAGCAAACAAATTTGTTCTCACTGTTTTCAAGATATAAGTTGGATTATTTGAATATACAAGATGAGGCTCTTTAAGATAAACTGAGACATAAGCTCGAATTTGTGAATGCAATGTTACTATTTGTTGTTTCGTTACACTTATATCGCTGTCATTAGAAATTTCTCTTGACCTTCTCTCATAGTACAATGGGCTTGCAATTTTTTTAGATGCTTGACGATAATATTGTTGTAATTGTTTATGAAACTGATCTAACGCTATAAATGCTTCATCGGGGACAACACTTTGCTTATTGTTTGCTTTTATTATCTGTTCCATTACTGCCCCATCATTTCAAACAAATGAAATACTCCGCTGATGCTGTCTATGAAGTTGTTATATACTATTACGATTCAGTCAAATCGAAATGCCGCCGTCAGTGCGTTTTCTGCGGCATCAGACATCTTCTCTGTGATGTGCGTGTAGTACCG
>NZ_JALFLA010000050.1 GCF_022775115.1 Agathobaculum sp.
TGGTGTCAGTGATGCGTAAGCCGGGTTCTGTCGTGGACGGTCATCTATCTGGGACGCGCGTTGCCGCGCGCCTCAAGCCGCCAGTCGGGACGGTCGGGCAGACCATGGTCCCAGTCGGCGTTGCTGCGGATAGAGTTTACAGGCCCCCCATGTTGCCATGGAGCGCGGTGAGCTCTTACCTCGCCTTTCCACCCTTACTCCGCCGGTGCGGAACGCGCCGGCAAAGCGGTATTTCTCTGTTGCACTATTCCTAGGGTCGCCCCCGGCGGACGTTATCCGTTATCCTTGCCCTGTGCAGCCCGGACTTTCCTCATACCTTGCGGTACGCGACCGTCTGCATCGCTGACGAGAAATAGTATACCGCAAAAAACGGCCCGCGTCAAACGCGGACTTGCAATTTCTGATAAATACGAGTATACTGAGTGAAGAAAAGATGCAGGAGACGCTTTTTATGACTGCTTTGGAACAATATTTTGGCGGCCTGTCGGATAAGCGCGTCGGCGTGATCGGTGCGGGTGTGAGCAACATGCCGCTGATTCGCATGCTGCGCGCGGCGGGCATCCGGGTCACTGTACACGATAAAAAAGACCCCACCGCGCTGGGGGACGGCTACGCGACGCTGGCTACGCTCGGCGTGGATTTTGCGCTGGGCGAGCACTATCTGGACGCGCTTGACGAGGACGTAATCTTCCGCACACCGGGCGTGCACCCGCGCTTTCTGGAAAAGGCGCGGCAAAACGGCTCGGAGATCACCAGCGAGATGGAGCTGTTCTTCGCGGTGTGCCCCTGCCCGATCATCGGCGTGACCGGCTCGGACGGCAAAACGACGACTACGACGCTCGTCGGTGAGATCCTGCGTCACGCAGGGTACACGGTGCATTTGGGCGGCAATATCGGCACGCCGCTGTTGCCGCGCGTGGGCGAGATGACGGCCGATGATCTGGCCGTGGTCGAGCTGTCATCCTTTCAGCTGATGGGCATGAAGCACTCGCCTCACATCGCGGCGATCACCAACCTGACGCCCAATCATCTGGACTATCACAAGGATTTTGACGAGTATGTGCAGGCGAAAACAGCTATTTATCGAAGCCAGAACGAAAATGACCGTCTGGTGCTCAATCTGGATGACGAGGTGACATGCTCGCTGCGCGCCTCGGGCAACCTGTTCTGCACGAGCAAGACGCGCGAGCTGGCCAACGGCGTGTTCCTCAAGGACGGCGTGCTCTATATCGCTGAAAACGGCGCGCGGCGCGAGCTGATGCCCGCGGCCGATATCCGCATCCCGGGCGCGCACAACGTATACAATATGATGATGGCTGCGGCCATCGTGCAGGGCTATGCGGCGGACGAGGATATTCGTGCAGTCGCCACCAGCTTTGGCGGGGTGGAGCACCGCATTGAGTTCGTGCGGGAGAAGGACGGCGTCAAATATTACAACGACTCGATCGCCTCCAGCCCGACGCGCACGATCGCCGGTCTGCAATCTTTCCAGCAGAGGGTCATCCTGATTGCGGGCGGATACGATAAGCATATTCCGTATGACGTGCTCGGCGAGCCGATCTGTGAGCATGTCAAAACGCTGGTGCTGACCGGCGCGACCGCGCCCAAGATACGCGACTGCGTGCTTGCGGCGGGCGAGGCGCAGCCGCCCATTATCGAGGTTTCGGATCTAGAAACCGCCGTGCGTGAGGCCGCGCGCATCGCAGAGGCGGGCGATATCGTCATCATGAGCCCGGCGAGCGCGTCGTTTGACCGTTTTAAGAATTTTATGGAGCGCGGCAATCTATTCAAAGCGCTGGTCAATGCGCTCTGACTATGAAAGGCCATGGCGAAATGATAAGGCCCCAAGCCGGATATCACCGGCTTGGGGTCTCTTGCGTTTTGTGCACATGGGATGAGGACGTGAGAAAGAAGCGAAACCCTGCGCCAGCCGACAGCAGGGCGGTCAGGCATTCGGCGGCGGGGAAGGTGAGCCACACACCGGTCACGCCGTAAAGCGCGGTTAGCAGCAGCAGGAGCGGCGCAATAGCGATCGGGCCGCGCACGAGTGAGAGCGCAAAGCCCGCGGACGGTCGTCCCGCCGCGCTGAGAAAGGCGGACAGGACGATGTTGACGCCCGCGCCCCAAAAGCCGGTGAAGTACAGCCGCAGTCCGGGTATCGCGTAGCGGGCAAGCGAGGGATCGTCCGCGCCGCCGAATACCGCAGTCAGCGCGGGCGCGAACCTGGCGGTCAGCGCGTAAAGCAGCGTGGCGATGCCGAGCGCGGTCAGTACGCCCCAGTGCAGCAGATGGCGGTGCGCGGCAGTCTCACCGGCGCCGCTCGCGCGGCTGACGAGCGGCTGCATCCCGGTCGCCAGCCCTTGCAGGATGGCCATGGCGACCAGCGATAGGTTGGCAATGATGCCATAGGCAGCGACAGCTGTGCTGCCGGCCAGACGCAGCAGCGTCAGGTTGAACAGAAGCAGCACGAGACCGGAGGACAGCTCGCCGATCAGCGTGGATACGCCGGGCGCACAGAGTGCGGGCAGCTGCGACAGTCTGAGCTGTGCGCGCCGCAGGTGAAAGCCGCGCGCCGCGCGGCGCAGGTGCGCGGACAGGCACAGCAGACTGACCATGGGGGAGATGCCGGTTGCCAGCGCCGCACCGAACAGGCCGAGCTGACAGGGAAAGATGAAAAGATAGTCGAAAACAATGTTGAACAGGCTGCCGGCAAGCATGGCGCGCATCGCACAGCCGGGATTGCCGTCCGCTCGGACAAAGGCGAGCAGCACATTGTTCATCACAAAAAAGGGGCTGAAGCTGAGTGCGGTGCGCAGATAGACGACGGTCAGCGGAAAGGTGTCGCCTGTCGCGCCGAGCAGCAGGGCGGCAGGCGCGGCTGCGCATACGGCGGCCAGCAGAAAGAGGACGCCGACGGCCAAGCCAAGCGACGCAGCACAGGTGAACACGCGGTCGGCGGCGTGGTCGTCGCCCTGCGCGCGGCAGAAGGCGTAGCGTGTCGCGCCGCCTACGCCGATCATCAGACCAAGACCGTTCATCAGCGTGTAGGCGGGAATGGCAAGATTGAGCGCAGCCAGCCCGGTCGCGCCGGTGCCGCGTGCGACAAAAAAGGTGTCGGCCAGCAGGTAGCAGGCAAGGCCGATCATGCCAAGAATGTTCAGAGAAATATAGCGGAAAAACTCACGCCGTTGTCGTGTGTGCTCCATTGGGGTATACCTCTTGATGGACTAAAATATAATTGGGCATGGAAAAATGCCGGTACCCTTCATCTGTGCGGCCTGCGGATGAAAAGCCCGGCGTTTATGCGCCTGTGTCTGGCGGAAAAGAAAACGCACGGTCATTATCTAGGATTGGCGTATGTATGGTCAAGGTGGCGGAGACAATGGTTGCTCCGCGCGGTATCCGTCGCGCAGCCTGCCGGGGCCTCGCCGGATCAGGTCATACAGCAGCAGAACGGTCTGCTCGGCGGAAAGCTCAGGCATATCGTCTGCGATCCACTCACTCAGCAGCGCGACCGCGCCATTGACAATAAAGGTAAAGATGAGCCGCTTTTTGTTTTCCTCGTCCGGCAGCATATCGCGCTGCCAGTTCAGGCGGAAGGCGGCATAGGTCATTTTATGTATGCGCAGGGCAACATACGGGTCATCCAGCAGCGCGTGCATCAGCATACGGCGGCGCGTATCCGCTTTGAGACGTGAAAGCACGGCGGCTAAGTCGCGCGGGTCGGGCGATAGGCCCTTGAGGTCGGCGCGGAACTGGTCGAGCAGCTGATCCTCGACCTCGCGCAGCAGCGCGTGTACGCCCGGGTAATGCAGATAGAAGGTGCTTCGGTTGATGTCCGCCTGCGTACACACATCCGTGACAGTGATCTCGCGCAGCGGCTTTTCGATCGCCAGCTCGATCAGCGCGTTGCGCAGCGCGCCGCGGGTGAACTGAACGCGGCGGTTTGGTTTTTTCTCCGGCATAGCGTGTCTCCTTTCCGGGTGAGTGTATTATAGCAGTGGCATATCATGAAGTCAACAGAGTGTCGATATAAATGCTGCCGCAAAAAAATAAAAAAACTGAAAAAATATGTTGACATTTGGAGAGTGATTCGATATAATACATATTGTCGCTGACAGTGAAGCGACTCGGCGAGTGAAAAAATGCGAGTGTGCTGGAACTGGTAGACAGGCACGTTTGAGGGGCGTGTGTCAATCGACGTACGGGTTCAAGTCCCGTCACTCGCACCACTTCCCTGAAACGGCAGACAACACAATATGCGGATGTGGCGGAATGGCAGACGCGCTAGCTTCAGGTGCTAGTGTTCGCAAGGACGTGGGGGTTCAAGTCCCCCCATCCGCACCAAGAAAATGTGCTGAAATCGTAAAGTTTCAGCACATTTTTGTTTGCCTTTGGCTATCCATATTTTAACTGACGACAGCTTGACGACAAAAGGATAATGGTACGACACAACAAAACCTATCTAGCAAGGTGCACGATGAGGTCTTTTTGATATTGTCAATATTGGTTGACACATTTATCTCAAAGATATCACTGCCTATACAGCCAATTGGAGAGATTGGTAGTATCTCTGACGCTTGATTATTGGAGGAAGTCCACCATTGGCAGAGCAGATCCTCCTGTTATTCCAGTAACTAATGAAGTATCTCCAAATGAGAACCTTCGGCGTTCGCCCGCTCTGATGGAACACCGCGATTGAGGATCCGGGAAACCGACGCGCTGTTTGAGGAACTATTTTCAGACTATCTAACAAAGGAGCGTGTAGCATAGCCATTTGAGCAAAACAGACCGTTATAAAATCGAAGCTATGTTGAATTCGCATTGTTCAAAGAAAGAGATTGCCGCAGAACTTCACGTGCATATCAGCACGGTTTACCGCGAGATTAA
>NZ_JALFLA010000045.1 GCF_022775115.1 Agathobaculum sp.
CCGCCCGTTACCGTGCCGGTCTCGGTCACGCCGGGTGCAAACTGCGCCTGTCTGCTGTGCGGGAACATCGGCTCAATGCCCGCGATATCGGGCGTCAGCAGCTCGCCTGTACCCAGCACGTCAGCCGGGGGCGAGCCAAAGGCAGGCGGCACAAACGCGCTGTCCTTGCTGATGTTGATGTTGACCGGCTCACCGTCCACCACCGTGACCGGCTCGGTCGAGGTCGGCTTGCCGAAATGCCCGCCGGAGGGGGCGGCATAGGTGTAGGACAGGCTACTCGCCAAGGCCGGGGTACTCGTCGTCAGCATCGTCAGCGCCATCGTCCCGCTCAGTGCTGCCCGCAGCGCTGTCCGGCGCAGGCTCGTCCGGCTGCGCGGCGGTGTGCGGCGGCAGCTCGTCTGCCGGCTCGTCTGTCTGGTACGCGGTGTCGCAATCCGCACCCGCGTCGCTATCGTCCGGCCGTGCGTTTTCCTCGTCTGTCCTTTCCGGGGGCGCGGCAAGTGCCAGCGGGGCGCGCTGCTCGGTCTTTCTCTGCCGGTGGCTGCGGATCGCGGCCTTGACTTTGTCCAACGGCCCGAAAATATGCTGCGCTTTGCGTAGCGCTTCCTCCTCGATTTGTTTCTGCTTCTGCTTTTCACGTAATTTCATCTCCGTTTCTTGGATTTTGTTTTCGACTTTATCCGATATTTGCGCGGCGATGGCCTGCATTTGCAGCACCATACGGCGGCAGGCGGGTGGGCGCAGGGCAAACAGCAGCGCCAGCAGGCCAAACACAACGCAGAGCACCCAGCTTACGGGTATGCCGCGTTCAGGCTCCGTCTGCTGTCGGCTGATCTCCCGCAGCAGACCGGCCAGATCGGGCGGCTCAATGGTCTGCTGGGGCGGGATCGGCGCGCCGGTGTAGATGACGATGTAGCGCATGGCCTCGTTGTTGCGGTGAGAGACCTCACCGGCGTACTGTGCGGTCACCGTGTAGCCGGTCGTGCGGCTGGAGGTGGACGTGCCGGTGTAGGTCACGGTCGCCGTGTAGCGCGTCTCTGCCGTGCCGAGATTGTCGGTTTCCTCGTTCTCGCTTTTCCAGTCGATCGTGCTGAAGGTGAGCGTGCTGCCATTCTCGGTGATGGTTTTGGGGATGACGGTCATGTCCATATTTGGCATATTCGGATATTCGCGCGTGGTGCGCAGCGCTGCGGACACGCTTTCCGTGCCGGAAACCTTGGTGGATATGCTGGACACATCCAGATAGGCTGTGCCGCTGTACCCGTCCCCGGTCGTGACAGCCTTGCTCTTGGGCAACAATGCCATGACGTCATTGGCATTGTCTGAGCTGGAGGATACCGTGACCGTTTCGGTATGTACCTTGCGGTCGATATCCGGCATTTCGATGCGGAGCATATCGCGGAAGGTGTAGTGCATATCGCCGCGGTCGAAACCGTCCTGCGGGATCTGATCGGGCGAGGTGGTTTTGGGCACATCGTAGATCTTCTTGATGGTCAGCCCATCCGCGCTCATCTGCACATCAACGGGGTAGCAGATGTCCGGGGTGGTCGGTGTGTCGGTGGTCGGCGTGTCGGTGGTCGGCGCTGACGCTGCTGACGCCGTTTCTGTCTGCATGGCGGGTGCGCCTGTATCCGCTGCCATGGCAGCGGCCTGCGCCGGGGAGGCACAGGCCAGCAGCAGGGCGGCGACCGCGCAAAATTTCCTGATCTTCATCATCCTGTTCCTCTCCTTACTTGGTCAGGGTATGTTTGGGCTGCTGGGGCTGTTTTTGGTGTTGGGGCTGCTTTTGGTGCTGCCCCTCGTAGGTCATGCGATCCTTGATCTGCTCGATTCTGTCTCGCACGGACGGCTTGCCGTCTGCATTCTGCTCCTTGGTGGCGTCGGCCTTCTGTGCGCCCTGCTCCTTGGGTGCTGCGGGCGGGGACATTTGCGCCGCGCGCTGGGCGGCTGTTTGTGCTGCCGGGGGCAGGCCGAGCATATCGCCCAGCTCATCGAGCAGGGTGTGCAGCGCCGTGCGGCATTGCTCCGTGGGCGCGCCGTTGTCCCACGCCGTGCGGATATCCTGTAGGCGGGCGAGCAGGGTATCGGCGTTTTTTTGGAGCTGTTCAGTCGTAATCATCGTTGATGCCGGTCTGTGACTGGTTGTAAGCTCGGATTTCTCCAATGCGCTCTCGGACAGACCGGCCTCCGCGTTTTTTTCATCGCCCACCTGAATCTCTGCGCCGATTTTTTGCAGTATTTGATTGACCAAGCCGGCATCCTCCTGCTTGATGATAACATCTACCGTTTCCGGTGCTTGCGGGTCACGGACGATAGAGAACATCATGCCGTACTGCTTGGCAAGATCGTGGAAGTCCCGCATTTTATCCGCGTCCAGCGGAAAGGTGGTGAGCGGTTTATTCTCCGCGATCATGCTCTGGATGTTGGTCTTGCCTGTGATCTGCTTCTGGTTGCGCAGCACGGCCACCAGCAGGGCTACCAGATGTACGGAACCCTTGGCTGCCAGCCGAAGGACGGACTCTGTAATCGCCAGTTCCATGCGCAGCATCTGGTCTGCTGCGCCGCTCTCGATGCTCATATTGTTTTCCTCCTCGTGTTTTGTTTTTTTGTTCGATCTGCCGCTGCTCGGACTGCGCTTTTTGCAGCCTCAGGGAGATTTCCGGCGCGGCTCTTTGGATGGCATTGCACAAACGCAGACGCTGCCGATGCTCACGCAGTTTGGCGGTGAGCTGCTGCACTTCGCTGCGAAGCTGCTCCCTGTCCGCGTTGGGCTTGCGCCCCGCCGCGTACAAAAGTGCGCGCCGCCCGGTGAGGATATCCATCTCGTTTTGGGTCGCGGCGGCAAAGGTTTCTACGTCGGTTTTGGTATGCAGATGGTTGTCGCGGAGAAAGTAATATTGCTGCTTATAGCGGTCAAGTTTTCTCAGCTCATCCAGCATAACGCCGCGCACCCGGCGCGGCGCTTTACGCGTTTTGACCTTGCCCAGCAAGTACAAATAACGAAACAGCAGCGCGCGGAAGCCGCGCAGTTTTTTTCGCTGTTTCGGCGCACGGCTGTGCGGGAGCGGCGTGTATTTTTTCCTCCGCTCAAGCTGTTGGCGCTGCGCCTTGATGGCTTCGATGTTTTGCAGCACTTGCCCGCGCCC
>NZ_JALFLA010000057.1 GCF_022775115.1 Agathobaculum sp.
ACTGATAAAGGGCTGTGGTTGGAGCCTTTCTTGAACCGTCATGCGGTAGGAGAACGCAACCAGTCCACAGCATCCCTTACAGTGTAGCACAGCCCTTGGAGAGGGGCTCTAATAACTACTACTCTATAATACAAGGAGAACACCATGAGTAATGAATCCAAAGCGCTGAAAAAGAAGGGCGAGGAACAGCAGGACCGCCAGCCTTGGACGGCCAAGCGGGTGTGCGATGTGATTTTGAATAACGCGCTTATCATCATCATGATTATTGCCGTTATCTACATCGCCACGCAGAACAGCAACTTCGTCAAGCCCGCCTCCCTCATTAACATCCTGTCGCAGACCGCGGCCTACCTCCCGGCGGCGCTCGGCATCGGCGGCTGTATCGTGTTGACCGGCACCGACCTTTCCGCCGGCCGCGCCGTCGGTCTGACCGCCTGTATCTCCGCCTCTCTGCTGCAAAACGCGGCCAATGTGGCGAACAAGATGTGGCCGGATATCGGCACGCTGCCGATCCCTGTCGTCATCATTCTGGCGATGCTGATCGGCGCCGCCATCGGCAGCTTCAACGGCTTCTTTGTCGCAAAGTTCAAGCTGCACCCCTTTATCGTCACGCTGGGCACCCAGCTCATCCTGTACACCTTTCTGCTGCTGTATGTACAGCAGGGCAACAACAAGGGCATGGCCATCTCCAATCTGGACGCGTCCTACACCGACTTCGTCAAGGGCAGCCTGTTCAGCATCGGCGGTACGCCCATCCCCAACTATGTGCTGTTTGCCGTTTTGCTGACCGCTATCATTTGGTTTGTGTGGAATAAGACCACCTTCGGCAAAAATATGTTTGCGCTCGGCTCGAATGAAGAGGCCGCCCGCGTTTCGGGCGTCAACGTGTTTGCGACCACGATCGCTGTTTTCGCGCTGGCCGGCGCAATGTACGGCTTCACCGGCTTTATCGAGGGCGCCCGCATCGGCTCGAACACCGCCAACACCGGCTTGAACTACGAGCTGGACGCGATCGCGGCCTGCGTCATCGGCGGCGTATCATTCGTCGGCGGCATCGGTAAAATCCGCGGCATCGTCATCGGCGTGCTCATGCTGCGCCTGATCTTCGTCGGCCTGACGATGGTAGGCGTGCCGCAGGATCTGCAATACCTCATCAAGGGCGGCATCATCCTGTTCGCCTGCGCGCTGGATATGAGAAAGTATCTGGTCAAAAAGTAAACCTGCTAAGGCTTCACCGAGGGGAGCGCGCGTCAGCGCGCCCCCTTTGTTTTTTTGTCGCAATATGCTATACTAAGCAAAGAAAGAGAAAAGGGGGATCACCGCTATGGAGCTTTACAAGGTGCTGCTGGTGGATGACGAGGCTGAGATACGCATGGGCATCAGCCAAAAGATGGACTGGGGCGGTCTGGGCTTTGCGCTGGTGGGCGAGGCCGATAACGGGCAGGACGCGCTCGAGCTGGCCGAAAGTCTGCGGCCGGACGTGGTGCTGACCGACATCAAAATGCCCTTTATGGATGGGCTGACACTGTGCCGGATACTGACCGCGCGGCTGCCCGCGACCAAATTTGTCGTCTTCTCCGGGTTTGACGATTTTGAATACGCCAAGCAGGCCATCCAGATGAACGTTTCGGAATACATACTCAAGCCTATGGGCGTGGCCGAGCTGTCCGCTGTGCTGCAAAAGCTGCGGGCCGAGCTGGAGCGGGAGCGCACCGCACGGCAGGATGTCGAAACCCTGCGCCGCCGCTATGAGGAAAGCCTGCCGCTGCTGCGCGAGCTGTTCTACACGCATCTGCTTGAGGGGCGCGTCACGCCCGGGCAGGAGCTTGCGCAGGCGCAGCGGCTGGATATCGACCTCTCGGGCAACGCTTGGGTGGCCGCGCTGACCCATGTCGGTGCGGAGCGCGGTAAGGACGCGATGGTATCCCTGTCCATCCAGCAGCTGCTCGAGGAAAACCTGCCCGCCGCGCGGTGCAAGGTCTTTCTGTTCAACGAGTCGGTCGCGCTGATCGCCAAGCTCGGCGCGGGCTTTTCCGTATATGACCTGCTCCGCGCGCTTGACCGGGTGTGTTCACTTGCCGATTCTTATCTGGGGCTGACGCTGACCATGGGCGTGGGCATCCCGTGCGACAGCCTGTCCGGGCTGTCGCAATCGGCCGCGAGCGCCCGAGGTGCGATCGAGTACCGCGCGCTGGTGGGACGGGGACAGGCCATCTACATCGGTGACTTGGAACCGGACAGCGGCGCTTCCCTCTCCTTTGACGAAGCCGATGAGCGGGCGCTGACTGCCGCGGTCAAGCTGGGCGGCGAGGACGAGGTGCGCGCCGCGGTCGCCGCGCTGATGGACAAGCTGCGCGCGGCCAACCCGGCGGCCGGGCAGTCCAACCTGTTCTTTTTGGAGCTGCTGACCTGTCTGCTCAAACTGACCCGCCGGGCAAGCCTCGGTCTTGAGGAGGTTTTTGGCGCGGGCTTCACCGGCTCGGTACAGGCCACGGACTTTCCCTCGCTCGAGGCGCTGGGCGACTGGTGCATTGAGCGCTGCCTGCGCATTCAGGCCCTCATCCGCCGCCGGCAGACCGACTCGGCCGGGCGCACGGTCGAGCTGGCCAAGGACTTTATCCAGCAGCACTATAGCGAGAGCGACCTGTCGGTCGAAACGCTCTGCGGCTATCTGCATCTCAGCCCCGCCTATTTTTCCACCCTCTTCAAGCGGGAGACCGGCATGAGCTTTACCGCCTATGTCACTATCGTGCGCATGGAGGCCGCCACCGCCGCCCTGCGGGACACCGAGGAAAAGACATATCTCATCGCCCGCCACTGCGGCTATGACGACCCCAATTATTTCAGCTATGTGTTCAAAAAGCACTTTGGCGTAACACCGACCAAGTACCGCGCGGGCGGCGCATGACGCGCCGCGAGAGGAGGCCGCCCATGGAAAGACCGTCTATTCGCCTGCGCCGCCGCTGGCGGGAGCTGTACCGCCGCTCCAGCATCCAGCTCATCCTGTCGCTGTCCTTCACGGCGGCGGCTGTGATTGGCATGGTGTGCATGGGGCTGGCGCTGTTTCTGCGCTTTTCCGCCTCGACCAACGCGCTGGCGGCGGAAAACAGCCAGCGGGTGCTGGCACAGGTCAACCTCAATCTGGACAACTATCTGCGCAACCTGATGCGGGTGTCCAACACCGCATATTATCAAGTCATCAAAGACCTTGATCTGGCCGACAGCAGTGCGGCCGACAGCCTGCCCGCCGCGCTCGAACTGCTGTATGAGACCGACGGGGACTCGATCGTCTCACTCGCGGTGTTTTCGCAGGACGGCGGCCTGCTTGCCGCCGCCCCGCTGGCCGATTTGAAGATCAGCGTCACCCCCTCGCAGGAGGAATGGTTCACCACCGCTATGGAGCGCATCGAAAACCTGCATTTTTCCACGCCCCATGTGCAAAATCTCTTTGAAGACCCCGATTACCGCTACCGCTGGGTGGTGTCGCTCAGCCGGCAGGTCGAGCTGACCCGGGACGGCGTCATCGAAAGCGGCGTACTGCTGGTCGATATGAACTTCAGCGGCATCGAGCAGCTATGCAAGGATGTGATGCTGGCCAACAGCAAGGGCTACCTCTACCTGATCGACAGCGCCGGCGAACTGATCTACCATCCCCGCCAGCAGCTGATCTACGCGGGCTTGCAGGCCGAAAACAATCTGGCCGCTGCCGGCTATCACGACGGCAGCCACACCGAGACCTTCGGCGGCCAGCGGCGGCAGGTCACGGTCAAGACCGTGGGCTATACCGGCTGGAAGCTGGTCGGTGTGGTGCCTGAGCAGAACTTCTGGGGCAATTACGGGCAGCTTTTGCTGTTTTTTCTGTTTGTAGTGGGCTTTTCGGTCTTTTTGCTGGTGTTCGTCAACCTGCGTCTGTCCGAATGGATCACTGCCCCGATGAAAAAGCTCGACCGGGCGGTAAAGGAGCTGGAAGCAGGGCGGGAAACGGTCGATTTCGACGCGGGCGGGCCGTATGAGGTCGAACACCTGAGCCACTCGATCCAGTCGATGGTCTCCACCATGCGGCATCTGATGGAGGATATCATCCAGCAGGAAGAGCAAAAGCGCCGCAGCGAGCTGGACGTGCTCCAGTCGCAGATCAACCCGCATTTTCTGTACAACACGCTGGACAGCGTGGTGTGGATGACCGAAAACGGACGCACCGAAGAGGCTGTCCAAATGCTCACCGCGCTCGCCCGCTTCTTCCGCATCTCGCTGAGCCGGGGCAGCAGCTTCATCTCCATCGCTGACGAGCTGGAGCACGCCAGACACTACCTGACCATCCAGAAAATGCGCTATCGCAACAAGTTTTCAGCCACGATCGAGGTCGAGCCGGGCGTGGAAGCTCTTTATACGATCAAGCTGATCGTCCAGCCGCTGCTGGAAAACGCCATCTACCACGGTATGGACTACGCCGACGGGGACGGCGAAATCAGCATCCGCGCCTTCCGGGAGGGGGACGACGCCATCATCGAGGTGACTGACAACGGCCCCGGTATGCCCGAGGAGCTTGTCGAGCAGCTTTTGACCCCCGGCGGCCCTGTCGCGTCCTCCGGCGGCAAGGGCTCGGGCATTGGCTTTCGCAACGTCAGCCAGCGCATCCGGCTGACCTTTGGTGAGCCTTATGGGCTGACTATCCTCAGCGAGCCGGATGCCGGCACGACCGTGCGTATCCACCTGCCCGCGCTCGACGAACAGGCCGTTCGCACCTACCGGAAGGAGGAAACCGAATGAAACGCAAGCTGCTGCTCCATCTGGTGCTCCCCTTGCTGGGACTGAGCGCCTTTTTCTGGCTGCTGGCCTTTGCCCCCGGCGCGTCCCGGCAGCAGACTGCGCTGCTGGAAATGTCGGTCATCCTGCGGGAGGGCGACAGCACCGCCGCGTCCACGCTGCGCAAGGGCATGGAGCAGGCGGCAGTCGACCTGAATGTCGAGCTGCGCTTTCTTGCTCCGTCCACCGCCAACAGCGCCGACGAACAGGCGCAGCTGCTCGCACGGGAGGTCGAAAGCGCAGCCTCGGCCATTTTGCTCTTTCCGGCAGACCGGCAGGCGTTGGCTGACGCGGTCGGCGACGCCGCCGCCAAGGCCGCTGTAGTTACGCTTGAGACCGATATGACCGAACAGGGCGCCAAGTCCTGCGTCAGCGTGGACAATGCCGCGCTGGGCAAGGCGCTGGCCAGAGCCGCGATAAACGGCGTCAGCCCGGGCGGCACGGTGCTGCTGCTGGACAGCGTACCCGGGAACAACGGCATCCGGGAGCGGCTGGACGCCGCCTCCGCAGCGCTGCGCGCGGCGGGACGACAAGTGCGGCTGTGCCCGTGGACGCCAGAGGGCGATGAGCTTGCGGTTGCCCTGCAAACGGGCGATATCGGCGCGGTGGTCGCCTTTGAGGCGACGGCCTTGGAGGCCGCCGCCGAACTGGCGCGCACCAACCCACGCTTTCCGCTGCTGTACGGCGCAGGCTCGAGCGCGGCGATCGCCGCCGGGGTCGAGCGCGGCCGCATCACCGCTATCGCCGCCGAAAACGCCTTTACCGCCGGATATCTGGCGGTCGAGGCCGCTGCGGCCGCTGCCCGGCGCGAGCCGGTCTCCGCCATGCCCGCATTGGATTTCGCTATCATCCGACAGGAAAATATGTATAACGCGGACAACCAGAAGCTGCTTTTCCCGGTCACTTGAAAGGAGGATCTATGAAGCGATTCTTTTGCCTGTTGGTTTCGCTTGCGCTACTGGCAGGCGTTGCCGCCTGCGGCAGCGCCGCCAAGACCACACCGACCATCCGGGTAGGCGTGGCGCTGTACCAGCAGGATGATACGTTCATCTCCACCGTGGTGCAGCATTTGCAGCAGCTCGCTTTGGAGGAGGAGCAGGCGCGGCACATCAAGATCAACCTGCGCATTGCCGACGGGCGGGGCAGTCAGTCCGTCCAGAACGAGCAGGTCGACCGCTTTTTAGACCTGGGCTGCGACGTAATCTGCGTCAATCTGGTTGACCGGACGGCGGCCGCCGTCATTATCGACAAGGCGCAGGCCGCCAATGTGCCGGTCATCTTCTTCAACCGTGAGCCAGTGGTCGAGGATCTGCGCCGCTGGCAGCACGCCTATTATGTCGGCTCGCCCGGCAAGCAGGCCGGCAGGCTGCAGGGCGGCATCGTGCTGGACGCATGGCAGGCCGAAAGCAGCGACATCGACCGCAACGGCGACGGTGTGCTGCAATATGTCATGCTCGAGGGCGAACCCGGCCATCAGGACGCGCTGCTGCGCACCGAATACGCCATCCGCACGCTGACACAGGCGGGCGTGGCCACCGAAAAGCTGGCCAGCGATGCTGTCAACTGGCAGCGGGGCAAGGCCAACATCCGTATGCGCCAATGGCTGCAAGAGTTTGGGGACGGCATCGAGGCTGTGTTCGCCAACAACGACGATATGGCGCTCGGCGCGATCGACGCCTGCATGGCGGCGGGTATGTCGCCCGAGGCGCTGCCCTTTATCGTCGGGGTGGATGCCACACCGCCGGCGCTCGAGGCGCTGGCCGACGGCACACTGCAAGGCACCGTGCGCAACGATGCCGCAGGGCAGGCGGCGGGCATGCTGGGGCTGATCTCGGCGCTGACCCAAGGGCAAGACCCCGCCGAAACCGTCGAGCTGACGGACAGAAAATATGTATGGCTGGAATACACGACCGTCACCCGGGACAACCTCGCGGCATTTCAGCAACCGTAACCGGCATAAAGCAGCCGCCCCGCACCGTGCACACGGCACGATGCGGGGCGGCTTTCTTTTCACTTCTGTCGGCCGTTTTACCGCACGGAGAAACGGTAAACCGTCTGCGCGCGAAAGGTCTCCCCTACCCGCAGCACGGGCGAGGGGAACGACGGCTGGTTGACCGCGTCCGGGAAATGCTGCGTCTCCAGGCAGACGGCGTGACCGGCGGCGTAAACCACGCCGCCCTTTCCCTGCCGCTCGATGAGAAATCCAGCGGTGTATACCTGCATCCCCTCCAATGTGGTCGTCACATCCATGGCGATACCGGTGCGGGGACTGTACAGCGTGGCCACCGGCTCAGCACCGTCATCCAGCACATAATTATGGTCAAAGCCTCTGCTCCCGGCCAGCGCGGGCAGATGCAGCCGCTCGCCCAGCACAGCGCCCGCCCGCAGGTCGAGCGGCGTACCGTCCACGGGCGCGAGCGCGCCGGTCGGGATATTACCCGCGCCCGCGGGCGTGTAGCGCGCCGCCCGCACCGTCAGCACTTGGTCATCTACCCGGCCGCTGTCATGCCCGGACAGGTTGAAATAGGTGTGGTTGGTCAGGTTGACCACGGTATCCTTATCGCTGACCGCGCGGTAGTCGATGCACAGCGCGCCATCGGCCAAGGTGTAGGTCACCTCGGTATGGAGCGCGCCGGGGAAGCCCTCCTCTCCGTCGGGCGAGTCGAGCGTAAAGGTGACGCTGCTGTCCGCGCAGACATAGCGCCACAGCTTTTTGTCAAACCCCTCTGCGCCGCCGTGCAGGCAGTTTTCCCCCTCGTTGGCGGTGACGCGGTACGTCTTGCCGCCGATGGCAAAGCGCGCGCCGCCGATGCGGTTGGCGCACCGGCCGACCGTGCCGCCAAAGCAGGCGTCGTGCCGCCGGTACTCATCCGGCGTGTCGTAGCCCAGACAGACATCCACCAGCGCACCCGTCCGGTCGGGTACACGCAAGCTATGCACCGCCGCGCCAAGTGGGATTAGCGTGACGGCGCAGAGGCCGTCTTGCAGCTCAATCAGCGGCACCTCCGTGCCGTTTACCGTTCCAAAAGCCGTTTTCCTATGCATAGCTCAGCCCTCATAACCGTTCGGATGGCTGCTGTGCCAGCTCCAAGCGTCGGCGATGATCTGCTCCAAGCCCCGGGTGGGCTTCCAGCTCAGCACGGCCGCCGCCTTTTTGTTTGAGGCGATCAGCACCGAGGGGTCACCCGCTCGGCGCGGCTCGATCCGCGCGGGTATCTCCTTGCCGGTGATGCGGCGGGCGGTGTCGATGATCTGCTTGACCGAGTACCCGTCCCCGCTGCCCAGATTGAACACGCCGCTCTCGCCGGTTTTCTCCAAATGCTCGAGCGCCAGCAGGTGCGCCTCTGCCAGATCGCGCACATGGATGTAATCCCGCACGCAGGTGCCGTCCGCCGTGGGGTAATCGTCGCCAAAAATGCCGATATGGCTGCGCTGGCCGAGCGCGGTCTTCATCACCAGTGGAATCAGGTGGCTCTCCGGGTCGTGATCCTCGCCGATGCCCGCGTCCGGGTTCGAGCCGGCGGCGTTAAAATACCGCAGCGCAGCATAGCGGATGCCATAGGCGCGGTCGCACCATTTGAGCATCCCCTCAATGGCCAGCTTGGTCGCGCCGTAGGGATTGGTCGGATCGGTGCGGTCTCCCTCCTCGATCGGCTGTTTTTCCGGCTCACCGTAGGTGGCGGCGGTCGAGGAGAACACGATCTTGTCCACGCCGTGCGCCCGCATCGCGGTCAGCATGGACTGCGAACCGGCTACGTTGTTTCCGTAATACTTCAGCGGGTCGGTAACGCTCTCACCCACCAGCGAGTACGCGGCAAAGTTGATCACGCCGTCGATCTTCTGCTCATGGAACACCTGATCGAGAAAGGCAGCGTCCCGCAGATCGCCCACATACAGCTTGCCCATGTTTTTGACCGCCTGCCAGTGGCCGGTACGCAGGTTGTCTACTACCACCACGTCATAGCCCTTTTCGGCCAGCAGCGCCACCATATGGCTGCCAATGTAGCCGGCGCCGCCGGCCACGAGAATGGTCTTCATATCCGTTTCCTCCTTTATCGCACCGCGTCAATAAACCGCAGGAAGGCCGCTCTGCCCTCGTCGGTGCGCTTATAAACACCGGCGTGCTCAAGCACGGTGGCAAAGACCTTGCCCACCTCTTTTTGCAGGATGTCCATCGCGTTCTCGCGGGTGAAGGTATACTGCTTTTGCAGTCCCTCCGCCCAATCGGCGTGCTTTTCAAGCGCCGCGTCGCCCCGGATATCCCCGCCTTGCACCAGCGCGTCGGCCAGAGCGGTCAGCTCACCCTTGAGCCGTGCGGGCAGCACCGCCAGCCCCATCACTTCAATCAGGCCGATGTTCTCCTTTTTGATATGGTGCAGCTCCTGATGAGGATGGAACACACCGAGCGGATACTCCGCCGTGGTGATGTTGTTGCGCAGCACCAGATCGAGCTCGAATTTGCCCTCCCGCATCCGAGCGATGGGCGTGATGGTATTGTGCGGCTCGCCGTCGGTTTCGGCGAAGATGAAGGCCGTCTCGTCGGTATAGCCGCGCCACGCAGTCAATATCCTGTCCGCCAGCTCGACCAGACGACTGTCATCGGCCGCGCGCAGGCGGATGACCGACATCGGCCACTTGACGATGCCCGCTTCGACATCGTCAAAGCCCGCGAACGAGACCACCTGCTCAACCGGCGCCTTTTCCATGGCAAAGGTGTACCGCCCGCCCTGAAAATGGTCGTGGCTCAAAATAGAACCGCCGACAATGGGCAGATCGGCGTTCGAGCCGACAAAGTAATGCGGGAACTGCCGGACAAAGTCGA
The DNA here is from genome assembly GCF_022775115.1 of Agathobaculum sp. GTDB lineage: Bacteria > Bacillota > Clostridia > Oscillospirales > Butyricicoccaceae > Agathobaculum. Next base: position 9,629 of record NZ_JALFLA010000057.1, read on the forward strand.
GCAGCTTACGGAACGCGGCGCGGTCGATCCGCATGGGCACATGCTGCCCGTTGAAGACGATGCAGTGCTCATTGTAATACACATAGGGACTGTACTGGAAGAACCACGCCTTGCCGTCGATCACGAGGGGGATGATTCGGTGGTTCTGCCGGGCGGGATGGTTCATCCGTCCGGCGTAGCCCTCATTCTCCCGGCAGAGCAGACATTTGGGGTAGCCGCTCTGCGGCGCCGCCTTGGCGGCAGCAATCGCGCGGGGGTCTTTTTCAGGCTTGGAGAGGTTGATGGTGATATCCAGCTCACCGTAAGGTGTGGGGCTGACCCACTTGACATCCCGCGCAATGCGGTAGCTGCGGATGTAGTCGGTATCCTGACAGAAGCGGTAATACCAATCGGTCGCGCTCTGCGGCGAGAGCGCGTACCGCGCCCGGAACTGGCGGATGACCCGCGTGGGGCGGGGCGTCAGCCGACCCATCAGCCGGGTGTCAAACAGATCGCGGCTGGTGATATCATCGGCCACGCGGCCTTGCTGCACCGCCCAGTCCAAAATATCGTGCAAAATCTCCTCGAGCGGCCGGTCGGCCACCGTCTCCGGCGGCTCCCAGCTGTCCAGCCCCAGCTCACCAAGCAGGGTGTTGATCGTCCAAACGCGCTCGACCTCGTCCACAAGGCCAGTGCGGACGGCATAGTCCGTCAGCGCGGCAACAGCTTGATAGATCATTCTGCGCCTCCTTATCCCAGCCGCACACCGCCCACCGGGCGGATGGCCGCCACATGGCAGCTGCCTGCGCCCAGCACGGCCTCGGTCTCTGCTTTGAAGTACGCGAGCGCGTCCAGCGGCACAAAGGCCTGCGCCGTGCCGCCAAAGCCGCCGCCGTGCACGCGCACCGCGCCCCGGCCTGCCAGCAGCCGCTCACACAGGGCGATGGTCACCATCAGCTCCTGCCGGACGGTCTGGCCGGTGGGGATGACGTTTTGCAGATACAGCGCCGACGAGCGTCCGGACGCGCGCACCAGCGCCAAAAAGCGCTCGAAATTGCCTGTACGCAGCGCGTCGGCCTCGTCGGCGGCACGCTGGTTCTCGGCATAGAAATGGAACGCGCGCAGCACGCCCCGGTCGCCCGCAGCCTTACGCACCGCGGGCAGCGCCGCCAGAAATTCCTGCTCGGGTACGTCCCGCAGATAGGACTTGCCGAAATAACCGCTCACGGCCTTCAGCTCACCGGTGATCGCCGCATACTCGGCGGTCAGGTCGGCATGATCCGCGCCGGAGTCCAGAATGCACAGCGCGTACCCCTCGGCGCGCAGGTCAAGTCCGATCCCCTCGACCATCGGGCGGTCGGTATCGGCAAAGTCGATCGCCACCACGCCGCCGACCGCCGAGGCGGTCTGATCCATCAATCCGCACGGCTTGCCGAAGAACACATTTTCGGCATACTGGCCAATCTTGGCAAGCTCCACCTGGCTGAGCAGGGTTTCATCGCCGTTGTTGTACTCGCCGCGCAGAATGGCACCCACGACCACCTCAAACGCAGCCGAGCTGGAAAGGCCGCTGCCGCGCAGCACATCGCTGGTGGAGAATGCATCAAAGCCGCCCACCTTGCCGCCTACTTTCGCAACGCCTGCCGCCACACCGCGGATCAGCGCTGCCGAATGCGAGGCTTCGCTTTCAACAGGCTCCAAGCGGTTCAGGTCGATGCCGTCAATGCGGCCAAAGCCCTTGCTTTTAAAGTTGATCACATTGTTATCATTTTTGCTCACCACGGCAATAATATCCAGATTCACGCCCGCAGCCATCACCACGCCGTTGTTATGGTCGGTATGGTTGCCGCCCAGTTCAGTGCGGCCGGGAGCCGAATAAATGCGCAGGTCACGGCCTTCGCCGAAGCATTCTTCAAACTCCTGAATGGTTTGGATATAGCGCTTGCGCTGAGTTTCGATCACCGCAGCATCGTGGGCGTAAAGGCGGCCAAAGACACCATCGAATTCTCCGGCCTCGATTCGGGTTATCAGCTGTTTCGCAGTTGCCATGATAAAATCCTCCTTAAATGCTTGTGTGGGGCTGTTGCCATGCCGTACAAAATTTTCTACACGCAATTCCTCATTTTATGAATATTATACCAAACGAAAAAGATAAGTAAACTATTTTTTGTGTTGAAATATGGACTTTTGTTGAATCAGCTGGTATAATGGTTAAAATAGCGGATTTTGTAGGTATATTCTGCGGCAGAAAGGAGTCCCTGCAATATGACAAACGATACAAAGCAATCCTTTAAACAAAGCTATACCGATAATATCGAACTTTCCATTTTCAACTGCGGCCACGAGCAGTGTGACCCCTGCCATACCTGGGGCCCCGGCATCCGCGATCATTATCTGATCCATCTGGTCGTAGCCGGAAAAGGCACCTACAAAACCGAAAGCGGCACCTTCCAGCTGCAGGCGGGCGATTTGTTTTTGGTAAAGCCCAGCCATCTGGTGACCTATACTGCCGATGCCGAAGCCCCCTGGAAGTATTACTGGGTGGGCTTTAACGGCGCGTGCGCAAACCGGCTGGTACAGCAAACGCCCTTTTCGGATGCCAAGCCTGTGTTCCACTGCCAGAATCCTGAGCTTTTGCAAAGCGCCTTGCACGATATTTACAGCGTGCATGGCCCCGAGCCCCATCAGGAAGCTGCCATGGTGGGCAAGTTGTACCTGTTCATGTCCGAGCTGATGAAAGAAGCACAGGCACTGGAGCCCTACAACCCCAGCAGCAGCTCGCAATATGTGCTGAGCGCGATCAAGTATATTCAGTTCAACTATTCGCGTGATATCAGCATTGATGATATTGCCCGCAGCGTGGGTGTGAGCCGCAGCCACTTGTACCGTGTGTTTATCAACAATGTTGGCCAAAGCCCCATTGATTACCTTACCAACTACCGCATTGGCGAGGCGTGCAACCTGCTGCGCAGCAGCAGCCTTTCCATTGCCGAGATCGCTGTTTCGGTGGGATTTTTTGACCAGTTCTATTTCTCGCGCGTGTTTAAAAAGCTGAAGGGCGTGCCGCCAAGCCGCTATCTGGCACAAAGCGAGAAAAACAACTGACCTGCCGGGAGCAAATGATGATGAAAAAGAACCTGTTTCCTGTTTTTCTGCGGCTGGCCGCATTGGCCGCCTGCATTTACGCCTGTGTGCTTTCCGTGCGGCTGGCCACCGGCGACCATGGCTCCCCTGCTTTGGTGGGCGTGGTGGGCCCTGCCGAGCCTATTTCTTATCTGGATACCGATGCCTTTGCGGAATCCCTGGCCGAGCTTGACTGCGAGGTGCGCGTGAGCGATGCAGGCACTTCCGCCGCCGATGCGGCGCTGCAGCTGATCGAGCAGGGGGCCGAGGTGATTGTGATCGGCAGCGATGTGCCGTTTACAGACCCCGATGTGTTCACGCAGGCTGCTGCGCACAGCACCACCCTTTTGTTTGTAGGGGCTTCGCCGCAGCAAAAGCTGCTGGACAGCTATGACAAGGCCTGGGCGCTGGACAATGACGCCGCACACGGCGGGCAGCTTTTGGGCAAGCAGGCCGCCATGGCTTTTCGTGAGGGCAGCCTGCAGGATGTTGATGATGACAAACTGCTGGACTGCATTGGCCTTTTGCCCGGTGACTATCCCAGCGCCGGTATAGTGGGGCGTGAATTTTTGGCCGAGTGTGAGCACTATGGCGTTTACACCGATCTGCACCACAATTTCACCGATGTGATGGCCGATCTGCATTACAGCTTAAACGAAGTATGGCAGCAGGATGCACAGCCTGCCGATGCTTTGGAAGACGATTCTGCCGGAGATATTTCAGACACCTCGCAGCCCGAGGTGATTTTCTGCGCAGGCAGCCGCGCCGCTGAGCTGGCGCACGAGCAAGCCCGGCAGATGGGCTGGCTGGGCACAACACGCATTGCCGCACTGGCCGAAAGCCGCGAAAGCGCACAGGCGCTGCGCGATGCCGGCACGGCAGATTATATTGCCTATTATGACCGCGAAATCGCCACAAGCATTCTGTCGCAGTTTACGCACAACGCCCTGAACTATCGTTTTGTGGCACAGGACTGCACGGTGCAGCCCGATGAAAACAAGCATTTTATTTTTGGATACCAGCTTTTGGAGTAAACAGTTTATGGCTTTGCATAAAAACGAGATCATCCCACTGACCATTGAATCGCTGAGCAGCGACGGCAGCGGCGTGGGGCATTATGAGGGCGAGGCAGTGTTTGTGCCCGCCACGGCCCCCGGCGATGTGCTGCAGGCACGCATTGTGAAAGACTGCAAGCACTATGCTTTTGGCATTGTGGACAAGTTAGAAGCCCCCGGCCCCGGCCGTGTGCAGCCGGACTGCCCGGTGTATCGCCCCTGCGGCGGATGCTGCTTTCGGCATTTGAGCTATGAGGCCGAACTTGCCGCCAAGCAAAGCTTTGTGGCCGATGCTTTTTCGCGCATTGGCGGGCTGGAAATTCCCATGCTGCCCATTTTGCCCAGTCCCCTGCCCCAGCGTTACCGCAATAAAGTACAGTATCCTGTGGCCCTTTCGCCTGATGGGCACATTGTCACCGGCTTTTACGCAGGCCGCACACACAATGTGATCCCCTGCAGCGACTGCCTTTTGCAGCCCGATGTGCTGAACCGGATCGCGCAAAGCGTGTGCCGCCTGTTGGAGCAGTATCATGTGAGCGTATACAACGAACAGACCGGCAAGGGGCTTATCCGGCACATATTTTTGCGTCAGGGCTATCACAGCGGCGAGATTTTGGTGTGTTTGGTGGCCAATGGCCGCAGCCTGCCCCACAGCCGTGAGATCTGCGAAGCCCTGCAGAAAGAGTTTTCTTCCATCGTGGGCATTTTGCTGAATGTCAACACCAAGCGCACCAATGTGATCACCGGCCCCGAAAGCATTCTGCTGGCCGGGCGGGAGTTTTTGCGTGACACCCTGTGCGGCGTGCCTGTAGAGCTTGGCCCTTTGAGTTTTTATCAGGTCAACACGCCGGGGGCTGAACAGCTGTATGGCGTAGCCCGTGAATTCGCCGCGCTGAAGCCCGGCGACCTGCTGCTGGATCTTTACTGCGGCATGGGCACCATTGGCCTGAGCATGGCAGCCGATTGCAGCCAGCTGATCGGCGTGGAGATCATCTCTGAGGCGGTGGAAAGCGCCCGCCGCAATGCAGCCGCCATGGGGGTGCAGAATGCACGCTTTTTCTGTGCCGATGCCGGTCAGGCTGCCGCGCAGCTGGCCGAAGAGGGCCTTGCCCCCAACTGCATTGTGCTGGACCCTCCCCGCAAAGGCTGTGACCAGACCACACTGGATGCCGTTTTAAAAATGGCCCCGCCCACTTTGGTGATGGTGAGCTGTAACCCCGCCACCGCCGCGCGCGATGTGCGCTATTTGGTCGACCATGGCTACACCGCCCAAAAAGTGCAGGCCGTGGATATGTTTGCACGCACAAAGCATTGTGAATGCGTGGTTTTGTTGTCCAAGTCCCGTCCCGAAACGGTATAACCGTTGGCTTTGGTCTGGGCAAACCGGATGGTGCCGCGAAAGCCAAGGCCGCCTGTTTTCATTTCCGGCATCCCATGGAAAAATGCAGTCCGTAAAAGTCTGCGGATGACATTTCCCCGTTTTAACCTAAGAAAGATACGCCATCGCGGAAGCGATAACGCATTTTGAAATAATTTGACTTCAACATAAGAAAACGCCGAAGCAGTACCTTTACAGTGCTGCTTCGGCGTTTTTAGTGTTTGGCTTTATATGCTTCGCCCCATGCCCACACGGAGTCCAGAATGGGTTTCAGGCTTTTACCGAGTTCCGTCAGCGAATACTCCACCCGGGGAGGGACTTCAGCGTAGACCTTGCGTTTCACAAGTCCGCTCTCCTCCATCGCCCGGAGCTGGGCAGTCAAGACCTTTTGGGACACATTGCCAACGGACTTTTTCAGCTCCCCAAACCGTTTTGTTCCCGGCATCAAGTCCCGCAGGATCAGCACCTTCCACTTATCCCCGATAAGGGTCAGCGTGGTTTCCACGGGACAGGCAGGAAGTTCATTCTTTGCTTTTGCTTCGATCATTTCGATCCCTCCATAAAAATTTTTTCCAAGCAAGGATGGACCTGTCGGACTTTCCGGCACTCATCGGTGCATTTGCTTTCGGACCGCTCTCCGGTCTGCTTATTGAACTTGTCAAAAATACCTTGCAGCTTCTGACCACCTCCACGGGAGGTGTCGGAGAGATCGCCAACTTTCTGATGGGCGCTTCCTATGTAGTCGCTGCCGGGGTTATTTATAAACACCGCAAGACCAAGAAAACGGCGCTGCTTGCCTGTGTCGCTGCCAGCTTTGTGATGGGTGCTGCCGCAGCATTGGCGAACTACTTCATCCTGCTGCCGCTGTTTGAAACCTTTATGCCGCTGGATCAGCTTATCGCCTCCTTCGGCGCCTTTCTGCCCTTCATCCACACAAAGCTGGACATTGTGCTGTTCAATGCCTTGCCCTTCAACATTCTGAAAGGGGTTATCATTGGCGGCTTTACCATGCTGACCTATAAACGGCTCACGCCGATTCTGAAAGGGCGTTGATGGTATGACGAAACAAGATTATTTGGAATTACTGGTGGAAAAAATCCGCTCCACCACCATTGCCACCATCGGTGCAGACGGGCATCCCCAGACCCGTGTCATCGACATGATGCTCTATGACGAGCAGGGCGTGTATTTTCTCACCGCCAAGGGCAAGGCATTCTATGCCCAGCTCATGGAGCAGGGGTACATCGCTCTGTCTGCCACCAAGGACAAAATCTCGATCTCCCTGCGGGGCAAGATCAAAAACATCAGCAACGAAAAGCTGGACGAGATCTTCGAGAAAAACACCTATACCCCCGTCATCATCAAGTACCCCTTCTGGCAGATGACAGCCAAGAGCCCAAATGCGATCTACGCCTGTATCAACCAAAGGCAGGCCGTTTGCCCGCAGGAGATCAAAAAGCAGTCGATTTGTATCGACTGGGATATTGGATCTATAATAAACCAGATCGCCATCCGGTAAAAAACTGCCGCAATCCTTGCACAACACCCCATTTGTCATACTTGTCTGACAAATGGGGTGTTGTGCTATGCCCAAAAAAAGTCCAAACAAAAGAAATCCGCTGCCTACCAACCTCGTTTAGCACATGGATCAAATTGTATCAGCCCATTTTTGCTCTTGAGTGTGCCTGCCAATCATGCTACACTCATATGCAATGATGGAATGAATATAATGCGGGTATACTCCCCTGCTTTTTACAAAGTTTTCATGAAATTTCACTTTTGTTCTGCTTTCCCTGTAGATCACGGTTTTTCTATATCTCGGAGCGAATACGATGTGGTATTCGCATCGGCAGCTTGCATACACCGGGTGCCTCACTTTATTTTGATATTTCAAAAACCTCTCTGTTGCTTTTAGTGATGCGGTCATCAAACCACTCTAATCGTAACACAGAGGTTTTTACTTTTATTTTGAATTTTATCCTGTCCCAATAAAAATCTGATATTTGCCATGCCAACATCTGATCAAAAGCAGCGTTTCCTTCTCTTATGCTTCGTTTTTTGTAGGTATGTCATTTTCCGAAGCAGTCTGCTTTTCTGTTTCAAATGTTTTTATAGACAAGCGTTCCGGCAAAGATTTTGATCGGCCGCAATATAAGGCCCTGATGCGCAAAATCAAAAGAAACGATATTATGTATATCAAGAGCATTGACCGCTTGGGCCGCAATTACACCGAAATTTTAGACCAGTGGCGTATTTTGACTAAGGATAAAGGCATTGACATTGTGGCGCTGGATATGTCTTTGCTGGACACCCGCCGGGGCAAGGATTTAATGGGAACTTTTTTAAGCGACATTGTTTTGCAGGTGCTTTCTTTTGTGGCAGAAAATGAGCGCGCGGACATCCGCAGACGGCAAGCTGAAGGTATTGCTGCGGCCAAAGCCCGCGGTGTACGCTTTGGCCGTCCGCCAACTCCTTTGCCGGAAGACTTTCACACTGCTTATCAGCTTTGGAAAAGCGGAAAAATAACCGGCACACAAGCCGCAAAAAAATGCGGCATGCCGCTTGCTACATTTCGATATAGAGCCAAAATTTACGATAACGGATAAGCCGCCCCGTTCTTTTTTTACAAAAATGTGTACTTTATTGTAAACAGGAAAAATTGCATAGAATATACTTTTCTATTGAATTTTCTATCATTTTGTGATAAATATTATAATATGATTGATTTTATAAGTAAAATTACAATAAAGTACACATTTTGAAAAAGAGCTATAAATAAATCTTTTGCACTTTTGTTTTTTTACTAAAATAAATGCTTAATCAATCAAATCATTCTATTTGAGCATAAAAACAGAAGGGAATATTTTATGAATCGTTTTATAGAAAAATTTCGTTCGGAAAGAAGTGTCTTTTTCAAAATTGGCATTCTGATCTTGCTTTATTTTGGAGCTAATGTTTATTTTGCTTTTGCTACCGACACCTATGCTACCTTTTCGGGCGGCTTTTTATCATCAGCCATCGATATGACAACGCGTAACGGTCGCCCTATCATTGGTTTCATCTACTTGCTGCATTCTTTAAGCGGTTTGTCCAACGAATCCTTTTATACCATTTCCAGTGCGCTTGCATTGGTATTTTTAGCCGCAGCTGTTTGGCTGTATCAACGCATTCTTGCAAAATATCAGCTTGGAGAAAACACAAGGATTTTGCTTTCGTTCGTGGCCATTGCCAATATATTCATCATTGAATATTTTATGTTTATTGAAAAATGCGGCTTCATGCTTGCTGTTCTGCTAAACATTGCTGCCGTGTATTGCGCAGAGAGCTTTTTTGCTTCCAAACGGTTTCCTTATTTGATTGCCCTGCAGGCTTTTCTGATTCTGGTTATTCTTACCTATCCCGGAACAATTGCATTATTTGTCATATTGAGCATTCCTTTTGCCCTTAATCATTCAAAAAATTTGAAAGCGTATATACAAAACCTTTTTTGTATTGGCTTATCCTATGTATTTTCTGTGTCCGTTGATTTGCTGGCTTTTAAATTTATCTTCAAAAGCTCTCGTATTTCTTATTCCAACGATTTGGTTTCCAATATTGAAACCGTTATTCGCGGAGCAATCGAATATGCGATTTCAACCTTTGATATTTTGCCGCGATTTTTGTTTTTAACGCTCACCGCGTTTCTCTTTGCGGCTGTGGTTATATCAGCCTTTTCGCATAAAAATAAATTTTTGTATATTTTAAATGCATTCGTGATTTCCTTTGCAGCCCTGGTGTTTTCTACCGCAACTATATTGCAGGGCTCGGGCTGGTGGTCTACAAGAACTACTTATCCCATTGCAAGTGTTGCCGGTGCATTTGCCGTGCAGCTCTTTCTCAGCTTTCCAAGCATCCCTGCACAATGTCAAAAAGCAAGACTTGCACAGCGCCTTTCCCTGTTGGCCATCGTGATTTTACTTGTTTGCCAATATTTTTCTTTTAACAAAATTTATATAGACAAATACAAACTGAACGCCCTTGATGCATACCGGTGTCATTATATCGGTCAGGCTATACAAGATCATCAAGAGGTTACCGGCGAAACCATCAAGCGTATTGCATTTTACAAAGATCACACCCCGACATATTCCTATCCTGACCTATATGCTCAGGGCGATCTCATTGTAAGCGCACTCACCATGGAATGGAGCGATCTGCTTTCCATCAATTATTATCTTGGAACCAGTTACGAAAAAGCCGTTCCCTCTGATTCGTATATCGAATACTTTGCTTCAAAGGACTGGGATCAATTATCGCAAAACCAGTTTATTTTTGATGGCGATACATTGCATTTATGTATTTATTGATTCCTTTCTTCTGCTCTATATAAAAACATACCGCACCATTTTTCAGCCGCTCTGGCCGGGAAATGGTGCGGTATGTTTTTATGCCTGCTCTGCCAGCTTTAAAAAGGCTTTCATTTCCGGCGTACACCACTTGTCCTTATGATACAGTACCTGCCGGTACATTGTCACGCGGAAATCCGAAACCTCCAGCCTTTGCAGCTTGCCTTCCCGGATGCCTTCCTCCACTGCGAATTTTGGCAGCAGCGATACCCCCTGGTTGCTTTCCAGCATTTTAATGATAAACGAAGTATCGCTGATTTCTAAGCTTGGGGAAAGCTCGATATCGTGCGCTGCTAAAAAGCGGTCAAACCGGCGGCGGTAGTTGGCATTTTTTTCCGTGAGGAAAAACGGCTTGTCCAAAAGCTCGCTGACGCAAAGTGCGCCTTGATGGGGCAGCGGCAAGCC
>NZ_JALFLA010000065.1 GCF_022775115.1 Agathobaculum sp.
ATCAGCCGGGGGTCGAGGCGTATAAGAAGAATATGTTCGCCCTGCTCGGCAAGCCCGGCTATGAGGAGCGCCGTAAGGAGCTGGAGGCAAGGCTGTAAGTTAAGGCAACACCGCACAATTACATCTTCGGCGCTTTGCGGCAATTTTCCGCCCTGATTTTGTTGCAATTGCTTGCAATATATCCAGTATTATTGTACAATTGCGCCTCATCAGTGCGCAGAATTTTCTCGCAAGTCGATTTTGCCGAATTATGCGGTATTATCTTAAGCATATGAAAAGGGGGCGGTCAGCTGCCCCCTTTTGCGTTGCAAGGAGGTGTGTTATGCAGGAAAACCGTACATCCGGCGCGGCCGCTGCGCAAAGCGGCATGCGGAAAGGCAAGCCGTGGTTTGGGTGTTTGCAAGCGTACTTTTTGTATTTTCTGGCCTACTCGGTGCTCGGCTGGTGCTATGAGGTGTTTTTAGAGGTTGTGGTGTACCGCTGGGGCTTTTCCAACCGGGGGTTTTTGTGGGGGCCGTATTGCCCGGTATACGGCTTCGGCGCGCTGTTGTTGCTGCTGTGCCTGCGCGGGGTGATGAAGCGGCGGCTCCTGTGGGGGCGCGTCTGCGTCACGCCTGCGGTCGTGTTCGTGGCCATCGTCGTGCTGACGACCGTGCTTGAGCTTCTGACCAGCTATCTGCTCGAATGGACGACCGGCGGTTGGCTGTGGGATTACAGCAGCTATACCATCCAGTTTGAGGGGCGTATCTGTCTAAGCGCCAGCCTGCGCTTCGGCGTAGCCGGGATGCTCGTGTTGTATGTCCTCCAGCCGCTGCTGGAGCGGGCAGTCACCCGGCTGGGCGAGCGGCGGCGCGCTGTGCTGTTCGCCGTGCTGTTCGGCCTGTTTCTGTTGGATTTTATTCTGCGCATTACATGAAATAGGGGAGAAGCATATGAAAACGATATATCTTGCCGGCTTTGATGTATTTGCGCCGGACGCGGTGCAGCGCGGCGCAAGGTACAAGCTGCTGTGCGCGGAAAATGGCTTTGTCGGCCTGTATCCGCTCGACCACGAGGCGGACGGTGCGCACCAGATCTTCTCAGGCAATTGCGGCCTGATCGACAAGGCCGACATCGTGATCGCAAACCTCAATCCCTTTCGCGGGGCGGAGCCGGACAGCGGCACCTGCTTTGAGGTCGGCTACGCCTGCGCCAAGGGCAAGAAGGTGTACGGCTATGTGGACGATGTGCGCACCCTGCGGGACAGGCTGGGAGAGACGGACGCGGACGGCTTCGCAGTTGAGGATTTTGGCCTGCCGCTCAACCTGATGCTGGCGTGCGCGGCCACGATCGTCCATGGGGACTTCGCCGCGGCGCTGGCGGCTTGTGCGGCGGAAAATTGAAAGCCGCGTCGCGTTTTGTGTGCGGGCGGGTATAATCCCGGTCGGGCTGCCCACAATAACCGTGGGTGATTGCAATGAAAAAGCAGACAGCCGGGCTGTTTCTGCTCGGTGCGGCCGGTTATCCGGCGCTCGAGCTGCTGTGGCGCGGACGGACACACTGGACAATGGCGCTGACCGGCGGCGCGGTGCTGGTCGGGCTGGGCAGCCTGCGCGGACGGCTGCGCGCCGAGCGGCCGCTCGTGCGCTGCGTGAGCGGCGCGGCCTGCATCACGGCGGCGGAATACGTCGTCGGCTGCACGGTAAACCGCGTCTGCGGGCTGGACGTTTGGGACTATTCGCGTGAGATCGGCAATGTGCAGGGGCAGATATGCCTGAAATACGCGGCGCTGTGGCTGGCGCTGGCTGCGCCGTTTATGCTGGGCGGCTGTTCGGCCGAAAGAAATGAAAGAAACGCTTGACTTTGCGCAGTATTTTTGGTATAGTAGTCAAGGAAACAAGGAAGAAGGCGTCGTCCTCACCCGCAGCGCTGGCGAACGGGTCAATAAACGCAAAGGCCGCGCGGCGGCCGCGCGCTTTATCTGTTGGAGGACGACCGGCTTCGGTCCGTCCTTTTTCTTTTCATTTATTCGTTTTTGTTTGGAGGTGCTACCCATCAGCAGCATGGAACATCAGATCAACGAAGAGATCCGCGACAAGGAAGTCCGCCTGATCGCCGACGACGGCGAGCAGCTCGGCATCGTACCTATCCAGCAGGCGCAGCAGGCCGCGATCGACAAGGGCATGGATCTGGTCAAGATCGCCCCGCAGGCCAAGCCGCCCGTCTGCAAGATCATGGATTACGGCAAATTCCGCTTCGAGCAGGCCAAGCGGGAAAAGGAAGCGCGCAAAAACCAGCGCGTCGTGGAGATCAAAGAGATCCGCCTGACCCCCAATATCGACGTGGGCGACCTGAACACCAAGGTGAAAAACGCATGTCGTTTTCTGAAGGATGGCGATAAGGTCAAGGTCTCGGTTCGTTTCCGTGGACGCGAGGTAACACACGCATCGCTCGGTCAGGATCTGCTCCATCGCTTCGCGGAGCTGTGCACGGAATACAGCACGGTGGAAAAGCAGCCCAAGCTCGAGGGACGCCAGATGATCATGTTTCTGGCCCCGATCAAGGACAAGTAAGACAAAAGCGCGTTTCCAGCGCAAATTGAGAGAGGAGCAAAACCTATGCCTAAGATCAAAACGCACAGCGGTGCAAAGAAAAGATTTTCCGTTACCAAGAACGGCAAGATCAAGCGCGCCCATGTCGGTCGCCGCCACATCCTGAATAAAAAGTCCACCAAGCGTCTGCGTCACCTGCGCAAGGAGGGCTTCGCCGATCAGACCAATGTAGCGCAGGTCAAGCGCCTGATCCCCTACAAATAAGTTAAAAATATCTTTCATATAGGAGGCAATCACAATGGCAAGAGTTAAGGGCGCAATGATGACGCGCAAAAGAAGAAAGAAGATCCTCAAGCGTGCCAAGGGTTACTGGGGTGCCAAATCCAAGCACTTCCGTGTAGCCAATCAGGCGGTCATGAAGAGCCTGAAGTACGCTTACATTGGCCGCAAGCAGAAAAAGCGTGACTTCCGCCGCCTGTGGATCACCCGCATTTCGGCTGCCTGCAAGCTCAACGGCATGAATTACAGCACCTTCATGAACGGTCTGAAGAAGGCGGGTATCGACCTGAACCGCAAGATGTTGGCCGAGCTGGCGGTTAATGACATGGCCGCGTTCACCGCGCTGACTGACAAGGCCAAGGCTGCTCTTTAATTTTTTTGAAAACGTGCGATATAGGGGACGGGTGTCGGTGCGCCCGTCCCCATAAAAGTTTGGATTTCAGTTAAGAAAGTGAGGTTTTGGACATAAACAGGTTGGAGAATAAAGTCGCTATCGTTACCGGTTCGACCAGCGGCATCGGCATCGGCATTGCAAAGCGCTACGCCGCGGAGGGCGCGCAGGTCATCGTCTGCGGGCGGCGCGTGGAAAAGGGGCAGGCCGTTGTGGACAGCATCACCGCGGAGGGCGGCAAGGCGGCCTTCCATGTGATGGACATTACCGATCCCGCAAGCATTGAAAAGCTGGTGGAGGACATCGCCGAAACCTATGGGCGAATTGATATTCTGGTCAACAACGCCGCCAATGTGGCGCTCAAGGATGGCCGCGTGGACGAACTGACCATTGAAATGTGGGACGCCATCTTCCAGAGCGATATGCGGGGCACGTTCTATGTGACCAAATGTGTGCTGCCGCATATGCGTAAGGATGCGCGCGGCGGTTCGATCATCAACATTGGCTCTATGGCTTCCTGCGGCGGCGATTTAGGCTCGACCGCCTATGCCAGCGCCAAGGCGGGCGTGGATATGTTCACCAAGTCGGTGGCATTGCAATACGGCAAGGATAATATTCGCTGCAACTGTGTCCGCCCCGGTCTGATTATCACCCCCGAGAACGAGGCCAAGGTACCGCAAGCGCTGAAGGATATTTTCCTGAGCAATATCATGGTCAACCGTTACGGATGCCCGGACGATATCGCGCATGCCTGCGTTTATTTCGGCGCGGATGAAAGCGCCTATGTCAGCGGACAAATCATTACAGTGGATGGCGGCTTGAATTCTCATGCGCCCACTGTTGCCCAATTCCGGGCTATGGGTTCCCGCACTTGGTAATGGTGGCTCTGCGCAAACGGCTTCACGCTGCGCGGTTTGATACGGTTTTCTGAAAAGAAAGACAGCGGCGTGCCGCTGTTCGTGAGAGAAGCCCCTGTAGGCTCGGCTGTCGTTTGGACAGCCGAGCCTTTTTCAGTAGTGGTCGCGCAGGCGCTCGTGCTCTTTGGTGAAAAAGGACAAATGTTGACAAATGTTTTACAAAAATTTTTCTTGCTTTTACCGCGCAGTATTGATATACTGTAATACACAATCAGAATACAAAGAAAGGAGTTGAAAGTGATTATGAGACATCTGCGGATTCCCCAGCGGCCCGACCGGCCTGATATCGACGACCTGATTTTTGGCGATGCCCATACCGGACAGAGCGAGAAGTAAAATACCTTTGGGAATGTTCCACGTCAGGCGCGTATGGAGGTACGGTGCGGCTGCGTGGTTTTTTTATATCTTGCAATCAAAATTGGGCATTTGCGTGGCCTTGCAGGGGAAAAGACCTGCTATATAGAGGCTGTGCCGCTGGAATAGAGTCGATATGAAAAACGACAGCCGCATGAGATAATCATGCGGCTGTCGTTTGCTATGCGGGTCTGCGCTGTTTGGCACGGCGCATCAGAACGCGATTTTCTTGGCCAGATAGTGGAACAGATCGTCGATCTTGACGCGCTCCTGCTCCATCGTGTCGCGGTCGCGGACGGTGACGCAGCAGTCCTGCTCGGTCTCAAAGTCCACCGTGACGCAGTACGGTGTGCCAATCTCGTCCTCGCGGCGGTAGCGCTTGCCGATCGAGCCGGCATCGTCAAAGTCCACATTGAACTTTTTGGACAGCTTTTCCCAAAGCGGCATGGCCTGCTCGGTCAGCTTTTTGGAGAGCGGCAGCACGGCGGCCTTAAACGGCGCGAGCGCGGGGTGCAGGCGCAGCACGGTGCGCACGTCGTCCTTACCGTTCTTGTCCTGCCCAACGACCTCCTCGTCATAGGCATCGCACAGAAAGGCCAGCGCGACACGGTCAGCACCGAGTGAAGGCTCGATCACATAGGGGATATACTTTTCGTTCGCTTCCTGATCGAAATATTCCATCGAAACGCCCGAGGTGTTCTGGTGCTGGGTCAGGTCGAAGTCGGTGCGGTCAGCGATGCCCCACAGCTCGCCCCAGCCAAAGGGGAAGAGGAACTCGATATCGGTCGTGGCGTTGGAGTAATGGCTCAGCTCCTCCGGGTCGTGGTCGCGCAGGCGGAGGTTCTCCTCCTTCATGCCGAGCGAGAGCAGCCAATTATGGCAATAGTCCTTCCAATATTTGAACCACTCCAAATCGGTGCCGGGCTTGCAGAAGAATTCTAGCTCCATCTGCTCAAACTCGCGGGTGCGGAAGGTGAAATTGCCCGGGGTGATCTCATTACGGAAGGATTTGCCCACCTGACCAACGCCAAACGGGATTTTCCGGCGAGTGGTGCGCTGAATGTTCTGAAAGTTGACAAAGATGCCCTGCGCGGTCTCGGGGCGCAGATAGATCTCATTTTTTGCGTTTTCGGTAACGCCCTGATAGGTTTTGAACATCAGATTGAACTGGCGGATATCAGTGAAGTTGTGCCCGCCGCAGTTCGGACAGGCGATCTGGTACTCATCTATATAGGCGCGCATCTGCTCGTTTGACCAGCCCGCGGGGTTCTCGCCGGTGGCCTCCTCGATGAGCTGGTCGGCGCGGTGGCGGGTCTTGCAGTCCTTGCAGTCCATCAGCGGGTCGGAAAAGCCGCCTACATGGCCGGAGGCGACCCATGCGGTCGGATTCATCAAAATAGCCGCGTCCAAGCCGACGTTATACGGGCTTTCCTGAATGAATTTCTTGCGCCATGCAGCCTTGACGTTGTTCTTAAACTCCACGCCGAGCGGGCCATAGTCCCACGTGTTGGCCAAGCCGCCGTAGATCTCCGAACCGGCATAGACGAAGCCGCGTCCCTTGCACAAGGCGACGATTTTTTCCATTGTTTTTTCGCTGTTTTTCATTTCCATTCTCCCTTGCGGTGCATCTGGCTGATGCGCGCTTTTTTTGAATACAAGCAAAAAAGTGCTTGACATAAGCTTATTTTACCTGTATAATTATTACTTGTCAAGGGCATTCGCCAAAACACGTTTTTTGTCAGAT
>NZ_JALFLA010000078.1 GCF_022775115.1 Agathobaculum sp.
GCGCTGGTAACGGCCCAAGGAGCCATCCTCCCGGAGGGCGTAAACCAGACTGTCACCATAGATGGAGGTTGCCTCCATACCGATGGTCACTTCGCTGAGCTGGAGTTTGTCCAGCGCTGACACGATTCTCTCTGAAAGTATTCTAGCACCGCCCAGGTTGTTTTGCACAGAAAAAGTGCTGAATTTGATCCCGTCCGGTTTCATGAGGCAGACAACATTATTCTTGCTGCTCACATCGATGCCAACAAAAAGTGGATTCATTGATTTCACCTCCCCATGTGGTGCTTTTCAGGTCAGCAGGCTTTGAGATACCCATGATAACCGGAGCATCCGCTACCTCGCGTATTAGAATCATTCCGGGGCAGGTCGATGCGATATCCCCCACTGCTAAGAGGGCGGCCCTACATCCGGCAAACAGCTAATGAGTATGCAGCTAACTTCCGGCTCAGGGGAACGGACTAAAGTAGAAGCAACTTTTCGGTTCAACTGGGGGTGAAAAGAACTTGACCCTGCTGGCCTACAGCTATTGTATCACGGGCATCCCAAAACCTGCTGATATCTGAATTATTAACCCTAAAACTTATTATACGAGGGAGTGATGCAATGAAATTCCGCGGCATGATCGCTGCCTGTGCGGCGGGGCTGCTGCTCCTGCCCGCAGGCTGCGCGGCGATACGCAAAAAATGGAGATGCCGGATACGGACACGGGCAAGGCTGACACCACTGATCTGACACAAGGCTCTGTGACGGTGGACGGGAAAGCGTATCCGTTTACAGTCACAGATGCCTGTGTCTCGAGCACCTAGGGGCGTCCGCGGCCACATCATGCAGCACCTCGCTGTAATTCCGCAGATCGGAGATGGGTTTAATATTCGGCATCTCATTCAGCCCCTTTCTGCCTATAGCATATTCCGATTTGCCGTAAGATTCAACAGCAAATTCTACTGCATAAATAACGGTTTTGCCGAGGCTGGCAAAATGATTACACGCATTTTCTGCCTCTGACTGGCCGAACCGGAGCGATACGCTTAAGAATGGTAGCATAGATGGTGGAGCTGCCGTAAAACAGATAAGCAGCAGCTTGTGTTCTGGTACCCGCCGTGCGTTGAAAAAAATGATGCAGTGATGCCGCAGTCACCCATAGCATGGCATTTTCCGGTTAGACGCGCCCGGCCCCTCTGGAAGAAATGCGGCCCCGGCTGGTAATCGTGGGATCGAGGGCTACTGGGCAGGGGAGAGTGGATGCGTCACCGTTCCGCACTACTTCCTCACGGGCAGCCGCACGGCATCCCACCGTGAGGCCGTCTATGAAGGGCGCTGCACGGTACCACGCCTATCCGGTACAATAACAGTATCAACTGTTGCAGACAGGGGGATATCGACATGCTGCAATACACAATCGACGAAAGGCAGCTGACACGTTATGCCGCCCATTTGCAGGAGCAGGAGCGCGCCGCGCAGGCCATCCAGAAATATATCCATGATCTGAACGCCCTGCAAAAGTACATGGCCGGCTGCTTACCAAAACGGCGCTGATCGAATGGAAGGAGCATCTTACCTACATCTATGCCATCGCCGCAGTAAGCTCCGTGCTGGCGGCGGTCAATTCCTTTCTTGCCTACATGGGATGGCTGGATTGCCGCATCAAGGCGCTGCGGCTTTAGCGGCAGGTGTTCCGCAACCCTGCAAAGGAACTGACGCGGGAGGAGTACACCCGTTTGGTCTATGCAGCAGAAACAGCGGGATGGGAGCGGCTGGCTCTGCTTCTTGAAACCATCTGCGCCACCGGCAACCGGGTAAGCGGGGTGAAATACATAACGGTGGAGGCTGTAAAGGCGGGCCGGATTGAGATATCTCTTAAGGGCAGGGTGTGGGTGATCCTGCTTCCGATCAAGCTGCAAAAGTATGCGAAAAAACAAAATGCCATCTGGCAAAGCCGGATGGCATTTTTGCGCACTGGGGGGCTACCTATCCAGCTCCTCTACCAGATGCACGAACTCGTTCATCTCGCGTGTGCGCCATTTCTCCTTGTGGGAACAGATCTGCCGGTACAGGGCGGCCCGGAAATCCGTGACGTTCACAAGCGACAGACGACCCTGACGGACGCTTTGCTCGACCGCGTACCAGGGCAGCAGGGATATGCCCTGATCAGACTCCAGCATCCTGATGATGAACGAGGTGTCGCTGCATTCCAGGAACGGCGTTAGGATGATATCGCGCGAGGCCAGAAAGCGGTCGAGCACACGGCGGTAGTTTGCGTCGCGCTCAGTCAGAAAGAAAGGCTTGTCGAGCAGATGCTCCAGCCGAAGGCCAGGGACGCTTTGCAGCGTCTTCCCAAGCGAGGGCGAGGCGACGAACACCACGTTCTCCCGCCGCTCCATCAGCTTGCGCCAGTTGTTGTTGTACTGCGGCTCATCTAATATGTAAATCAGGTCGAGCTCGCCGCGCTCCATCTGCTCGATCAGATCCTCAGGCTCGCCCGTGGTGATGCGGATGACGACCTTGGGATGCCGCTCCCAATACAGACGGAGCACGGCGGGCAGCTTGGCAAAGCAGAGCGACGCGATCGTGCCGATGTGCAGCCGACCGGTCAGCTCGCCCATGTCGGAGACTGAAAGCCGCGCCTTGTTGACCTCGTTGAGCACCTCGTAAGCGCGCTCGAGGAACTGCGCCCCCGGGCCGGTGAGGATGATGCGCTTGCCCATGCGGTCGAACAAGCGGGTGTGCAGCTCGTCCTCAAGCTGGCGGATCTGCACAGTGACGGCGGACTGCGAATACCCCAGGCTTTCCGCTGCCCTGGAAAAGCTTTTGAACTGAGCCACCCGGATAAAGGTGTTGATTTGGCGCAATTCCATAAATACACACCTCGATTTTTGGTTGGAATGTATTATGATTTTTTTGAAACAATAATATTAAATTTATGAATTTGACTTATATATATAAACAGAATATACTAAAATCAAGCAAGGGTCAAGGGAAAATTGAGCAAAATTATTAGGAGGTTGCATTGTTCATGGAAAAGAAAAAATTCAAACTCGGCCTGCTCCCGAAGCTCATCATTGCCATCATCATCGGTATCCTGATCGGCCAGTTCCTGCCCGAATGGTTTTGCCGGATCGTGGTAACGGCGTCAAGCATCTTCAGTACGTTCCTGTCCTTCGTGATCCCGCTGATGATACTCGCTTACGTGACCATGGGCATCGCCAACCTGAAAAACGGTGCGGGCACGCTGCTGCTGATCACTGTGCTCCTCGCCTACAGCTCTACGCTGATCGCAGGCTCGGCGTCCTACTTTGTGGCGCAAAGCCTGTTCCCCAGCTTTATGAGCGCGGATGCGCTCGAGCAGATCGCCGCCACGGCCGGCAACTCACTGGAAACCTATTTCAGCATGGATATCCCCGCATTGCTTAACACGATCTCCGCGGTTGTGCTCGCATTCGTGCTCGGTCTGTGCCTGTCCACCCTGCGCGGCAAGACTATCGGGGACACACTGTATAACGGCATGAGCGACTTCTCCGGCATCATCGATAAGGTGCTGCACTCGGTCATTATCCCGCTGCTGCCCCTGTACATCTGCGGCACGTTCACCAATATGACCAAGTCCGGGCAGACCTTTGCGATCCTCGGCATCCTGTGGAAGGTGTTCCTGGTGGTCATCATCATGCACCTGATCTATATCGTGGTGCAGTTTATCATAGCGGGTACGGTCAGCAAGAAGAACCCCGTCACACTGATCCGCAACCAGATCCGCGGCTATATCACGGCGCTGGGCACGCAGTCCTCGGCCGCTACGATCCCGGTCAACCTTCAGTGCGCAGAGGCGGACGGCATATCCGCCGAGATCCGTAACTTCGTGGTTCCGCTGTGCGCGAATATCCACATGGCAGGCTCGATGATCACCATCACGGCCTGTGCTACCGCGGTATGCCTGATGAACCAGATCCCGATCAGCATCACCACGGTCCTTCCTTTTATCATGACGCTGGGCATCGCGATGGTCGCGTCCCCCGGCGCGCCGGGCGGCTCCATCATGACTGCGCTGCCCTTCCTGTACATGGTGTTCGGTGCAGAGGCTGGCGATCCCGGCGGCCCGATCTGCGCAATCATGGTTGCGCTGTACATCACGCAGGATTCCTTCGGCACGGCCTGCAACGTGTCGGGCGATAATGCGATCGGTGTGGTCGTGGAGACCATTTACCAGAAGTTTATCAATAAGAAGGCCGCGTGAGCCTGCTCCGCCGCCGGCCAGGGAAGGAGAGCAAGCATGTCTTATATCAGTGTTTTTGATGTGTTGGGGCCTAATATGATCGGGCCGTCCAGCTCCCACACAGCGGGGGCGGCCGTCATCGCCTTTCTGGCGCATAAGATGATTGCGCCCCCGCTGAAAAAAGTGGACTTTACGCTGTATGGTTCCTTTTCCAAAACCTATCACGGCCATGGGACCGACCGTGCGCTGCTGGGCGGCAGCATGGGCTTCGGCACGGACGATATCCGCATCCGCCAATCCTTCCAAATCGCGGCGGAGCGCGGGCTGGCGTACAGCTTCACCCCGTGCGATACCGAGACCGACATCCATCCCAACACAGTGGACATCCGCATGGAGAACGCCCGCGGGCAGGTCATGTCCGTGCGCGGGGAGTCGCTTGGCGGCGGCAAGGTGCGCATTTCCCGCATCAATGGCGTATCGGTGGATTTTAACGGCGATTACAGCACGGTGATCGTCGTCCAGCAGGATATGCCCGGCGTGGTCGCCCATATCACCAAGGTGCTCAGTGACAGCAATGTGAATATTGCCTTTATGCGCCTGTTCCGCGAATCCAAGGGGCACACTGCCTATACCATTGTCGAGTCCGACGGGCGGTTTCCCGAGGGCATTGCCGGGCCGCTGCGCAACAATCCGCACGTGCACGATGTGATGATCGTGGAGCCGTAGGGGAGGGAGCAACATGGATTTTAAATCCGCCAAGGAGCTGCTCGCGCTGTGCGCACAGGAGCAGCAGCCGATTTCCGAGATCATGCGCCGCCGGGAATGCGAGCTGGGGGAAACGACCCGAGACATTGTGGATTATAGGATGGCGCGCGCGCTGGAGATCATGCGCGACTCAGCCACCCGGCCGCTCAAGGATCCGGTTCGGTCGATGGGCGGCCTGATCGGCGGGGAAGCGAAGCAGCTGTCCGCCCATGCCGCCAAGGGCAAGGCGATCTGCGGCGACGTGTTGGGTAAGGCGATGATGTATGCCATGGCCGTGCTGGAGGTCAACGCCTCCATGGGCCTGATCGTGGCAGCGCCCACGGCCGGGTCGGCGGGTGTAGTGCCCGGGCTGCTGCTGGCGCTGCAGGACTGCTATAAGATATCCGACGACCGGCTGGCAGACGCGCTGTTCAACGCGGGTGCGGTGGGTTATCTGGCCATGCGCAACGCGACTGTAGCGGGCGCGGTGGGCGGCTGTCAGGCCGAGATCGGCGTAGCCGCCGCGATGGCGGCTTCGGCCACGGTGGAGCTGATGGGCGGCACGCCCAGCCGGTGTTTGGACGCGGCCTCCACTGTTCTGATGAATATGCTGGGTCTGGTGTGCGACCCGGTGGGCGGGCTGGTAGAGTACCCCTGTCAGAACCGGAATGCAGCCGGTGTGGCCAATGCCCTGATCGCCGCCGAGCTGGCGCTCAGCGGCGTGCAACAGATGATACCGTTAGATGAGATGCTGGACACCATGTACGCCGTGGGGCGGCGCATCCCGATCGAGCTGCGCGAGACCGCGCTCGGTGGCTGTGCGGTCACCCCTGCTGCCTGCGAGCGGTGCGGCGGCTGCGGCTGATCCCGCGTATCGCCCGTAGTCCGGCAAAAGTAAGCAGCGGCGTATGGACAGGCCGCAGGATAACCACGCGGTAACGATCCGACCGATCGTTACCGCGTGGTTTTTTTGGCTGCACGGGCGGGACGGAACGCCGGATCAGCCTTCCTGTAAGGCGTTGAGTTTCAATCTGGCATCGGAATATATTTTGAATTCTACTGTCTACCTTTATTGAGTAGGGCTTTGCCCTGGCTGCAAAGGCACGGGGCATACAATGTGCGCCCTGCGGGGTATCTGCTGGCAGAGGTGATAACATCTCTCCGCGGGTGGGGGCGAGTAACGGGGGCTTAGGAGACTCTCTAACAAGTGGCATTTATGTCATAAACACCATATTTGTGCGTCCCGTAATGTCGGAGGGTATCTCCAAATGATTGTTGTTAGGCTGGCGGCTGCGAGATTTCCACCCTGGTGTCATCTCATTTCTTGATGGATAGATATATTGTCATAGGAGGCGGTTTGGAAGTGTGTAACCTTTTCAAAAGCTGAAAAAGTAAGTGAATACGAAAATAACACCACCAAAATCCCATTTTTTCAATGGATTTGGTGTTTTTTAATAGACTCATTTTTGGCTTGTAAAGGGACATATCGAAGGTGGGCTTATGGAAGCGATTTTTGATTTTCGAAAGCATATGGAATAGTCCCCCTTGCAGCATTCAGGCTGGCAACAGGAACCTTGCTACGAAAATAAGTAGCGAGGGCGTGTACCTTGACAAACAGGTTTTCAACGCCTCATGAAAAACCATCGCAGCACAAAAAGCGGCAGGCCAAAACCTGTCGCCGGTCGAAATATGGAACAGTGGGCATCAGTCTG